>CANGHW010000164.1 GCA_947453695.1 Opitutia bacterium
CCGGCGTCGATGTCGTTGTTGTCCCGACCCAGCGCATTTTGCCCCCCGCGGTGGATGATCTCATCAAGCGGGCCTACGACACCACGCCCTCCGATCCGGCAGTCACCTCGAATTGTTTTCAATTCAACGTCTTCGGCCTGCCCGCGATCTCGATTCCCTGCGGCTTCAGCAAGAGCGGCCTCCCCATCGGCCTGCAAATCGCCGGCCCGCGTTTCTCCGAGGGCAAGATCCTCGCCCTCGCCGCCGCCTACGAGAAAGCGACCGAGTGGCACAAGCGCCAGCCCCCGCTCACGCCCGCCACGCCGAAGCCCCCGGTCATCAAAGGCACCTGATCCGCTCTCCCCTTAAATCCTACTTCTCCGCCCATGCCGCGCCTCCTCCGCTCCCTCCGCCTCGCCCTCCTCTCCTTGGTCCTTGGACCTTGCTCCTTGGGCCTTCTGCGTGCCGCGCCCCTCGATCTCGCGACCGCGACGATCCCCGAGCTCCAAACCGCCCTCTCCTCCGGGAAACTCACCTCCGAGAAACTCCTCTCGACCTACCTCGCGCGCATCGCTGCTTACGATCAGCAGGGACCAACGATTAACTCCGTCATCTTGCTCAACGCAAAAGCCCTCGCCGAGGCCAAGGCCCTCGATGCCGAGCGCAAGGCCGGCAAGGTCCGCGGCCCGCTCCACGGCATTCCGATCGTGCTCAAGGATAACTACGACACCTTCGACATGCCCACCACGGCCGGCTCCCAGCTCCTCGCCGGCTCGATTCCGCCCGATGACGCGTTCGTCGTGAAGAAGCTCCGCGCCGCCGGCGCGATCATCATCGCGAAGGTAAATCTCTCCGAGTTCGCCGGCGGCGGCGGCTCGGTGAGCGGCGCCACCGATCCCGCCGTCATCAAAGCCGGCAACGTCCCCAACGGCTTTTCCTCTCTGGGCGGCCAGACCCGCAATCCCCACGATCTCACGCGCGGTCCGTCCGGCTCCTCCGGTGGCACCGGCGCCGCCGTCGCCGCGACCTTCGCCCAATTCGGTCTCGGCACCGACACCGCCGCTTCCGTCCGCGGCCCGTCCGCCGCCTGCGGCGTCGTCGGCCTCAAGACCACTCACGGCCTCGTCTCCCGCGACGGCGTCGTTCCGCTCGCCCTCAGCTACGACACCGTCGGGCCGCTCGCCCGCAATGTCACCGACGCCGCCGTCGCCCTCTCCGTTCTGGCCGGCGTCGATCCCGCCGACGACTCTACCAAAAAAGGCGCTGGTCGCGCCGAAGCCGACTACACCAAGAATCTCCGCGTCGGCGCGCTCAAGGGCGCCCGCATCGGCATCGCCCGCGACTTCATGGGCAAGGACAAGGGCATCGACGCTGTCGTCGATGCCGCCATCGCCTCTCTTCGCGCTCAGGGCGCCGTGATCGTCGATCCCATCGTTATCCCGCCCGCCGTCCTCCAGTCGCGCTCCGCCATCTACAACACCGTCCGCACCGCCGAGTTCAAAGCCCAGATCGCCGACTACCTGAAGACCGTCGGACCGTCCTACCCGAAGAATCTCAACGAGCTCGCCGCCCGCGCCAACGACCCGAAGTCCGGCTACCGCAGTCCAGAAAAAGCCTACGGCCTCGCCTATTCTGCGAAGCACGCGCTCGAGCTCACCGATCCCGTTTACATCGCCGCCCAGACCCACGGCGCCTCCTTCATCCGCGCCTCCATCGAGGGCGTCTTCGCGAACCACAAACTCGACGCAATCCTCTACCCCACGTCCCCCGAGCCCGTCTCGCTCATCACGCCTCCCCCGTCCGCCACGCGGGCCGGCGGCGGCCAGACGTCGCCGTTGAACATCGCCAACATCACCGGCTTCCCCGACCTCGTCCTTCCCGCCGGCATGTCCGAAGGCCTCCCGGTCGCGATCTCGCTCCTCGGCCGCGCCTTCACCGAGGGCAAGCTCCTCGGCTACGGCTACGACTTCGAGCAGGCCACCCACGCCCTCCGCCTTCCCGTCACCACGCCCGCCCTCCCCGGCGACAAACTCGGTCAATAATCGCCAAAGCTCCCACCCTTCCTCTTCGACCATGAATCTCCTCCACGTCTCCCGCCGCCTCCGCCCCTTGGTCCTTGGATCTTGGGCCTTGGGCCTTCTCCTCAGCCTCACCGTCCACGCCGCCGAACTTCCCGTCGTCAAACTCTTCACCACCGGCGGCACGATCCAAAGCAAGGGCGCTCATCGCCAAAAGCTGGCCGAGTATTCCGACGGTAAGGTTTCCCCCGAGGAACTCATCGCCGATCTCCCCGAACTGAAGCAGTTCGCCACCGTCGAGCCGATCGAGATCTCCAACATCGGCAGTCCCGGCATGACCACCGAGCTGCTCCTCAAACTCGCCAAGGGCATCAATGCCGAGCTCGCCAAGCCCGGGGTCGCCGGCGCCGTCGTCACCCACGGCACGGGCACGCTCGAGGAGACCGCCTACTTCCTCCACCTCACGGTTAAATCCGACAAACCCGTCGTGGTCGTCGGCGCCATGCGTCCGTGGACCGGCATCAGCCGCGATGGTCCGTTCAACTTACTCAACGCCGTGCGCACCGCCGCCGCCCCCGAGGCCGTCGGCAAGGGCGTCATGGTCCTCCTCAACGACACCATCCACTCCGCGCGTTTCGTCACCAAGAACAACACCTACCGCGTCGAGACGTTCGTCTCCCGCGAGCTCGGTCCCATCGGCTACTCCGATTCCGATCGCATTGCATTCTACCGCACGCCGCTCACCCGCCACACCGCGAAGAGCGAGTTCGACATCTCGAAGCTCGAGACGCTCCCCGCCGTCGACATCGTCTACGGCTACCAGGAAGCGTCTCCCGCGCCCATCGAGGGCCTCGTCGCCGCCGGCGTGAAAGGGATCATCCTCAACGACAGCGCCCCGTCCTTCGCCAAGGCCACGCAGTTCGCCCAATCCAAGGGCATCGTGATCGTGCAGAGCGATCGCAAGGGCTCCGGCCGCGTGGTCCTAAGCGAGCGCACCGCCGGCCGCGGCGTGATCACCGCCGACAACCTCAACGCCCAAAAGGCCCGCGTCCTCCTCCGCCTCGCTCTGACCAAGACGACCGACCCGAAGGAGCTCCAACGCATCTTCAACGAGTATTGAGCCGCACCTCCCGCCCGCCGGCCACCCTCACTCCTCCTTCTCCCAACCTTTTCCTCCGCCTCCATGTGCACCACTTTCCTCCGCCTCCGTAGCACGGTCAGCCTGACCGTGCTCTTTGTTGCCACACGTCTCGCCGCCCAAGAAATCCCGCCCATCGCGCCGCCCGGCCTCAATCTTCCGCACGTCGTCCTGCTGTCCATGGGCGGCACCATCGCCTCTCAAGCCCCCGGTGACCGGCTCAACATCACCAACTACGGCGGCCCCGGCGTCCCGCGCGTCGATCCGGAAAAATGGGTCGCCGATCTGCCCGACCTCGCCCTCGTCGCTCGCGTCACCACCGAAGATTTCCGCCCGCCCGCCAACGCTCCCGCCGCCGGTGGCACCACCTCCGACCAGCTCTACAAGGTCGCCAAGCGCCTCCAGGAGCTCGCCAACGACTCCAAGGTCGACGGCATCGTCGTCACGCACGGCACCAACACCATGGCCGAGACCGCGTGGTTCATGAACCTCGCCGTCAACATCAAGAAGCCCGTCGTCTTCGTCGGCTCGCAGCGTCCGTGGAGCGCTCTCAGCGGCGATGGTCCGCTCAACATGTATAACGCCGTGCGCGTCGCCGCCACCCCCGCCGCCGCCGGCAAGGGCGTCCTCCACGCCATGAATCAAAACATCAACGCCGCCCGCGACGTCACCAAGTTAAGCGCCTACCGCGTGCAAACTTTCCAGAGCATCGACCTCGGTGTCATGGGCGTGGCGGATCCCGACATCGTCAAATTCTACTCTGAGCCGACGCGTCGCCACACCTTCAAATCCGAGTTCAACATCGCCTCCCTCCCGGAGAAACTCCCCGACGTCGAAGTCGCCTACGCCTACACCGAGGCCCCCGGCTACATCCTCGACGCCATGGTCGCCCAGGGCGTGAAAGGCATCGTCGTCGACGGCACCGGCGCCGGCAGTCCCACCGGCGGCCCGACTGGCCAGACCGAGGCGATCAAGCGCGCGCAAGCGAAAGGCGTCGTCGTCGTCGTCACCGCCCGCACCCGCGGCGGTCGCGTGCAGGACACTCCCCGCCGTCGTGAATCCGGCGTCATCCCCGCCGACAATCTCACGCCCGAGAAGGCCCGCATGCTCCTCCAATTCGCTCTCTCGAAGACCAGCGATCCGAAGGAAATCAAACGCATCTTCGACGAGTATTGACCCGGGAGCGCGGGCGTCCCGCCCGCCCCTTCCCCTCCGCGTAGCCCGCCTCGTGAGAGACGGGACAAACCACCGTCACCGCCCCGCCCTCCGCTCGTTCATTTCCTCTCTCCACTCATGCGCCTCCTCCGCCCCTTCCGCCTTGCTGCCCTCGCCTTGGTCCTTGGCCCTTGTTCCTTGGGCCTTCTCTCCGCCGCGACCCTCGACCTCGAGACCGCCACCATCCTCGACCTCCAGAAAGCCTACGACGCCGGCCTCACCTCCGAGCGCGTCGTCTCCGTTTATCTGAAGCGCATAGAGGCCTACAATCAGGCCGGCCCCAAGCTCAACGCCATCCTCACGCTCCACCCGCGCGCTCTCGAGATCGCCCGCGAACTCGACGCCGAGCGCAAGGCCAAGGGCCCCCGCTCCGTCCTCCACGGCGTGCCCATTCTTGTGAAGGACAACTACGACACCTTTGACCTCCCCACGACCGGCGGCGCCAAGGCCCTCGCCGGCACCACTCCGCCGCGCGACGCCTTCACCGTCTCCCGCCTGCGCGCCGCCGGCGCCATCATCCTCGCCAAGACCAACCTCGACGAATTCGCCCGCGGCTCCACCGGCACCAGCTCCATCGGCGGCCAGGTGCTCAACCCCTACAACCTTGAGAAAATCCCCGGCGGCTCCTCCGGCGGTTCCGGCGTGGGTGTCACCACCCTGATGGGCTGGGTTGGCCTCGGCACCGAGACCGGCTCCTCGATCCGCAATCCCTCCACCAAGGCCAACCTCGTCGGCTTCTCGCCTTCCGAAGGCCTCGTCTCCCGCGGCGGCATCATCCCGATTTCCATCACCTACGACCGCGCCGGACCGATGGCTCGCAGCGTCACCGACGCCGCCCTCGTGATGTCGGTCATGGCCGGCACCGATGCGTCCGACCTTTTCAGTTACGGCGGCCTCGGCCACACGCCGACGGACAATTACCGCTCCTCTTTCCGCGCCGATGGCCTCAAGGGCGCTCGCATCGGCGTCGTCCGCGAACTCTTCGGCAACGCCGAGGAAGACAAACCCGCCGTCGCCCTCGTCGACGCCGCCATCAAGAAGCTCAAGGACTCTGGCGCTATCGTCATCGACCCGCTTCCCGTCGGCGCCAACCTCTGGGAGATCGTCCGCGACACCAACTACGGCAACGCCGAAAACCGCGCCGCCCTCGAAGCCTACTTCGCCTCCCGCGGCCCGCAGTTCCCCATCAAGACGATCCCCGACATGCTCGCCACCGGCGGTGTCCTCGGTCGCCTGAAGACCCGCTACGCTGACGAGCAGGCTGCCCCCGGCCTCACCGGCAATGCCGAGTATCTCGCCAAGCTTGAGGGCCGCCGCGTCCTCCGCGCCTTCGTCCACGAGGTGATGGCTCGCTGGAAGCTCGACGCCCTCGTCTACCCGCACGAAACGAAGCCCGTCCGCACGATCGCCGAAGCCGCTCCCGGCAAAGGCGAGACGCCCGTTCCCTTAACCGATCCCACCACCCGCATCGTAGGCAACGGCAACCGCCTCTCCACCGCCACCGGCCTGCCCACGTTCACCGTCCCCGCTGGCTTCAACACCGACGGCGTCCCCGTCGGCATGGAGATCCTCGGCAAACTCTACGACGAGCCGACCATCATCCGCCTCGCCTACGCCTACGAGAAGGCCAACCCGCAGCGCAAACTTCCCGCCACGACGCCCCTCCTCGGCATCGAGAAGCTCGAATACTGAGCTGCGCCGCCTTTCGGTTACCTCTTCGCCGCGCGGTCGTCCGCGCGGCTTTTTCATGCCCGGTTCCTCCGGGCCGCGCCTTCACCGCTCTATCCTGCGGAAAATCACACGTCCGCAAACGGCTGGCACCTGTCCTGCTCTGAGCTGGACGCCAATCACTCTCCGCCGTTTCGCCTCGTGAGCTGAATCTCCCGCGTCGTTGCTCGCTTCGCCGTATCGTTCCGCGGTCGTCAAGACCAAGGGCAGTTCGGCGGGCTAGTGCTTCCCCCGTGGTTCCTCCGGCGACGATCCGTGCGGCGTCACGCCACCGCCCCCATGTCCACTCTCCCGCCTTCGCCGTCCCGGTCTGCTGCGCCCCACTCTCGCCGAGCCTTTCTCCGCGGCTTCCCCCTCCTCGCCACGACCGCACTGGCCACCGGCACCGCCCGCGCCGCCGGCGCCAGCACCGACCCGGAAAATGATCCGGTCTTCATGTCGGCCAAGAAACTCGCGGGGCTCATCGCCGCGAAAAAGATCTCCTCCGTCGAAGCCGTCACGGCGCACTACGCGCGCATCGACGCCGTCAACCCGAAGATCAACGCTGTCGTGCAGTTCTGCCGCGAGCGCGCGTTCGCCGAGGCCAAGGCAGCTGATGCCGCCCTCGCCGCCGGCAAGTCCCTCGGGCCGCTCCACGGCCTGCCGTTCACGATTAAGGACTCCATCGATACTGCCGGCGTGATTTCCACGGCCGGCACCGCCGGTCGCATGAACTATGTGCCGCCGAAAGACGCCACGGTCGTCGCCCGCCTCCGCGCCGCCGGCGCCGTGCTGCTCGGCAAAACCAACACGCCCGAGTGGACCCTCGCTGGCGGCGGCATCCCCGGCATCTCGACGACCGCCAACATCGTCTACGGCACCACCAAGAATCCCTACGATGTCACCCGCTCGACCGCCGGATCCTCCGGTGGCGCCGGTGCGATTGTGGCCGCCGGCGGTTCACCATTCGATATCGGCACCGACTGGGGTGGCTCCATCCGCGGTCCCGCGCACAACAACGGCATCGCCGGTATCAAGCCCACCTACGGTCGCGTTCCGCGCACCGGTCACATCGTCGGATACGGCGGCTACCTCGATAGCTGGCAGGAGCTTGGCCCGATGGCCCGTCGCGTCGAGGATCTCACGCTGCTCATGCCAATCTTGAGCGGACCTGACTTCAGCGATGCCGCCATGGCTCCCGTGCCGTGGCGCGATCCGGCTGCGGTCAACATCGCCAAACTCCGCGTCGCCTTTTTCCCTTCGAACCAACTCACCGAGACCACCCCCGAGACACAGGACACCGTCCGCGCGGCCGCCAAAATGTTCGCTGAAGCCGGCGCCACCGTCACGGAGGATTGCCCGAAGGACCTGATCCTCGAGCTGGAGGAAATCCGTTTCAAATTCATGGCCGCCTGCGGCTGGAGTTACCTCAAGCGCCTCGCCGATAAATGGGACAGCAAGGCCGTCTCCCCGACCGTCGTCGCGCGCTATGGCGTCGGCACCACCAGCACCGCCGAACTCATCGAGCTCTGGGAGAAACAGGACGCCAACAAAATGAAGTGGCTCGCCTGGCTGAAGAACTACGACCTCATCCTCTGCCCCGCTGCCGCCAAGCCCGCCCAGCCGATCAACCTCGGCACGCAGGGCACCACGTGGCGCCCCGGCACGAGCTACACCGGGATGTTCAATACCACCGGCTACCCGAGCGCCGTTGTCCGCGCCGGCACCAGCCCCGAAAAACTTCCTATCGGCCTCATGCTCACCGCGCCGCCGTGGCGCGACGACATCGCGCTCGCCGCCTCCGCCTTCGTCGAGAGTAAGACCGGCGGCTGGCAACGCCCGCCGATCTGATCCGCCCGCACCTCCCCGCGACCGTCCCGCTCCGCCCATGTCCTTTTCCCGTCCCGCCTCCCGCCGCCGTTTTCTCCAACACTCCACCGCGACCGTCGCCACGGCCTTCGTCGCGAGTGGCCTGCTCGCTCGCCTCCGCGCGGCCGAGTCCTCCGGCGCGAGCTATCTCGCTTCGACCGACACCACGACCGATCCGCTCTTCATGAGCGCGACCAAGCTCGCCGGCCTCATCCGCACGAAAAAACTTTCCGCCACCGAGGTTGTTAAGCTCCACCTCGCCCGCATCGCCGCCGTCAATCCGAAGATCAACGCTGTCGTCGCGCTCTGCGCCGAACGCGCCCTCGCCGAAGCCGCTGAGGCCGATGCGCTGCTAGCACAGGGCAAATCCAAGGGCGCCCTGCATGGCGTGCCGATGACCATCAAAGACTCCTTCGACACCGCCGGCGTCGTCTCCACCGGTGGCACGTTGGGCCGCAAGAACTTCGTCCCCGGCAAAGACGCCACGATCGTCGCGCGCTGCCGCGAGGCCGGCGCCATTCTCCTCGGCAAGACCAACACCCCCGAGTTCACCCTTGGCGGTGGCGGCAAGGGCACCGTCAATCTCGTCTACGGCCTCACCCGCAATCCCTATCATCTCAACTACCAGCCGTCCGGCTCCTCCGGCGGCGCCGGCGCCATCGTCGCGTCCGGCGGCTCCAGCTTTGATCTCGGTTCCGACTACGGCGGCTCCATCCGCGGCCCGGCCTTCGCCAACGGCATCGCCGGCCTGAAGCCCACGCTCGGCATGGTCCCGCGCACCGGCCACATTGTCGGCTACGGCGGCCCGTTCGAATCGTTTCAAGAGACCGGCCCCCTCGCCCGTCGCGTCGAGGATCTCACCTTGCTCATGCCGATCATCAGCGGCCCCGATTGGTCCGACGCCACTATGGCGCCCGTGCCGTTCGGCGATCCCGCGGCCGTTGATCTGAAGAAACTCCGCATCGCCTACTACTCCACCAACGGTCAGGTCGCGCCCACCGCCGAGCTTCAGGCCACGGTGAAGCAATGCGTCGGCTATTTCTCGGCCTTGGGTGTCGCCTCCATCACCGCCGATGCGCCACCAAAAATGAAGGAGCTCGGCGAAATCCGGAACAAGTTCAACGGCGCCGACAGCCGCGAGCACATCCGCCGGCTCCTCAAGCTCCACGGCACCACGCAGTCCTCCCCCGGTCTTCGCCTCGACGGTGACGTGCTACCTTCGCCCGACTTCACGCGCCTCTGCGAGGAGATGGATGCCATCAAATCCGAGCAGCTCGCGTGGTTCGAAAAATACGACCTCATCATTTGTCCCGCGTCCAATTCCGCGCCCATCACTCACGACGCTGAACGGCCGCGCAACTGGACCGGTGCCAGTTACACCAGCCAATACAACACCACCGGCTGGCCCGCCGGCGTCGTGCGCTGCGCCACCGCCGAAAAGGACAATCTCCCACTCGGCATCCAGGTCGTCGGCCAGCCGTGGCGCGACGATGTCGTCCTTGCCGCCCTCGCCTTCATCGAGAGCAAGACGGGCGGTTACGTGAAACCCACCGCCGTCTGATGAAACCGCTCCGCCACGCTCTCGCCACGCTCGCCGCCGTCGTCGGACTGCAGTCTGCGGTCTCCGCCGCGCCCTATCCCGTGGAGGAAGCCACGATCGCGGGCGTGCAGGCCGCCTATCTCCGCGGCGAGGTCACGACCCGCCAGATCGTCGCCGCCTACCTTGAGCGCATCGCCGCCTACGACCAGCGCGGCCCGCACATCAATTCGATCATCAACCTCAATCCGCAGGCACTCGCCGAGGCCGACGCCCTCGATGCGAAGCTTAAGGCCACCGGCAAGCTCGCCGGCCCGCTCCACGGCGTGCCCGTCCTCGTCAAGGACTGCATCGACGCCCTAGGCATGCCCACGACGGCCGGATTCCAAGGCTGGAAGAACTACTACGCGCCGACCGACGCCCCGCTCGTCGCGCAGATCAAGGCCGCAGGCGGCATCATCCTCGGCAAAGCCTCCCTCTCCGAATTCACCAACGGCGGCGGCGATAACATCAACTCCGTCCTCCCGGGCTTCTGTCGGAATCCCTACAACACCGCCTACGCCACGGGCGGCTCCAGCGGCGGCACGGGCGCCAGCATCGCGGCGAATTTCGCCCTCGTCGGCATCGGCACCGACACCGGCGGCTCCATCCGCATGCCGTCCGCTCACAATGCCCTCGTCGGCCTCCGCCCGACGGTCGGCCTCGTTTCCCGCACCGGAATTATTCCGAATAGCAGCGTCCGCGATACCGGCGGCCCGATGACGCGCACCGTGACCGATCTCGCCGTGCTGCTCGACGCCATCGTCGGCCCCGATCCCACCGACGCCGCCACCCAGCGAGCCGTGGGCCACATTCCGAAAACCTACACCACCGCGCTGAAACGCGACGCCCTCAAAGGCGCCCGTCTCGGCGTCCTCCGTCAGGTCTTCACCGCCAAAGTCACCGACCCGCGCATCATCGCCAATTTCGAGACCACACTCTCCGAACTCCGCGCGGCCGGCGCGACGATTGTCGAAGATTTCTTCGTGCCCGAAATCGAGAAGCTCCCCCGCGCTCCGCAAACGCCGGCGCGCAAGAAGGCCGACTTCGCCGTTTGGTTCGCCGCGCATCCCGGCATTCCTTATTCCTCCGTTCAGGCGATGGCCGATTCCCGTCTGGCCCATCCGCTGCACCAGGCCGCCCTCGAAGCCACGGCCGCCTCCGGCCCGCCCGAGAAGGACCCGGCCACCATCAAGGGTCTCGAAACCGAAGCAGCCTATCGCGCCGCTTTCACCAAGGCCATGGACGCCGCCAAGATTGACGCCGTCATCTTCCCCACGTGGTCCCAACTCCCGGTCATCAACGGCGACCGCAACACCCAGCTCATGACCGCCGAGCCTCAGCCCGTGCCGGCGGGCGGCGGCGGAGCCACCCCTTCCGCGGGTATCGTGACCGGCCTCGGCTCAAGTCTCACCTTTGTCGGCAGCACGCTCCAGTGGCCCGCGCTCTCCGTGCCCAGTGGCTACCTTGGTGAAGGCCTGCCCTGCGGCCTGCAGATCCTCGGTCGAGCCTGGGACGAAGCCAAAATCATCAGCTACGCCTACGCCTACGAGCAGGCCACCTATTACCGGCGTCCGCCCGCGAGCGTGCCGCCCCTCGGCCCGGGAGCGGCCCGCTCCCCTCTCTAGCGCACACACCAAAATCAATTTCCCAATTCACTTTCGGAGAACGGAGGCGGTAGCCGGCGGGGTTATTGAGGTTAACCCTTTTGGCAGTTTGCCGGAGCCCTTCCGTTCTCCGTCTTTTTTGTGTCTAAATGCAAAGGAGCGCCCGGATGAAAAGGTTTCATCCACAACACACTTTACGATTCATAGTAGTGGCGTAGGTTTGACCCCGAAGCGGCCCAACCCCCAACCCGGGTCGCAGTCAGTTAACGCCAAACCCAAATTGTCATGAAATCCCTGAAGGCACTCCTTCTCGCGAGCCTCGCGCTCGCTTTCTCC
Source organism: Opitutia bacterium (assembly GCA_947453695.1). GTDB lineage: Bacteria > Verrucomicrobiota > Verrucomicrobiia > Opitutales > Opitutaceae > GAS368. The sequence goes on from CANGHW010000164.1 coordinate 11,446, forward strand.
GCCGCTGCCCGCGCCGAATCCTCCGCGCAAGCCTGGCTCGAAACCTACTATCTCAATCCACGTCCGGCCGAACTCTCGGCCAACGTTCATAGCCTCAGCC
>CANGHW010000165.1 GCA_947453695.1 Opitutia bacterium
GTCAGCGCGGTCTTCATCTCCGCCTGGCCCGCGTCGTAATCCAGCTTCCACGTGGAGCCGTCGTGACCGTCATACCAGACGACGACCAATGTCATGACCTTGGGTTCACTGCTTTGTGAAAAGCCTTCGTGTAGTTTGAAATACATGGCGTCTTTGCCAGTGGCGTGCTCAAAGCCGCGGGCAAAGCGGGAGTAGATGGAGGAGGTCTTGGTGATCGGGCCGCCGACGCGCCAGAGAGGAATGGACGTAGCATCGGCATCAATCTGATCGAGGAACCGACCATAGTTGTCCGGCCAGATGTCCCACCCTACGTCGTTTAGTCCAGTTTGCGTGTCGCGTTGCCGGACCTGACCCAGCAACAGACCGTTCTTGTCGTCCACCGCTGCGCCATAGTTGGAAAACGCGGCGCAAATCTTCAGCATGCGATCCACGTTTCCGCGCGAGGCTTTGCCGAATTTCTCCTCGGAGTAAGCCTTGGTGTCGGCGGCATCCAATCCCTTGTGCAGGGCACAGAAGGCATCGGAGGCGGTCGTCGGATAAATTTGTCCCGCGTAGCGGTTAAAGAAATAGAAGGAGTAGTCGAAACCCTGCTCTTTGGCCGCCTGCATGGCGCCGGCGCTGATGTCCCAGATGCTTTGCCCGTTTTGCAGGCCCGTGAGAGCCCCCCAGTAGAAGCTCAGCGGCAAGTTCACCGAAAACATGGCCCGCGTCCACGTCTGATCCATCTCAGACCGGGCAAACAGGGGCGTGCCCTCTGCCGCGATCAGTCGGTGTTGCCACGTTTCAATCTTCGTGCGCTCCCCGCTTAAGTGATGACCACGCGCACTGCCGGCGAGCTTGATGCCGACTCCGCCATGGGCGTTGGCCATCACCCACTTCCACTCGGCTCCAAATCCCCGCTCATTCCCTTCCTCATCATCCGGCGTCACATTGTTAAACATCAGGGCGATCTGGGGCTGCTCACGATTTTCCTGAAAGGTCTGCACATACTGATCAAACACCCACAAGCGAAACTCCCGCCAAGCGGGAGATCTCACGGGCAAGTCGTATTTTTTCTCGATGACGTTTCCCTTGTAAGCGCATTCATCGCCGGTGCACCCAGTCTTCACTTGGATGAACACGATGCGCTCTTGTTTTTCTTTCGGGTAGCTCCGGATGTGCTTTCCGAATTCCGTGACTAACCGTTGGAAAAACGTTTTGTAGGCCGGCGAAGGATAGTAGGGATAAGCTGGCCAACTGTCATGAATCTGGTCGCTGCACTCCACCCGCGGGACGCCTTGGGCGTAGATCCAATCTGGCGCGTCTGGCCCCACGCCCAGCGACAGGAAGATAAACTGCTTTCGCCGGACAGCCGAATCCATTGCGCTATCCAAAACGCTCCAATCGAAAACGCCCGGCTGTTTCTCGAGGTCGGACCACTTTTCATTGAACGCCATTCCTTTCAGAAACGGATGGTCTTTGGGATCAAAGGAAGAGCCGCGATCCCAAACTCCAAATGCACTGGGTGGAGGTGCGGCGTGCGCCGACCTCACGATGCCTGCACCGAACAGGCCGATGAAAACGAGTGCCGTGGTGGAGCGAGCGATCGCGCGGCGAACTAATGCGAAGGGTAGACGGAGATCAGGGGTCATGACGTCGTTGGAAAGGGGGGGTGCCTGCGAAAAATGATGTTAGCGATGCCCTCGTTCGATCCCATAGACATTCCGCGTCGATCGCTGGACTTTTTGTTGGCTACTATCCTCGGCGAGGGAACCTTTAGTCCCGTTCGTGGTTGTAGGATGCCCTCCGAGGCGCAGTTGGGCTCGAATTGCAAAAAGTCCAGATTGGCGCCGAATTCGTCTATGTCGAATGAGATAGGTTAAGCGTAAGGTGATTCCCATCCGGGTCTAAGATCCGGCCACCCATCCTACCCCATCGGCCATGAAAACCTCCAAACGCGTGCGCCCGTCCCTCCCCCTTGCACGGCTCACGCTCGTCCTCAATCTGCTTTGGGGTGCATCCATCGCATGCGCCCAAGCAGTGGCGAATCCACCAGTGTTGCCCCCGACCGCAGATGAGCTGAAGAAAGCTGCCGGCCCGGAAGTGGTTGAGCTTACTCCCTTTACCGTATCCACTGCGCTGGATCGTGGCTACCAAGCGCAATCAACTCTAGGCGGTAGTCGACTTCGCACCGATCTCAAGGATGTGGCCGCACCCACCACCGCCTTCACCACGCAGTTTTTAACCGATCAGGCCATCAACAATACGGACGATCTCGCCCGCTATATGCTCAGCACGGAGCTGGATTTTGGTGAAAACGCTGGGCCGGGGCAGAATTTTCTCGCCTCCAACACGTCCCGGCAGTTGCGCATGCGCGGTCTTCCGGGCGGCACCGTCGCCGTGAATTTTTTCAAATCGGATTTCCCGGCAGACACTTTCAGCACCGAGCGAATTGACCAAGCTCGCGGCCCGAATTCGATCCTGTTCGGCATTGGCTCTCCCGGCGGTCTCATCAATGTAAGCAACAAGCGCGCGATGCTCGGCAAGAATGCCGGCTCGGTGGCCGTGCAGGGACGCTCAGAGGGTGGGCTGCGTGAAGAGGCCGACTACAATCAGGCGATTGGTGATCGCGTCGCCTTCCGGGCGGCAGCCGCCAAGGAGCAACGCGGAAGCTGGCGCAACTATGAATTCAGCGACTCGGAACGCTACTACCTTACCGGGAAATGGAGCCTGAGCAAAAAGACTGACTTCAATTTCGATCTAGAGAAGGCGGCCATCACTAGGCAAACGAAGCGATCGGTCACCGCCTATGATGGCTACACTCGGTGGGCGGCGGCGGGCCGAAATGTCGGAGCCGCCAATGCCGGCCTGCAAATCTCCGGAGTCGCGGCCAACAATATACCATATATGGTGTTGGATACTGCATCCGGAACATTGAGCAATTGGGTCAACAAGACCCGTAGCACCCTCTGGACCGCAATCGATGGCGAAAACGTCCCGATCTCCGATTTCAAGCTGCTACCCAAAGAGACCGCGGTCTATGGCCCAGGCTTCGATCAGAACATCAACTATAACCGTCTCGGAGCATATCTCACCCACACGTTTACCTCCGGCCTCAATCTGGAGATAGCCGGAATGCGCACGGACAGCGCTACGGCCACGTTCGATTCGCAGACTGCCACCACCAGGGCTATCTACGCCGACACCAACCTAACACTGCCCTCCGGGGCGCCCAACCCGAATGTGGGCAAGACCTACGTGGAAGGGCTGCCACAATTAAACTCCACGCAGACTCGGAGCGACTCAATCCGCACCGTGCTTTCTTATACACAAAACCTCGGCCGGTGGGGGAAACACACACTCGCAGGCGTTTACGAGTATGACTTCACGAAGGTGAACATTCAGGCCAAGCGTGAGCAGATCGTGTCGCCGAATGCGCCGAATCTGACCAGCGCCGTCAACAACAACAACCGCGTTTTTCGCCGCACCTATGTCGACCTCGGTGGCCCGAGCCGGAACATCGTGATGGCCCCCTACAACCAGCAGGCGTTGGGCACCATGCTGGAAACCGTCAGCGGCAGGACTTATACGACGGCAGTCGTGCCCTTTAACGCAAACAGCCAGCTCAACAGTTTCGATGGCCGGACACTGATCGGGATGCTGCAGAGCGCTTTCTGGGGGAATCGGATCAAGACCATCATCGGGGCCAGCCGCGATGACCGGAACGACTACGCCTCCACTCAAGTGCTTACGCCCGTGCCGGGTTTTGCCAGCGGCCTGCCGACCCCCGTGCGCAGCCACACGCCCAGCAACACGCTCGCTCGAAGTGTGTCCTTCAGCGGAGTGCTGCAAGCAACAGATTGGCTTGGCTTGACCTATAGCCAGGCGGCTAACAGCGGCCTGCCGAATTTTTCGGGCCGGCTGAATGTGCCCAACTCAGATGTGACCAGCTTCACGCGTCCGCCGATTCCGCAGGGCAAGAGCCAGGACATCGGATTCAAACTGGATCTTTTCAGGAATCGGCTCTTCCTGACCGCGCAATATTTTCAAACCAGCGCTGAACGGGATTTTGACTTTAGCAGCCTTGGGCCTTCGCTCAATCCGATCTGGGACGCACTCGCTCTCGCCGGGAAAGTGCCAAGTGGAACTGTCTCCATGGGCACCGGGAGGACCTTCGACAACCGTAGCCAAGGCTATGAATTGGAACTTACGGCCAATCCTTCCGACCACTGGCGGATATTTTTGAATTACAGCAATACGAAGTCGGCCCAATCCAAATTATCGCCGGACGACATTGTCTACATCGCATTCTGGCGACCGACGTGGGAGGCAAACAAAGCGCTGCCGTTGGCCACTGGGCAAGGCACCATTGCCACGCAGCTTGCGGCACTTGATAACGCCGTTCTGACAAACGTCGTTCTGGCGGATGGCAAACCCGCGTTGGGGCAAATGCAGCACAAGCTGAATCTGGTGACGAATTATGAGTTTTCTGGAGGCGCTTTAAAGGGAACCACCATCGGCGGCGGAGTGCGTTACACGGGCAGGCCAGTAAACGGCTACTCCGCTATTGGCACTCCGGGGGCAGTCGTAAGGAGCACTTCGTATGGATCGGAGCAGATATTTTTCGACCTCAACGCCGCCTATCGCCGGAGGATTCAGCTCTTGGGGAAGTCGGTCTCCTGGTCTCTGCAAACGAATATCATCAATGCGCTCAACAACGATGCCTTCATTCGCATCAATACGGCGCGCGATGGCGTGCTGACGGCCTACCGATTCAATCCTCCATTGGAGTGGATCATCACGAGCAAATTCAGCTACTAACGGCGTGCCATGCCCAACACCTGCCGAGCGGCCGTTGAATATGCGAGACTCCGATTCGTCCAGAAAATCAAACCCTTCGCGAGGCGTAAAACGATCCGTATCACAGCCGTAGTGTGTTCCGCAACCAGCGCCTTCCCCCCTTGAAAACGAAACTTTCCTCCGGCTCGACCTACGCAAGTGTTCTCGGTGTTATCTCACTACTCGCAGCCATTTCGCTGACGCCAACGAAGGCCGCACCGCCCCCCAGTGCTTTTGGGGTGTGGGATCGCGGCGACACCTTCGATCCGAAGGCCTATCCATTTTTGAAGGGATTTTCGTATAACCAGCGGTGGGCGGATGTGGAAGGGCAGCCCGGCGTGTTCGACTGGAGCGGCTTGGATCGCGCGGTGGAAAAAGCTCATGCACAAAAGATGTTTCTCTATCTCTCCCTGGAAGCCGGCCCGGAGGCACCGCAATGGATCTACAGTAACGGCGTGCCAAGGGTGATGACCAAGGGAGAGAAGGAGAAACACACCGAGAAATGGAATGGCTACCCCCACTATCTTTCTCCCGCCTACAAGACGTATTTCCAAAAATTGATCACAGAGTGGGCGAAGCACATCCGAACATTTCCAAGAGAAAAACAGGAGCGGATCGCCTTCATTCAGATCAAGACCGGGTGCACAGGTGACGAGACCCCCTACAAAGGCACGGCGATTGAGCAGAAATACGACCTACCTCGAAGCGCGCCTGCGTGGCGGGACTTTCGCTTGGAAGTCTTCGCCTTGTTCGTGAAGCACTTTCAGGACGATCTCGCCCAACCACGAATCGACCTGCTTTTCAATGCAGTCGGGCCTGTAATCGGCTCGGACGAAGATTCGATCGAAGCGAAGGAAGGCTTCGTGAAGGAATGGGAATGGGTGACCAGCCACGTCCAAGGCAGTTTTGGGATCAAAAACGGCGCACTCTCGCGCGGGCATCATTTGGCCGGCGAACGGGCCTTGTATAATCAATGGACCCCTTTCCTCGTCGATCCCAAAGGGCTCACGCTGTTTCGGCGTTCTGAAATGGATCAGACCTGGCAGAAGCCGTGGTATCAGTTGAACGTTCCGCTCAACTTCTATTGGGGAGCGGTGAATGCGCTCAACGGCGGGCAGAGCGTGTGGGACATCACCAGAGGAGCTATCGAATCAAGCAAGGATCAGGGCTTCGATTTCTCATTTCACTTCTTCAATCGCTACGCGGGGCAGATCTATCCTATGTCGGCCACCGGCGCGTTCTGCGCGTTACATAAGGGTCTGGATGCTGCTGATACCAAGGCTTATCCGGAGGAAAAATTTGGTAAGGCGAGCCGGACCAACGTCGAGCGCATGCTTAAGATTGCCGCAGAGTATTCCAAGTATGGCGCTGCTGTGGACGATAAGAACGGGCTGCTCCTCGATCAAGTCCGGCAACGCGATACCCAAAAGGGTTTCAACGATGTGGGCTGGGATATCTGGGCGGAGAATTACGGCCGATTCCTCTATCAAATCGACGCCGACTCAACCTCGGTTCCACGGTGGCGGGTAGGCGGGCCCCTAAACAAGTCATCCTCGATCTATGACCGCTTTGCGCGCGGGTTTGAGCATGCCTCTGGCAAGGACGCCATGTATTTCAAACTGCATGATGGATTCTCCGCAGACCGCCAGCCCAAGACGATGTCGATCCACGTGCTGTGGTATGACGCCCAAGCCGGCTCCACTTGGAAGCTCGTCTATGATGCCGGCCAAACCACCATGCAGACGGCCCTCACTGTGACGGGAACGGGCAGCGGAAAATGGAAAAGCGAAATCGTGACCCTGAATGATGCTGTGTTCGCGCACGGCGGAACAAGGGGAAGTGACCTCTCACTCATCAACACGGACGACAAAGACGATGCCTTCAGCCTGATCGAAATTCACCGCGGCGACGCGCTGCCCGAATGGAAGATTGCGGCGGAACAGCCGATAGTCCGTCCTGCCACCGACTCGGCCAACCAGCCGACGCGTGCCTCGAAACGCGATGAGCGCCGCAAGGCGAAAGCCAAGTGACCGGGCAGAATTCACATCAGCGCCACTTCGGATCGACACCGAACGTTAAGCCGCTGGTGGGGTAATTTCCTAAAATATTCTTTTCCATCACCCTAATCCTTGGGTTCGCCGCATGAATCTTTCGCTCACGGTTGCCTCATTCACTTTGTGCACTGGCCTCGTCGGGTTCATAGCTTGGTGGCGCACGCGAGGCATGGATAACGCCAGTTCTCAGGACTATTTCCTCGCCGGCCGAAAGCTGCCGTGGATCCAGGTCGCCGGCGCGCTGCTGCTTACCAACCTCTCCACAGAGCAACTCATCGGTCTGAACGGCGCAGCCTCGATTCACGGCGCGGTGGTCATGGCGTGGGAGGTAGTGCCGGTATTTGCGTTGATCGCGATGGCGTGGTATTTCCTACCACGCTACTGGTCGGGCAACATCACGACCGTGCCGCAGTTCCTCGAGCAACGCTTCGACGCGACGTCGCGCCGGATCATGGGCATAGTATTTATCGTCGCCATTGCCCTGAACATCCTACCGTTCGTGCTCTATTCCGGCGGCGTGGCAATGAGCACCATCTTTCATGTGCACACCCAGTTGGGCATTTCTGAGCGCGCCTCCTTCCAACTCATGGCCTGGAGCATCGGCGTCATCGGCACCTGCTACGTGCTCTTCGGCGGAATGAAGGCCGTAGCACTTTCCGACACGCTCTACGGAGCCGGTCTGCTAGCGTGCGGTCTGCTCATCCCCGTGCTCGCATTGTATAAGTTGGGGGACGGGGATTTTTTCGCGGGCCTGACCCGCGTGCTGCATCATCAGGCGGCAAAGGTTGATCCAGTTGGTGGTCCGAGATCGAACGTGCCGTTCGATACGCTCTTTACGGGCATGCTTTTCATCAACCTGTTTTACTGGTGCACTAACCAGATGATCGTGCAGCGCTCTTTCGGCGCGAAGAGTTTTGCGGAGGCGCAAAAGGGAATTCTGGCCACGGCTGGCCTCAAGCTGCTCGGGCCGTTTTTCCTCGTGATCCCCGGCATTATCGCCGCAGAAATGTTCGGCCCGGCAGCCATCGGCAACGGCGACCTCGCCTATTCCCTGCTAGTCGACGCCGTGCTGCCACCGTATCTCGTAGGCTTATTTGCCGCGGTTTTCCTAGGTTCCGTGATTAGCGCCTTCAACGGCGGCCTGCACAGTGTCTCGACGATGTTCAGCGTAGATCTCTACCGGGGCTGGCTGCGGCCGGGAGCCTCGGATCATGAAATGGTTCGCGCCGGAAAGGTCTTTTCCGTGGCGATCGTTGTCGTGTCCATCCTCACCAGCAGCCTGTTGGGGGGATCTTCCGAGGGAATCTTCACTATGATGAAGCAGGTGATGTCTGCCTTCAAATTGCCCCTACTCGCCGTTGTCCTCGTGGGAATGCTCAGCCGAAAGGTGCCGGCCTGGGCGGCCAATTGCTCGATGATCCTCGGCGTGCTCACTTCCATCATGCTGAACTGCCTATGGGGCGACGGTTTCCTCGGATTCCGCCTCAATGTGTCCTCGACGCACATCCATTGGCTGCATTTGGCTGCCCTGAATACGTTGCTGCTTTGCGGCTTCATGCTGGTCGTCGGCAAAGTCGCTCCGGTCAGTCCGGCGACGACCGTCTCCCTACGAGCCGGCGTGGCCCCCGTGCCTGTTGTGGACCTGACGCCATGGTCCGGCTTGCGCGTCGCCTCTACCACGGTCGGCGTCGCCGCGGTTGTCCTTTATTTTGCGCTGTGGCGGCTGGCTCATTCTGGCTAGAAATGGCCATGAGCAAGCTTCCGAAAGCCAACAGCGTCCCGGTTTCGGCCGCCAAGCCGCGTTCACGCGTGCTGCCGGCTAGAGATCCTGGGGCCTTCTCGCTCGAGGGACATATGGAAGGCCCCAAGACCCGCGTATTCACGGTTAATGGCAAAAAACTTGTTTCGTTGCTCGGCCGGGAGGATTTTCCGGGAGAGAGAATTTTCAAACTACCAACAAAGGTCGTGGAAACTGCCAGCAGGCAGCCCCTGACCGCGGCCTTGTTGCCGTGCCGGCTAGGCTATTTTCCGCGCGCCCACGGACAAAAGGTCTCACGACCAAACGGAGATTGGGCATTTACGCTGCTCTATTGCCTCGATGGTGCCGGCACGCTCGATACGAGCCACGGCAAGCACCACATTCCCCGCGGCACCGTCGCGCTGCTGCGGCCGTTCGAATTTCACGCTTATGAAGCTAATCCGCGCGACGCCTGGTCCTACTACTGGATACATTTCAACGGCACGGTCGCCCAGCAGTATTACGATGTTCTGACGGGCGGAGGAAAAAATGCCTGTATCGCGGTCGAATCGAATCTCCGCTTCGTTGAAAATTTCGAAAAGATTCTCGGCATTTATCAAGAGGGCCAAGCCTACAAGAATCTGGTGCAAGCCTCCTCGGCTATGCATCAACTTCTCGGCGATCTGTTCGGTCAAATCTGCCAAAGGTCGGCGCCGCAGGAATCCGCATCGGCGCGCATTGAGCGAACGCTTGCGATGATGCGCAAGAATCTCAGCACGCACGTCAGTATCCACGAACTGGCAGCAAGTGCTGGAATGTCCCATGCGTATTTCACGATGCAGTTTCGCAAACACACCGGCCAGAGCCCGCGAAGCTTTTTCAACCGGCAGAGAATCGCCAAGGCGTGCGAGTATCTCGCTGCGACCGATACCAAGGTGGATAACGTCGCACGGCTGGTGGGCTACGAGGATCCGTTTTACTTCTGCCGCCTGTTCAAGCGTATCACGCAGCAAACTCCGACCATCTACCGACGGTCGGTCCGCAAAGCCTCCGCTGTCGAAGGTAGTGAGGATCCGCGCGTCGAATGAAACCCGGTAAGAACACTTCCATGGAAAAACGCCAAACCGTCCTCTTCCTAATCGATACCCAAGGCGCCAACTGCGTCGGGTGTTACCGGCCAGATTTGGTCCTCGGCACGCCACACATCGACCGTCTGGCAGCCCAAGGCGTGCGATTCGACGGCGCCTACACGTGCGCCCCGGTTTGCGGACCGGCCCGCTCGGCGCTACTCACCGGCCTCTATCCCCACAGCAACGGCGTCCTCGGGAACGACATGGCGCCGCACTTGGATATCCCCACACTGGGACAACGACTGCGCGATCGCGGTTTCGCGACCGGCTACGTTGGCAAATGGCATCTGGACGGCAGTGATTACTTTGGCGACGGACGTTGCCCGCCCGGCTGGGATCCGGCCTACTGGATGGACGGGCGAAACTACCTCGAATCGCTGCCCGACGACGAGGCACGTGCATTGTCGCGAAAGGTGCTCGATCCGAAGGAAGTGGCTGCCCGCGGCATCACCGCCGAGTTTACCCATGCCTGGCGCATCGCCGAACGCGCGAAGGAATTTATCCGCGCCCACCGTGATCGTGATTTCCTGCTCATTGTTTCAATCGACGAACCTCATCACCCGTTCATTGCGCCAGAACCCTATGCGAGTGCATTTGAGAAGTTTCTCTTTCCCGTGCCCAACGCGGACGATCCACTGACGGATAAGCCGGGCTCGCAGCGCGAATGGGCTAGCCACACCGCGGCCCACCGCACCCACCTCATGCGCCAAGGAGGCACGGCGAGTTTGCGCCACCCGCAGCATTTTGGCTGCAACAGTTTTTGCGACTCGCAGGTGGGTCGGGTAATTGAGGCGATTGATGCAGAGACCCCCGGAGCTCTCGTCATTCACACCAGCGACCACGGCGACATGTTTGGCAGCCACGGACTCTATGGCAAGGGGCCCTGCATGTATGAAGAAATTGTCCGTATCCCGTTCATCGTTCGCTGGCCGGGTGCCGCACCGGTCGCAGCGACTTCCAAGGCTCCAATCTCACATATCGATGTGGTGCCAACACTTCTCGACTACTTTGGGTTGCCGCTGCCGGACTTCCTGCAAGGGCGATCGTTGCTGGCGCAGATGCGCAATCCGGCGTATCGCACCAATGAACAGGTCTTCCTCGAATTCAACCGCTTCGAAATCGATCACGATGGTTTTGGCGCGTTCTCGCCCACCCGCGCGGTCTTCGACGGTCGATACAAACTTGCCATCAACCTGCTCGATACGGATGAACTCTACGATCTTTCCGCCGACCCCCTTGAACTGGAGAACCGGATCAACGATCCGGGCATAATCTCGGAGAGGGAGCGCTTGCTCGACTCACTGCTTGCGTGGATGAATCGCACCCGGGATCCGCTGCGCGGACCGCACTGGGCACGCCGCCACTGGGGGCAACGTGACGGCTCAACCTGGGGAGGCCCCACGCGACCCCGTCCCTTCGATGAGGCGTATTATCCTAAGACCCTCCTTTACGACACCGGCAAAGTCATCGATCGCCTCGAATATTCCAAACACTAGATGATTCCTGTGCACCGGAGCGGGCGGATTTCAACACGTCATCGAGTGCTTTGGCCCACAGATCCCGGATCAAGGGAAATAACTGCACCTTGCTCAGGCAGAACGAGCGCGGCATGAGGTTCATATGATACAACCGCAGAAGCCCGCGCCGCAACAAGTTGTTGCCCAGGCTCCGTTTCACCTGATGACCAAGCCGGTTGGGTCGAAGTGTAATCTCGAC
>CANGHW010000166.1 GCA_947453695.1 Opitutia bacterium
GCAGCAGGGATTGATGAATTTTCTCGTCACGGCCGTTCCGGGAAAACTCGAGGAGCATTTTAGCGGGGGCCTGGGCCGGGTGTTCCGGGCCATGGTGAAGAGTGGATTGGCCTCGGAGCCTACCTCGGAGGAGTCTGCCGCGCAGCGGGCGGTCCTGGACGAGGCCATAGCTGCGGCGGTGTCCGGCGAGGGCGCGTGCGATGTGCGCCCGCTGCTCGCCCGGATGCTGTGTGCGCCGGCGCATCGGGGGGGCGTGACGGTTGCGGTGGAAAAGATTCCGGCGTGGCTGATCGACGATTATCTGGGCTATGTCCTTTTCGCGCCCGCGGTGTTTGTCGCGGCCGGTGAAGCCGAGGAATATCGGGCCCAGATGCTCGCATGGTCGCGGGTGATTCGGCAAATGACGCGGACGCGGCCAAGTGACGCGCTGACCAACAAGGTGGCTCAGACCTTCGCGACGAAGGTGAGCTACATCCCGCTGTATTTTAGCAACAGCAACACCCGTGAACTCGCGGAGAACCGGGCGGCGATCATGGAGTTTGTGCTCAGCCGGAATGGGGCGATCATCGACGCCAAGTTTCCGACACGTCCGAAGGCGCGTGCTAAGATCAAAGTAGGCTATGTCAACGCCCACTTCGGCGCCCAGACGGAGACGCACGTCACGCTGCCGACGCTGCGGCTTGATCGGACTAAGTTCGAAATTTGCCTCTTCGCCTTGGCGAGCAATCCCGGCCCAATCGAGAACTACAGTCGCTCGTTGGCGGATGCGTTTACGCTGCTGCCGCAGAACTACCAGCAGCAGGTGAAGGTCATCCGTGAGGCAGCGTTGGATATAGTGATCATCGGCACCAACGTTACGGCGGTCACGAATGCGGTGTCGCTCATCGCCCTGCACCGGCTCGCCCCGCTGCAACTGGCGTCGTATTGCTCGCCCGTGAGCACGGGGATGCGGCATATCGACGGTTATCTGACCGGCTCGCTCAATGACTGTGCCGGCCTGCAGGCGCACTTCAGTGAAAAACTCCAGTTCTGCGACGGTCCGCCCGGCTGCCTCGACTATACCGTTGAGAGCTCCGGCTCGGGACGACGTTTCGATCGGGCCAGTCTCGGCTTTGCGCCCGACGACGTAGTCTTCGTGAACGCCGCCGCTTGCTACAAGATTCTGCCGGAGATGCAGGAAACGTGGGCGAAGATCTTGAGCGCGGTGCCAAAATCACGGCTGTTGCTCCTGCCCTTTAATCCCAACTGGTCCAGTGCGTTTCCGGTGAAGCTATTCGAGCGCACGTTGACTGAAGCATGTGCGCGTCATGGGGTGAGTCGTGATCGATTCGTCCTGGCTAGTTCGCTTCCGTCGCGGGCCGATGTAAAGGCGCTGGAACGCGTCGCAGATGTCTACCTCGATACGTTTCCCTTCTCCGGCAGCATTTCGGTAATCGATCCCTTGGAATTGGGGTTGCCACCGGTGGTGCAGGAAGGTGCGACGCATCGCTCCCGGATGGCTTCCGCGCTGTTGCGAGAAATCGACGTGCCGGAACTCATCACGCAGAACGAGGCGGCTTATATTGCGCTCGCCGTGCGACTGGGGACGGATTCGGCCTATCGGCGGCAGCTCAACCGACGGATTCTCGATGCGATGGCCCGTGGGCCGAAGTTCACTGATGCTGCGGCCTATGGGCGGGGACTGAGCGATTTGCTGGAAACGCTGGTCGCAGACAAAGTTCAACCGGGCACCGTCCCGTCCGACGCCGAGCCGGCACTGGCCCACGTCTGAGCCCTCGGCATGACAAGTGAAGCCACAGGCCGTCCTCGCCGGCGAGTTCGAGTGTGTTATTTCAGCACGTGGGCGCGCACTTTGGAAGACGCGGCGGGTTATCTCGGCCGGCTGCCGGAGATGAGTCTGGCCCCGTTTGTCGCCAAGGCCAAAGACGCCGAGTTGATGCGGAAAGCGCGGCTCGACTGCGATTGGTATGCGGAAAATTTACGCTGTTTCGCGGAGATGCGGCAGGACGGGGTCGAGTTTCTCCCCGCGTGGGTGGGTGGCAAAGAGGGCGTGCTCGACTTAACGAAGGTCCCGCGCGAGCCCGGCGAGGAGCGATGGCTGATCACCATGGCCCACCAGCCGCAAGCACTGGGCGCCTTGGCGGGAAAGGTGTTTGGATTCCTGCGGAAGTCAGGAGTGCGGCATCTCTACTATGCGTTTGATGAAGCGAGTCGCTCGATGCCGTGCTGTGCCGAAGTCGCACCGCATCTCGACGTCCTCATTCATGATGAGTTTCCATTGGCGGACCACGTGCGTTTGGCGCTGCGGCCGGATTGTCGCACGGAACACCGTAGTTGGGTGGCCAATGTGGTGCCTTTCTCCGTGCCCTTTAACGAGCAGCCTGAGGAAAAGATCTATTTCCTCGGTTCGCAGATGGGGCTCACGCCGCACCGCCGCCGGCAACTGGACTTTCTACAGCAGCGCTTTGGCGATCGCCTCGTGGTGAGTTGTGACCACTCGACGCCGGTGGCGGACCGGGCCTCGTTGTCCCGCTACAAAGTGGGGTTCTGTCCGGAGGGGCGTATGTTTGGACCGCCCGAGATGAGTGCCACCCATACAGACCGGCCGTTTTGGTCGGGCTGCCTGGGGCTGGTGCCGGTGAGTGAAGATTCGTCCTACGGCGGCCGGCTGGAATCGCTGCATCAGGCTGGGATGATTCTACGCTACGCCCACGGGGATTTGGCGCAGTTGGGGGCGGCCTGTGAGCGGGCGTTGGCTCTGCCCAACTCCGCCCGCCGTCAGATCTACGAGCATTTCAACCGTCACGAAACGGTGGGGGCGGTCGTCGCCGGATTGCTCGCGTCGGCGCGATGAGCGTCAGGCCGTTTTGGCGGCCATGGCCATAAGGGTGGATTCGAAATTTCGGGTGAAAGTCTCTGCGTCGCACAGCGGGCTGGTGCGCATGCGCTCGCGCAGCGTTGCGCGTAGGGCGGCGAGGCGAGGCAGGTCACTGGCCGCGGCACGCGCGAGCTCGACGTAGTGGGTAGGTGAGGTGGCGATCCACTCGGGCAGACCCACGTGGGTCAGCAGACTGACCCCCACTCGTGCGGCGTGCACCTGTCCGGCCAGCGTTATGACGGGCACGCCCATCCACAGTGCTTCACACGTGGTGGTGGTGCCGTGGTAAGGAAAGGGGTCGAGTGCGACGTCGATCCGGTGGTAAAGTGCCAGGTGGGCGGAGACGGAGAGATCTTCGCAATGGAAGGCGACGCGATCGGGTGCAACGCCGGCTGACGCCAAGTCGCGGCGAACTCGCTCGGCGATCGTCATATCGGCGTGGCCGCGCAGTTTGAGCAGCAAACGTGACGGCGGCACGGCCCGCAAAATCTCTGTCCAGAGGGCCAGCACTTGAGGGGTGACTTTGGCGAAGTTGTTGAAGCAGCCGAAAGTGAAGCCGGGCGGTTGGGCGGCGTGGAGGATCGAGGCGGGGAGCGGAGAGACCGCCGGGGCCTCGGGGTCTGGCCGATAACAGGAAAAATTGGTGGTAAGACGGACAAGCTTCTCCGCGTGGAGATGCTCGGTCGCTTCCGGTGGGTCGCAGAGGGTATCAGTGATGCGGTAGTCGATGGCGGCGAGGCCGGTGGTATTGGGGTAGCCGAGCCAGGTAGCTTGCACGGGTGCAGGGCGCAGGGCCATGACCCCAAGGCGGTGGTGGGCCGTGTGGCCGGCCAGATCGATGAGCAGATCGAGCTGGTCTGCCCGGATAAGGGCGGCGGCACTGATGTCATCGAGCAGAGCGATTTCACGCCAGTGTTCGGCCAGTCCACGGAGCCGGGCGGTGACGCGGTCGGGCGTGCGCACGTTGGCGTAGCAGAAAACCTCGACCCGGCTGCGGTCGTGATTCGCGAGCACCGGCTCAATGAAGTAGGCCACGGCGTGGTGGGAAAAATCGGGGGAGAGGTAGCCGACGCGCAGACGCCGAGTGGCCTCAAGGGGGCGGCCGATCGCGGAACTCGCTCCGAACGGAGGCGCGTAGAGCTCCTCCCACCGACGGTGCTCGGCGAACACCGCCTCAGGCGCGAGATCCGGCAGATAGTTGAGGGCGAGCAGGAGGTTGCTGTGAGTGTTCGGCGACGGGGTGCTGGCTAGGGCCGCCCGGAAGTGGGTGACCGCTTCTGTGAGGCGTCCCTCGGATTTACAGAGGCGGCCGAGATTATCGTGGGCCGCGGCGTAGCCCGGGCGGAGGCGCAGCGCCTCGACGAGGGCTGCGCGGGCGTCGGCCGTGCGTCCCGCGGTGGCGAGAGCATGACCGAGAATGTTGTGCGTTTCGGGCCGGGCGGGCTCGAGTGTGGCGGCCTTTTGAAAGGCCGCGATCGCGTCGCTCAGCGCGCCGGCGTCGAGCGCGGCGACACCGTAGTTCAGCCAGACGACCGCGCGGGTGGGGGAGAGCGTGGCCGCCGTGCGGAGTGCGCCTTGGGCCTCCGCAAACCGCCCGAGCGCTTTGAGGGCGTTGCCCGCCTGGTGGTGGGCTTCCGCGAGCTGCGCATCGCAGGCGATGGCCTGGCGGAATGCAGCCAAGGCCGCTTCGGTTTGCCCGGTGCGGCGCAGCGCCAGACCGTGCTGCAGATGGAGCACGGCGAGGTCGGGCCGCAGGGCAACCGCACGGGAAAAGACGGCGACCGCGCGAGGGACATCATTGCCCTGGAGTGCGATTTGTCCGCGGCAGTGCAGCGCCTCGAGATGATCGGGGTGCTGGTGGAGGATCCGTTCGCAGAGCTCCGCCGCCTCGGTGGCGCGGCCGGCGCGCCAGCTCGTTTGGGCGGCGGAGAGTAGCTCGGACGGATCGGACATCGCGCGCGATGGGACGCAGCGTGCGAGGTCGAGTCAACGCGCGAAGCGCGGGACCGTGGAGGTCGATCGTCGACCCCTGAAAATGCGAAGGCCCCGGACGAAGCCCGGGGCCTTGTGTGACCGAACACGAAACGGTCACGACTGCATGGCGTGGTTGTCGGTCCGCTGACCGACGCCCCTCGCCGGGGCCTCCGCAGGTGCTGTCGTTGGTCCGCTGAAGCCCGGCCGCCTTTTGAGGGGCGACCGGGATTGGGCGAATCAGGACAATCCCTGATGAGTTTCTTTAGCCGATGAGGCGCATCGCGCTCTGCGCGCTCTGATTGGCCTGCGACAACATCGCGGTGCCGGACTGAACGAGGATGTTCCAGCGTGCGAGCTGGGTCGACTCCTCGGCCACGTCCACATCCGTGATGCGACTGGAGGCTGCCTCCATGTTGGCTTTGTTAACGGTGAGCAGCTCCGCGGCGAAACCAAGGTGACTCTGTTCAGCGCCGTTTTCAGCGCGGAACGTAGCCACATTGCTGATCGCATCGGTGATGTCGCTCAAATCGATGTCGCCGAGACTGGAGACACCGGTGGAGCTGACCGCGCCGACACCCGAGGAGGAGCTGGACAGATCGCGACCCTTGATGGTCACGCTCGTGTTCGCGTCTTCAGTAACGTTGACCGAAAGGTCAGCGCTGCCGAAAAGCGCAACACTGTTGAACTTCTCTCCGCTGATGTCGTTCAACTGCGTCTGGAGTTCGGTGAACTCCGAGTCGTAGTTGCCCAAATCGCTGGAGCTCTTCGTGGCATCTGAGTAGAGGGTCTTCAATTCGCTCATACGATCGAGGACCTTCGCCGCCACCTTGAGAGCTCCATCCTGAGTCTGCAGGAGTGAGACCGAGTTGCCGATGTTGGTAGCCGTCGCGCCTTGGCGGCGAGCCGCAGCGGACAGTTTCATCGACACCGCGAGACCACCTGCGTCATCGGAGGGATTCACGATTTTGGAACCGCTCGACAACCGGTTGAGGCTGCGTTGCAGGTTAGTGTTGGAAGCAGCCAGGTTGTTGGAGGCAACCGTTGCTGCGTAGTTGGTATTAATCACGACTGACATGGTATCGTTTCCTTGATAAGTGCGACGTCCGTCGTCGCCACGTGTCCGGATTAACGGCGCCGGACCGCGCCGTTTGAAGCGAGTGCTTCAAAGGGGGCCGTGAACGCCGACACTGGCGGCGCGCACGGAAAAACGGGGATGGGCAAACTGTCAAAGAACTAGCTGGCACTGACCTGGACCCCGCCCGAGACAGACAACCGCGTGAGCTCGAATCCGCGGAACCGGGGAATCAGTCCGGTCCGCGCGGCGGGAACCTAAATATCTGCGCTTAGCCGAGGAGCTTGAGCGCGACCTGAGTGCTTTGATTGGCCTGCGAGAGCATCGCGGTGCCGGATTGGACCAGGATATTGAATCTCGCCAACTGGGTGGACTCGCTGGCCACGTCCACATCGGTGATGCGGCTTGAGGCGGCCTCGAGATTGGCCTTGTTGACGGTGAGCAACTCGGCGGCGAAGCCGAAGCGGCTCTGTTCGGCGCCGTTCTCGGCGCGGAAGGTCGCGACGTTCTGAATGGCATCGGTGATGTCACTCAAGTCGATGTCGCCGAGGCTCGTCACGCCGGAGCCGGTCAAAGCACCGACGCCGCTGGCGCTGTCCGCAAGATTACGACCGGCCATCGTAACGGACGTCTGGGTGTCTTCGGTGACCGGGACCGAAAGATCGGCGGAACCGAACAGAGCGATCGAGTTGAACTTTTCGCCGGTCAGGTCGCTCAACTGCGCCTTGAGCTCGGTGAACTCCGAGTCATAGTTGCCGAGGTCGCTCGAGCTCTTCGTGGGATCGGCGTAAAGCGTCTTCAGTTCGCCCATACGATCGAGGACCTTGCCGGCCACTTTCAGCACTCCGTCCTGAGTCTGCAGGTAGGAGACCGCATTGCCGATGTTGGTCGCGACCGCGCCTTGGCGGCGGGCGGCGGCAGACAACTTAATGGATACAGCGAGGCCACCGGCATCGTCTGCGGGAGTAACAATCTTGGAGCCGCTGGAGAGCCGATTGAGGCTCTTCTGCAACATTTCGTTGGAGGCGGCGAGGTTGTTCGAGGCCACGGTGGCCGCGAAGTTCGTGTTAATGACAACTGACATGGTAATCTTCCTTGATGCTAAGCGAGGCGTCCGTGCCTCATTCGTAATCGGGGGAGCGGCTCCGATTCGCGCCGGTCGCGACATTTGTCTCGACGGGGATGCTATCGTCGCGACTGCGGAAAAACTTTATGAAAACGCGTCGGAAAAAGTTTATCCACCGGCTCATTTTTTCCTAAAGCCGCGAAAAAAGGTCCTAGCGTATCAGATAAAGTATAACGAAAAGAAAGGACGACGAGGGGGCATAAAAACGTGCGATTTACCTCTGAAGACAGGCTGGTGACGCGGCGTGCCGTCGATTTCTGATCCAGCCGAATTTGGACGTGCGACGAAAACGGTCACAGTTTCGTGCTTGTTGAAAAAATATTGGAGGCACGCGGTCGCCTTGGTCGGCTTTGGCGCGTTCCCGTAGTTCCTTTCCGCGCTAAAACGAGGGTGCGGATTCAATCGTGGTGCGGGCGATCCGGGAAAAAACCTCGGTGGCGTCTTAAGGTGGGGCGCGAGGTTGCGGGAGAGGAGGCCTGGGATGGCGACAAGGCCGGCGCGCGGAGGGGAACTGCCCTGCCGTCCTCGCTGGAGCGACAGCTAAGGGGCGGTGGGGCGGGCCTAAAGCTTGAGATTGGCCGGGGCCCTGCCGAATCACTCCGTAGGACGCCAGGAATACGAAGCACTAGGATCGGGTGGGGGCGAGGGACCTGCGGCGTGGACAGAAGAGTTTAGTTTCGTCGGGATATCCCCGGCCGTTCCCCGGGGAGGGCGGGGCAGCGATAAAGGGGACACCGGCGGCGAGGGGTGGGAGGGCAGGGGAGAGCGGGCGGAGGTTTCTGGGTGGGGGGCCGGGGCGGTGAAGAATATGCGTTTTTCCCCTCAAGCCCCCGGAGGATCGGTCCGATAAGGGGTATGGGGCATTGCGCCCCGCCCACTCCTCCAACACATGGCCTCCTCTACCAGCCTCCAAGTCGCCGGACTCGCGTCCAATTTTGACTGGAAGTCGTTTGTCGACCAAATCATGGCGGTCGAACATACGCCGGCGGATCGCTTGGCGGCGGAGAAGGCGACTAATCAGAAGAAGGCCGACATGTTGAGCACGCTGGGCAACAAGCTCACGGGGCTGCAAAAGGCCGCCCAGGCGCTCAAGGTTGACGGGCTTTTCGGTCAACGTTCGGCCAGTTTGTCGACGTCCGGTTCGACTTGGAGCACCTCGGCAGCAATAGACACCGCTCCTGGCACCTATAAGGTGGCGGTTTCCCAGCTTGCGACCGTCGCTCGGCGCGTGGGCACCTCGGATGTTGGTTCCGGTCTGAATCCCAGTTCGGACAGTGTGGCCGGACTGACGGTGGCCAATCTCCCGATTGGCCAGGCCGTGAGCGCCGGGACATTTACGGTGAATGGCCAGCAGGTCTCCGTTGCCCTGACGGACTCCCTCGATACCGTGTTTGCAGCCATCAGCACCGCGACCGATGGCGACGTGACGGCGGCCTACGACCATACGACCGACAAAATCACCCTTACCAGCGCCACCACCGATGTCACCCTCGGGGCGGTCAATGATACGAGCAATTTCCTTCGGGCGCTCAAGTTGGGCAACAATGGCACCGGCACGGTGAGCAGTTCGGCCCGGCTCGGCACCGTGAAGACGACCAGCACGCTGGCGACGGCCAATTTGGGCACCGCCATTACGGCGGTGAACGGCTCCGGCGATGGGTCCTTTAAGATCAACGGCGTCAGCATCGCCTATAACGTCAACAGCGACACGATTTCATCGGTGCTCTCCCGGATCAATGATTCGAGCGCCGGCGTCACGGCGGCTTACGATCCGGTCAATGACCGGTTTTCGCTGACCAACGACACGACCGGGGATTTGGGTATCGCGGTGAGTGAAACCGCGGGCGGCTTGCTGGGCGCGATGGGCCTGACGACGGGTGCGACGTTGAGTCGCGGCAAGAATGCCGAATTCAGGATTAACGATGGCGATCTCCTCAGCAGTGCGAGCAATACCCTCGAAGAATCGGCCCTCGGCGTCACGGGTTTGAAGCTGACGGTGGCCTCGGAGGACACCCAAACGGTCACCGTTTCGGCCAACACCGACACGATGAAGTCGAAAATCCAGACCTTCATCGATAAATTCAACGACGTGCAGGATTACCTCGATGAATCGACGAAGATCACGAGCGGTGGAAAAGGGAAAGTGACCGCGGCGGCTCTTTCGAATAACCGTGAGATTCAGGACTGGGGGCGTTCGCTTCGCACCTTGGCGTTTTCGGCGGTCGCGGGTGCTAGTGGGATCTCCCGCCTGGAAAACCTCGGCCTCGATTTTGTGACTGGCACCAGCAAACTGCAGATTGCCGATGAGACCAAGCTGGTGACCGCCTTGCGGGACAAGTCCTCCGCCGTCACGTCGTTTTTCAATACCAGCACCACGGGCTTCGCCGCCAAGTTCGACTCGTTTGTG
Source organism: Opitutia bacterium (assembly GCA_947453695.1). Lineage (GTDB taxonomy): Bacteria > Verrucomicrobiota > Verrucomicrobiia > Opitutales > Opitutaceae > GAS368. Next base: position 9,458 of record CANGHW010000166.1, read on the forward strand.
ACGAAGATTTCCAACCAGAACGACGATCAGCAGAAGAACCTCGACAAGGGCAATGCGAGTATCGACGACCAAATTGCCGCGATTGAGCGACGTCTGGAGCAGCAGCGTTCAGTGATGGAGTCGGCTTTCATCCAGATGGAAACCGCCCAGTCGAAGCTGAAGAATCAGCAGTCGGCGTTGACCAACGCGTTTTCATCGACCAAGTCGGGGTAATCCGATGAATCCTATTCGTCCCGTTCTCTCCCTGTTGGCGGTATGTTTGGCGGTGGGCTTTTCGGGCTGTGCGACCCCGGCGTTCAACGATCCCGTTCACGTCGGACCGTTTTTTTTCCCGGTCAATTTCCATGGCGAGCCGAGTCTGGGTGGCGTTCGCCGGGTGGTGCTTCTGCCCGTGTATGGCGGGACCCTGGCACCGCAAGAAACCGTCGCGACCTTTGACCCGGTGTTTGCCGCCGCGCTGCAGCGGCAGAATCGTTTTGAGATCGTGAGCCTCTCCCGCGAGGACTGCATGCGACGTTTCCGAAGCGCCGAGTTTTCCTCGGCCGCGGCCCTCCCGCGCGATTTTCTGTCCAGTTTGCGCCGCGATTATGGGGCCGACGCCGTCCTGTTTGTCGATCTGACGGTCTTTCGCCCCTACCGTCCGCTCGCGATCGGGCTGCGGGCCAAATTGGCCACGATTGAAGCTCCCCGACTTATTTGGTCGTTTGACGATGCCTTTTCCGCCGCCGATCCCGCGGTGGCCAACAGTGCCCGCCGTCATTTCCTAAAGACCGACCGGGGTGATGTGCCGGCGGATCTGAGTCCGGCGGTGTTACAATCGCCCACGCAGTTTGCGGACTACGCCGCAGCCACGATGTTTGCCACCCTCCCTCCGATCGTCGCTCCGGCGCCGGTCGTTAAGTCAGCAGATAATGACGGGAAACGTTAAAGTTTCCCTGTATTTAACCGATAGTTTGCCCAGAAACCAACGGCGTTCCCTGTAACTGACCATCAGCGGCAGACCGTTTCGTAACCCGAAATAGCCAATGATCTCATCTGCTTCCTCCACCGATCGCGCTTCCCGGCCAGACCTTCCGGTCTCGACTGGTCCCGCTGCGCCGCGTCCCTACACGCCGCGACCCGACATGATTTCGACCCAGAGCGCTGCCTACCTCCAAGGCGCACTCTCCCGCCAGCCCGCCATCCGCCCTGAAGTGGTGGAGCGAGCCCGCGCGCTCGCCGCCGATCCCACTTACCCCTCCGCCGCCGTGATCAAGCGCGTCGCCCAGCAGATCGTGGCCTCGCCGGATCTCAGCGAAGACCAATCCTAAAAAATCCCCATGCTCGCCCAGGGTTACGCACGGACTTACCGTGCCAACGCGGTCCTTACCGCCAGTCCCGGACAGTTGGTCTTGATGCTCTACGATGGGGCCCTGAAAGCCCTGGCGCTGGCCCGTGAAGGGTTTGCCCAACCGGCCGACGACATTAGCCGCATTGCGGTGATCAATACCCAGTTGCTGAAGGCGCAAAACATTCTCTCCGAGCTCCAAAACGGGCTCAATATGGAGGCTGGCGGCGAGTTTTCCCGCACCATGCACCGGCTTTACGACTACCATAATCGTCGTCTGACGGAGGCTAATATTCGCAAGCAAGTTGAGCCGGTCATCGAGGTAGAGCGGCTCGTCCGCGAGCTGCGCGATGCCTGGGCCCAGATGCTCTCGAAAAACGACGAGTCCGGCGCGGTCGAACGCGTGCGCGGAGTCGCCTAAACCATGGAAACTGCGGCGCAAACCTGTGCCCGCCTAGTCGTGGCTCTCGAAGACTTGGTGGCAGCCGAAGCGGCCTCGCTGGCGGGGCGGGATTTCGCTGCCATGGTCGAGTTGCAAGAGCGCGCGGCACCGTTGGTCGATTATCTGGCCACCCATGGACCGTCCGAGGCGGATCGCTCCGTGCGCGCCCGAATCACGGCCCTGCTCCAACGTCGCGCCGCGACTGCCTCCCACCTCGAGGATCAAC
>CANGHW010000167.1 GCA_947453695.1 Opitutia bacterium
CCATGGCTACACGGCCGTTTCCAACATCGCTGGGGGAATTGACGCTTGGGCCGAACAGATCGACCCGGCACTCACCCGTTATTGAGGATGCAAACAGCAGCGCTGCTCAGACTCGCTGTTCCGGTCGGGCGGCGCTGTAGCCCCGCGCAAATTCGGCATAGGCTGACTTCAAGCGCAGCGCAACCGAGTCGGCGCTAACCTTGAGCTTCGCATCGTCAATTGCCGCCACCGGAGCGATATCTTTTGTCGTGGAGAGCAAAAAGCACTCGTCCATCGAAGAGAAATCGCCAGGCCGGATAACCCCCTCGCGCGCAGCTAGCCCGCAAGCCTTGGCCAGACTAGTCAGCAACAAGTTACGGGTGATGCCGCCCAATATTCCTGCGCTTAGTGGTGGCGTGATCACTTCATTGCCTCGCACAAAACCAATGTTGCAGACCGCCGCTTCCGTTACCTCACCAGCCTGATTGAGAATCACCACTTCATCAGCCCCCCTGGAGCGAGCCTCGCGCAGGCAGAGAATGTTGTTTAGGTAATTTCCCGTCTTCCAAGCCGGGCTCAAAGCTTCGACGGGATTGCGGCGAAGCACGGTAGCCAATGAGAGCTTCAATCCCCGTTGCACCGTTTCATCACTCGGCTGCGGGCAAGGCTGAACCAGTAACAAATAATCCGGCCGATCGGCCAAAGCAGTATCAAGGCCGATCGAACCACCACCACGGGTAACTTGCAGCCGAATATAGAGCTCTCCGCCAAACTTCGTCTGCGAGCGAAAGGCCGCCGCCGTGCGCCGCACCTCAAGAAACATTGCGTCAGCCGTCAGTGGTAGCTCCATGGCAAGCGCGGCGGCGGAACGCTCCAATCGCGCCCAGTGCTCTTCCCATGTAAAAACTACTCCTTCGTGCGTGCGCCACACTTCATAAATCGCATCACCGTAGAGAAAACCACGATTCAGCGGGGAAATCGAAGGCTCCTCTGCGGAGTGTAGGCGACCATTCGTATTGGCTTGGATATAGTGCTTAGGCATGTGTGCCATGAACTCCGCCAAAACGCACCCAATTCGCCAACAAAAAAGCCCCTGCAATCGCAGGGGCTCAGACTAAGCAAATCGCAACAATCGAGCGACCTCACTCCTTCTTCACCAAACCGAGCGCTTTCTTGATATTATGCACGCTCGGCAGAGAGATATTGGCCTGTTGAGCAATCTCCGCACCGGTCTTGCCTTCCTCTACGAGCTTTTTGACCAACGCGCGGGTCTCTTCGGTGATTACTGCGCGTGGACGACGGGCCGACCCCGACGCCTTAGCCTTACCCTTGGCCTTGGATTTTGCCCCCTTGCGGCCTTTGCCAGCAGCCAACTTAACCGCCTTTATGAAATCCAGCACGCTGCTAAACCCATATTTAGCCGGCAATTCCGCCAACTCCTGGGTCAATTGCGTGGCAATCGACTCTTCGAGCGCGATCATCTTGGCCTTCGTTGCTTCCAGTTCTTTGATTTTTTCGATAACCATAATGCTGCCAACCAAACATGCAGCCGCAATATCGCAAGCTATCTATTGGCTGTAGAGTGAATCTACAGCCAATATAGAAATCTACCTTTAAATCGTCATAGCGTGATATCCGCCGTCCACCACGATCTCCGAGCCGGTAATAAAACCACCGGCGGCATCGCTGGCGAGCAGCAGCGTGGCACCAACTAGTTCCTTGGCCTCACCAAAGCGCTTCATCGGGGTATGTCCGAGAATCGAAGCCACGCGCTCGGGAGACAGGATCTTCCGGTTCTGCTCCGCTGGAAAGAAACCAGGGACCAGGGTATTCACGCGCACGCGTCTGGGGGCCCACTCACGAGCCAGATTTTTAGACAGATTGTGCACCGCCGCTTTGGTCGCGGAGTAAGTAAAGACACGCGACAACGGCACAATACCAGACATCGACCCCAAATTGATGATCGAGCCACCTTCACCCCGCTCGACCAAATATTTGCCAAAAATCTGACAGCCGAGAAAGACGCCCTTGAGGTTGAGCTTCACAATCCGATCAAACTCGTCATCTGCAATATCGAGGAACGGAGTCGCCGAATTGGTGCCGGCGCCGTTAACCACGATGTCGACCTTGCCCGAACGCTTGATCACCGTTTCCAAAAGTTGCTGCAACGGCGCTTTCTCGCTGGCTTCCGCCGAGACGAAATACCCCCGGCCTCCAGCTGCGTGAATACGATCAAGCCGGGGGTTGGCCTTCTCTTCATTTCGCCCCACCAGCACCACTTCTGCTCCCGCGCCAGCCATGCCCTCGGCCATGGCTCCGCAAAGTTCACCAGTGCCGCCGATAACGACGGCAACTTTGCCGCTGAGTGAGTAAAGTGAGGCGAGATAGTCGGACAGTGTGCTCATATGAGCACATAACGAAATAGTCTTCGTCGCCTACGCCGAGACCAAAATCATATTGGCATACTGCACGGTATCGCCCGTGCGAATCAGACCGACCGCGCCTGGCACCCGCCGCTTGAAGTCCACGTGAGGCTCGTAGCTGACCGGCACACCCGACAACGCGCGCGCGAAGGTCCGTCGCGTCGCCGATGTATTCTCCTGCACAAACTCAGCGGCCATAAAGACCTCACCAATGATGAAGTTTCTTCGCACGGCCGAGAGCACCTGTAAAACGGTCGGCACGTCATCAATCAAAGAAAGATCGATTGTTTCGAGCGCCGGCCAAAAAGGAAACCCCCGGTCCGAGATGACCAGCGTGTTCGTATGCCGTGCACGAGCGAGCAGGGACAGCAATTGCGGATTGAGGATGCCGTTTCGGATCATGACTCGGCAGCCAGTATCGCATGATGGGGCAAAGCTTCCAGTTTTATCTCGGCGCACGCCGTGCCCGTCGTTTACTCCCCCCATGGCCCGTATTCCGTTAGAGGACAATTTCAACGACGTGATCAACAAAGCCCAGCGCGGCTGGCAGATCTCCGATGCAGACCTCGCGTCGCGCGCCGAAATCACCCCCGCCACACTCGCCGCACTTAAGGCAGGGCAAGTAGACGACGCCGCACTCCGACGCGTCGCACGCCACCTCAAGTTATCACCCAACGCCCTCGAAGCGCTCGCTTACAAACGCTGGTATCCCCAACAACCGATTTTCCCGGCTGGTTTCGCCGCCTTTAACACCGTTCACGAGGACATGACCGTGAACAGCTACCTCGTCTGGGACGCGCGCAACAAAATCGCCGCCGCCTTCGATACCGGCGCGACCTGCGAACCGATGCTCGACCTTATTCGCTCAGAAGGACTGAAGGTGTCCTATATTTTCCTCACTCACACGCACGACGACCACGTGGCCGACCTCGCACGATTCGCCACCGAGACGAAAGCAGAAGTCTGGGCCAGCGAGCTTGAACCCGCGCCACTCGCCGGCGCCAAGACGTTTAAAGAGAACGCGCACTTCCACCTCGGCCCGATCGCGATCAAGACGCTCTACACTTTCGGCCATTCACCCGGAATGACGACTTACTATCTTACCGGTCTCAGCTGGCCGCTCGCCGTCGTCGGCGACTCCATTTTCTCCAGCTCGATGGGCGGCAGCCTCAACCATTTCGCCGAGCAATTCCGCAACAATAAAGAGAAAATCCTTACAATGCCTCGCGATACCGTCCTCGCCTGCGGCCATGGTCCGCTGACCACGCTCGGCCAAGAAAAGCAGCATAATCCCTTCTTCGCCCGCTAATTTTCCATCCGTATTTCATAAATTAAAATCCTCCCCACTATGTCTGAAAAAATCGCCTTCGTCGGTGTCGGTCGCATGGGTGCCAATATGGCCCGCCGCCTCAATGAGTGCGGCTATGCCATCACCGCCGTGTTTGATACGCACGCCGCGTCAGCCGCCGCACTCGCCAAGGAAATCGGCGCGCAGCACGCGACAACACTGGCCGCCGTCACCGCCGCCGCCGACGTGATTTTCACCGTCGTCACCGACGATGCTGCGCAACTCGGTGTCTTCGCCACCACCGGTGACTCACTCCTCGTCGGCGCCAAAGGAAAAATCTTCGTCAACTGCGCCACCGTCACCCCAAAGACCCATGTGGAGGTCGAGCGCCGCGCCAAGAAAGTCGGCGCCGCCACCCTTGAAGGCTGCATGGCCTCTTCGATACCGCAGGCCCGCAATGGCACGCTTTATTTGATGTGCGGCGGCGCCAAGAAAACTTTCAACCGCGTGCAACCAATCCTCGAGAAATTGAGCTCAGCACTCCGCTTCATTGGGCCGACTGGCCAGGCCGCGCAGGTGAAAGCGCTCGTCAACATGGTCATGAACATCAACACGGCCGGCCTCGCCGAAGGCCTCGGTCTCGGTGCCGCTCTTGGGCTTGATCTCACGATGTTGCGAGAGGTGTTTTCCCAAACCGGCGCCAACTCACAGGTGCTTAGGACCGACGGCGAGGACATGCAAAACCGCGACCACTCTTGCTTCTTCTCCGGCGCCCACGCCGCCAAGGACTCCACCATCGCTTGGGTGCTCGGCGCCGAAACCGGCCTCGCCATGCCACTCGCCGGTGCCACGAAACAACAGTTCGACCGTATGGTCGCCCTCGGACTCGGCGGACTCGACAAGAGCGGCGTCGCGGAGCTGACCTTCAAGGGGCGTCACGCCTAGCCGCCGCAAACTCTGGAGGAGAGGTATTATGCATTCACCCCGCTGGTCAGCCACAATTACAGTTGTGGCCGCATTCCTCACTTCACTCATGGCACAACCCGCGCCCCCTACAGGACGCGCGCTTTTTTACACTGAACCTGATTTCCGCGGCGAGTGCATCATAGTGGATTCCGGAGGTGTAATTGAGAATCTTGAGTTCACGCGCGATAAACGCGGCCGATCATTCAACGACCGAATTTCTTCCGTGCGCATCGAGGGGCCCGTCCGTGTAGGATTGTTCGAGCACTCACAGTTCCGAGGTCAATTTACGTGGCTCGATCGCGATGCTCGTGACCTCACAGCGCTGTCCCTCGGCGATCGTGGCGGCGGCAATTGGAATGAAGCCGTATCGTCAGTCCAAGTTGACGCCTCACGTCGCAGCAGCAACGCCTTTATTGCATGGCAGCCACGCGATGCCGAACGCGCAGTGCGTGCAACTTACCGAGACATCTTTGGTCGCGATCCCGATCCTACCGGCGTCCGATATTACACGGGCCGCCTGCTCGACGCGGGGTGGAGCGAGGAACAGCTACGCGACGCCCTTCGACGCAGCGACGAATTCAGAAACCGAGACCTCGATGCGATTGTTCGCCGCGCATTTCGTGAAATTCTTGGCCGGGAAGCTGATCCATCCGGAGTGGCCGCTTATACTCGGGCCCTGAGCCGCGGCATGACCGAACCAGAACTGCGCGCCGAGCTTGGCCGTAGTCGCGAGGGTATGCAGCAGAAGGCCCGAGAACTCATAACCCGCGTTTATCGCGAGCTATTGAAACGGGAGCCAGATCCAGCAGGTCTCGAAAACTATACCGCGCAAATTCTCCAAGGAAAAATCGACGAGACCAAACTTCGTGACATGATCCGGAAAGGCGACGAGTTCCGCCAGCAGAAGTCCAAGTAAACGCGACAGCCAGCGCCGCCAGAAGTGTCCGCGCCCGCCGAAGTTGTTTGAAAATTACCTCAAGCCCGAAAGCCCTCGTTCCGATCATCTTACGGCCCAAATCGCCCTAATCTCCACACCTTCGATGCCGCCCTCACCGATCTTGCGATGCCTTGCCGAACACGGTGCCTTTCGGGCGTCGTGGGGCCGCGCGGGGCGATTCGTCGCATGTTTCCTGGTTGTTCTCCTCTCGAGTGTGTTGGGCCGTGCTGAAGTCATACGAGTTGGCATTGAACCTGATACTTCACCCCTATCGCTCATTGATACAGCGGGAAATCCCACAGGTTTGGCCGTGGAGATCGTGCAGCGCATATCCGCCGACCAGCAGTTGGAAATCGAATTCGTTACGAAGAGTTGGGCCGAACTACAAGCCGACTTCCGCGCCGGTAAAATCGATCTACTTGCCGCCTGCGGACGCAACCCCGAACGCGAGACCTTTATGCTTTTCTCCGTGCCGCATATTGACCTCGGCACTGGTGTGTTCGTCAACACCGTGCGCCCCGCTCCGCGCAACTTCAACGAAGTTGGCGCCCGCGCCATCGGCACCACGAAGGACAGCCTAGCTTTCAGCTACGCAACGGACCACGGCTGGGGACGCATCGTCAGCTATCCCTCAATGCCCGCTGCGCTCGCTGCGCTGGACAAAGGTGAATGCGACATAGTCATAGGCTCAAGTATCGTGATCTCTCACTATATTCGGACCAATCACTTCAGGAACATCGCGCTCTCTGAACTCCGCCTTCCGGGCCTCAGCTACGAACTACATATGGCAGTCCAACCGAAGGCGCATTCCCTCTTATTTAAACTGAACAACGGTCTTGCCCAACTTCACAGCGATGGAACCTACGACCAAATTTACGAGAAATGGATCGGTCCGCTAAAGCCACGCAGTCTGCGCCTGAAAGATGTAAAATCGTATTTGATCTTACTTGGCATTATCGGAGCAGCTGTCCTCGCCGCCCTGCTCTGGCAACGTCACCTGCTTGGACGGCTCGCACAGCAGGCCGCGGCCCTCGGCCAACGAGAACAGCAGCTTTCGCTCGTTCTTGAAGGCAGTAACGATGGATTCTGGGATTGGGACCTTAATCTGGGCGTCATCGAACGCAGTGAACGATGGGCTTCCATGCTGGGCTACACCGCGGCTGAACTTGAGCCAATTCCCGGGCAGATGACCAAACTCATCCACCCCGATGATTTGGCCGTGCACGAGGCGTTCCGGACTCAGCTTGAGAGCGGCACTACTGATCGCTTTCAGGCGGAATATCGCATGAAAACCAAGGCCGGAGGATGGCTGTGGGTGCTGGACCGCGGCAAGGTTGTTGCACGTGACGGGGATGGTCGCCCCCTGCGGGTTGCTGGCACACATACGGATATTTCAGAGCGAAAACGCACAGAGGCCGCACTCGCCGAAAGTCAGGCGCAATTAAGCCGCTCGGCCCACTTGCTTGATCAGACGCAAACCGTGGCCCATATTGGAGGCTGGGAGGTCGATCTTCGCACGGACCGCGTATTTTGGACCTCTGAAACCCATCGCATTCACGAGACACTTCCCGCGGAGTTCACCCCGACCGTCGAGAACGCGATCCACTTCTACGCGCCGTCGGACCGGTCAAAAATCACTACCGCCGTCGAAAACGCTATCCGCCACGGCACGCCCTATGAACTTGAACTCGGCCTGTTGACGGCCCGAGGCCGCTCAATCCGCGTGCACACCACAGGACGCGCCGAGCAGGTCGAGGGACGAGTTATCCGTATCTACGGATCATTCCGCGACATCACGGCCGAACGCACAGCCGAAGAAGATCGCGAGAAGATTCGCCTCAAAATGCTCGAAGCGCAGAAGCTCGAAAGCCTCGGAGTGTTGGCAGGCGGCATCGCCCATGATTTCAATAATCTGCTGACTGTGATCCTGGCGAATGCGACCTTTGCGCGAGGCCATGCCGATCGTGCAGGTGACGAAAGATTGGCGCACATCGAGACCGCCGCGCGACGCGCCGCCGACCTTTGCCGACAGATGCTCGCGTATGCGGGCCGCGGCAGCTTCATTATCGACCGAGTCGACGTCGGCCTACTTGTGCAAGATACGGCACGTCTGCTGCAAGTTTCGATCAGCAAGAAAGCCCGCCTCACGCTGTCAGTCGCATCGGATCTCCCTTCTGTCGACGCGGATGCGCCTCAAATGAGACAAGTCGTCATGAATTTGGTGATGAATGCGTCGGAGGCGCTCGGAGACGGAGCCGGCGATATTCGGCTTGTAATAGGTCGCGGCCGCCCCGCGGAGCCCGCTGCCGGAGCCGTCGTGCACTCTTTCGATCTGCCCCCGGGTGATTGTATCTGTTTGGAGGTCTCGGATAACGGTCAAGGCATGAGCCCAGCCACCCTAGCGCGTGTCTTCGATCCATTCTTTACAACTAAGTTTGCTGGGCGAGGGCTCGGGTTGGCCGCTGTGCTGGGAATAATTCGCGCTCACCGCGGAGCTCTAATCGTGGAGAGCCAGCCAGGCCTTGGCTCCACTTTCCGGGTCCACCTCCCCGCATCGACTCGTGCGGAACTACCCACGAAAATAACCTCGTTTGATTCGTCCCCGGTCACTCACGGCGGCACGCTCTTGATCGCGGAAGATGAACCGGTTGTCTTGGCTACCGCCGACGCGCTCCTGCGTCATCACGGCTACCAAACAGTTCTTGCGGCTGACGGCCACGAGGCCGTGCAACACTTTCGCGCGTCTCCGCAGCGCTTCGCCGCAGTCCTACTCGACCTTACCATGCCGGGTCTCGACGGCGCCGAAGTTTTGCGGGTAATGCGCGCCCTAAATCCGAATGTGCGCATTCTGGTCATGAGCGGCTACAGCGAGCAGCACATCTTCGCGCGACTCCGCGGACAAGGAGAAGTCCCAGTCATGCGCAAGCCATTCACTCAAGAAACTCTCCTCACCCGTGTCGCCGAAGTCATCTCGGCATAGGCCTCAAAGCTGCTCGCCCCATCTTGGGTTTTCTGAGTCGCTGCGCGAACCGATGCCTACGCCGCTCGCTTCACTACCACACGACCCCTACTCCTCTTTACGCATCGCCAATTTTAGGGACTATTTAGCGGGAAGTTTTCTCGCGCTTCTCGGTCGTCAAGCGGTTTCAGCGGTCGCGACTTGGCAGGTCTACCAGTGGACCCATTCATCTACTGCTCTCGGACTTGTCGGACTCGTCAACGTCCTGCCACTGTTGGCCTTTTCGCTACCCGCTGGGGCGATCGCCGATCGACACGACCGCAAAACGCTTATCGCGTGGGGGACAGGTATCATCGCGGTCTTGAACCTTACCCTGGCAGCACTCGCACTTTGGCATACCGCCGTCCCGCCAATCGCACCTCTCCGCTGGGCCAATGAGGCGCTGCTGCACACCGCATTGTTCTTTGAACGTCAAGCTGATCCCCAGTCTCTGCATTTCGAAAATCCCGCACTCCCGCTCGTTTTTATCCTGTTAGGCACGAGTGCATGCGTGAGAATCCTGATGTGGCCGGCGAGAACTAGCATCACGCCCCTCCTACTCCCCACCGACCGGTTGAGCAACGCCATCACTTGGAATGCCAGTGCCTTTGAAATCGCCACGATGGCCGGTCCCACAATCGGTGGGTTTCTTGTCGCCTACACGGATTTTCCCGTCGTTTACGCAATGGGAGCGACCCTCGATTGCGCGTTCCTTCTTCTTCTCCGGCCAATCCGCTATTTCCAGTCGCCAGCACCGCGGCCACCTTCACGTCGCTCGTGGCGTGAGGTTTTTGCCGGCGCCGAATTCATTTGGCGCAACAAAATTATTCTAGGCGCGAGCTCACTCGATCTATTCGCAGTCCTGCTCGGTGGGGCAATTACGCTGCTCCCCATTTATGCCGATCAAATATTGCATGTTGGTCCCATGGGGTTCGGCTGGTTGCGGGCCGCACCATCAATCGGAGCTTTTGCCATGGCTATGTGGCTCGCCCATCGACCACCACTGTTGCGACCAGGCCGAACACTTCTCTGGTCAGTCGGCGGATTCGGCGTAGCTATCGTTGTTTTCGGACTTTCTTCATGGTTTTGGCTATCGATGCTAGCGCTTTTTCTTACGGGAGTCTTCGACAACGTGAGCGTCGTCGTTCGCCAATCGCTGGTGCAACTACTGACACCAGATCCCCTTCGCGGGCGCGTAACCTCGGTAAACCAAATTTTCATCGGCTCCTCTAATGAAATTGGCGCATTGCGAGCTGGTCTAATGTCGGCGTTTGTCGGACCAATTGGGGCAGTCGTATGGGGAGGAATTGGCACGATTGCCGTTACCGCCATTATCGCGAGAGCCGTTCCCTCATTGCGCCGGTTGCCACCGCTTCACAGCTTGAGGCCCGAGTCGTAGTTTTACGTAGCTCACCCCGGGCACGGTTTTTTCGTTAGACTTCACGATCCACCGCCTGCATTCCATCTCTACCCGATGGTCGACAACTCAAAGCGCAAGTCGTTCTTCATACTCACGCTGGCCCTGAGCCTCATCATCTCGCTGATCGCCGTGATCTCGAGAGTTGTTCAAGACGAGGACCTCCAGGAACGCCTCGGCAACACCTACTACGTCCTTACGCTCGCGATCATTGGGTGCGTTCTCCTCGTCCTCGCCGGATACGTCTGGGACCGCACATTAATGCAACGCCTGAAAACGCTCCGTTCCACGGTTCAAGGTGAAGGCATGGAGGAATCTGATGGTGGAGAGCCTGATCATGACGAGATCATCGGCCTGGCTCGAAATATCGAGCGCATGGCGCAGGCATTGCAAAAAACCGAGGCCAGCTATCGTGGAATCGTCGAAGACCAAGTCGATTTGATCTGTCGCTACCGCCTCGACGGAAAACTCACTTTCGTGAATAGCGCCTATGCCCAAGCCTTTGGCCGAAAGCGCACAGAACTCGTTGGTCAGCCTTTCCCGCTCTTTAGTCCCGGCGCAGCCATCGGCGATGAGCCCTATACGTTTGAGCGAGAGTTGGACTTTCCTGACGGACGCCGTCGTTGGCTAATGTGGACACAACGCGCGATCAAAGACGACAAAGGCGAAACTTTGGAGTATCAGGGAGTCGGCCACGACATTACACTACGCAAGGAGGCCGAGGCCGCTCTATTGCACGCCAAAGAAGCCGCCGAGGCTGCTGACCGCGCTAAGAGTGAATTTCTAGCCATCGTCAGCCATGAGATTCGCACACCAATCAATGGAGTTATTGGCTTCGCCCAGATTCTTGCAGACTCGCCACTTACTCCTGAACAACGCGAACAGGTAGCCATCATTCGCTCCAGTGGCCAGGCGCTTGAGAAGCTCATCGCCGATATTCTCGATCTTTCGAAGATTGAGGCAGGAAAGATCGAAATCGAGTCCTCTCCGTTTGGTTTACACAAAAGCGTCGAGGAAGTCTGTGCGTTTTTTGCCCCGCGTGCCCGTGCGGCCGCACTTACGATCACCGCCAATATCGACTCGGATGTGCCGGTCATCGTAAATAGTGATGAATCACGACTCCGCCAAATCCTGACCAACCTCATTGGCAATGCGCTCAAGTTTACCGAACGCGGTAGCATCACTATCCACGTTTCTTGTATGCGAGGAGAGCCCGTCAGTATGCGGGATACTCGCCGCGCCCTGCGCCTATTCTTCTCCGTAGCTGACACAGGTATTGGTATTCCGCCTGAAAAAATTTCGAAGCTCTTTAAGCCGTTTAGCCAAGTTGATAGCTCCTCCGAGCGGAGGAGGAGTGGCACGGGTCTCGGCCTAATC
>CANGHW010000168.1 GCA_947453695.1 Opitutia bacterium
CGCGCCGTTCGTCGCGAAGAGGGACGCGGCGGGTGTGAAGAACGCCGGCCGCGAGAATCTGCCTACGCCGCCAGCCCGGCGGTGAGGGCGAGAGCGCCCTTGGCGCGGTTCAGGATGTAAAGGTGATAGCCAGGGGCGCCGTGCGCGAGGAGGTCGCGGATTTGCGTGAGGGCCCAGTCGATGCCGATGGTCTCGACGACGTCGGTGTTTTCGGCGGCGACTTCGAGGCGGGTGATCAGTTGGCGCGGCAGGCTCGTGCCGCACATGGTGGTGAAGCGCTGGATTTGTTTCAGCGAGAGCACGGGCATGATGCCGGGGACGATTGGGACGGTGATCCCGGCGGCGCGGCAGCGGTCGACGAAGCGGTAGTAGATCGCGTTGTCGAAAAAGAGCTGGGTGGTGATGAAGGCGGCGCCGGCGTCGACCTTGGTCTTGAGCGCGGCGAGATCGGCTTCGGCGGAGGGGGCCTCGGGGTGCTTCTCGGGATAGCCGCCGACGCCGAGGCAGAAATCGGGATGGCGGGACTTGAGGAGGGCAACGAGGTCGCTGGCGTAGCGGAGGCCGTCTTTATAAGGCGTGAATGACGTCTCGCCCTTGGGCGGATCGCCGCGGAGGGTCATGATGTTGCGGAAGCCACCGGCGTGAATGCGATCAGCGACGGCGGAGAGTTCGTCGCGGGTGTGGCCGACGCAGGTGAGGTGGGGCATCACCGTGAAACCGAAGTCGCGTTTCAAGAAGTCGCAGACTTGGGCGGTGCGGTCACGGGTGGTGCCGCCGGCTCCGTAGGTGACGGACACGAAGTCGGGGTTCATGCGCTTGAGGGCCGTCGCAGTGGCGCGGAGGGCCTCAACGCCCGCGTCGTCCTTGGGCGGGAAAAACTCGAGGGAGCGGAGCGGGCGGTTTTGCGCGAAGAGTTCGGAGATGGGCCGATCGGGCGTCATGACATATCAGGGCATACGGAATCGTTGATATGTGTAAAGGTTGCTCTTGTGCCCGGTGCGTCAACGGGCCGGCTCGGGCTCGATTATCACCTCGAGGATCAGGTAAGCGTCGGACTGCCAGACGGCATTCAGGGCGTAGGTGGGGGAGCGCCAGCGGGCCTGGCGGGTGATAAACTCGAGGAAGGCCGGGGCCGGGGAAGTGACGAGGTAGCGGATGCCCGAGGTGCGCCAGCGGCGGTTCATCTTTTCAGCAGGGAGGGAAGGATCAAACAACCAAGCGACTTCCGGGCTCCACAATGGGATGGCCCGGAGATCGGGGTCTTTGAGCACATGCGGCAGGCCGGCGAAATCAGTGAGTATGTGCGGATGGTGTTGATGGGGTAGAGCGCGGAGGGCAGCGAGGAGATCGGCCTCAGCCTTTAGACCGATTTTCTCGAAGCCCCGGGCGGCGTCGGGCCAAGTTTGGGGAGTGGCCCGGTAGGCGTTTTCCGGCAGGGTTAAAGTGTGGGGTAAGGTGCCAAGCAGCGCGATGAGGAGCGCGGCGTCCAGGCAGCGTTGCACGGGAGTGGAGGCCGCGAGGATGGCATAGCCACCAAAGGCGGCGGCGAGGGCGAAGGCCGGGGCGAGGACGCGGAGGGCATAGAAGAGCCCGCCGGCGGTAAAGGGCAGGGAGGCAAGCCAGAGGGCCGTCACGGTGGCGGCGCAGGCGAGGCACCACCGCGCCTCGCGCAGGCCGCGGTGCGTGTGGAGAAGCAAGGCCAGACCACCAAAGACGGCGGCCGGCGCGAAGAGCACGAGGTAGCGACTGATCTGGCTCCAGGCGTCGAGCGTGAACAGGGCTTGGCGCGGACCGGCGTGAAAATGCGCGGACCATGAGGCGAACAGCGAATTGGTGGGAAAGAGCCCCGCGACATTGAGCGCGTAGAACGGATTGTCGGTTAAAGCCCACGTGCGGAGCGGCCACACGGCGGCGAGTGGAATAGCCACGGCGGCAAAAGTCAGCCAAACCCGGCGGGACGCGCGCATCAGGGCGAGAACGCCGAGGCCGAGCAGCGGAAACGCGGGACCGTATTCGCGGGCACTGGCACCGGCGACCGCGGAGAGCGCAGCCAAGATGAGCCAGCCGGTTTCCCGGGTTTTGTGCCAGCGAAGCAGACCGAACAAGAGTGCGGTAACGGCGAGGGCCGTGAGGCCGGTTTCCTGGCCGATGATCGATCCCCAGGTGAGGAGCGGAGTGGCGGCCGCAAGCAGGACGGCGCGGCGGGCGGCGGCGTCTCCTCCCCAAGAAAACGCGAGGCGCCAGATGAATTCGTGGAGCGCGACAAATTGCAGGAGAATCGCCGGCGAGGTCCAGAGTGCGCGGGTGGAGCCACCGCAGAGGAAGGCCCACGTATGGAGACTGGCGATGCCGGGTGGGATGCTTTCAGGCCAGGCATAGAGGGAAAAGCCGGAAGCCGTGCGCGGCGGGTAGAAGTCGAGCGAGCCGAGGCGAGAAATCTGTTCGGCGAGCCAAGCCCAGCGGAAGTTCACATCCGCCCCCGTCAGGGGCTGCGTGCTCAAACGCCACACCACTATCGCCCAGAATGCGGCGTAGAGCGGGGTCCACCATCCAAGGCGGGTGAAAGCGGCGAACGAATGGGTGCCGTCAGGAGGCGCGGGCGGCTGGGCGTCTTTGGGGCGGACGCGCAGTGAAACGGCCACGCCGACGAAGGTCGCAGTCGCCAGCAGGAGCGAAAGGCTCAGGAGGGTGATCGGAGCAGGAGAAAGGGCGAGCAGCAGGAGTGACGCGTAGAGAATGACGCTCGAGCCCACGACGCTTGCGCCCAGCGACCACGGCAGCCGCAGTGCACGGAGCAAGGCGGCGCCGGGTAGCAGAAGCCCGGCTAGCAGGAGTGCGAGCCGGGCGGTGAGCAGAAAAAAATCGAGCGCACCCATCAGGTGCGCTCGGTGTTAGAGACGGCCGCGGGGTTTGCAACGCCGCGGGGATACGGAGCGTGACTTACGGGACTTTCTTTTCTTCCGGTTTCGCCGGGCTGGGGGCGGGAGCGGGCGGCGGCGCGGCCTCAAAGAGCTCGTCGGATTTTTGCGGTAGGCCGGTGAAGGTGTAGTCCGCGATTTGGAAAGCGCGCTTTTGCATGATCGTGTTGATCGGTGCGGCGGCCTCGCCATGGGAGATGTTTACGAAGACGGGGCCGGCGGGGATGGTTTCGAATTCGGGCGTGATCGGCTTCGCGGGCTCGGCGGGTTTGCCATCAGCGGACTTCTTGAGGAGGTCGGCGGAGGTGCCGATCGCGGCGAGCGGGGCCTGTCCCTCGGCGGCGGGCTTCAACTTCTTTTCTTCCGGCTTTCGGCCGAGGGCGATCTTGATGACTTTCTTGTCGAAGGTCTCCAGTTGGTAGACGCGCTCGTGGGCTTTGGCGGTGACGGCGTTGGGATCGCTGAGCTCGTTGGTGTCGGAGAAGCGGAGGCTGGTGAGCGAGCTGAGGGTGGTAGAGAGCTTGTCGGCCTTCACCTTTTGGCCGGCGGGAGTTTTGTCGGCCGTCCACGGGTCTTCTTTCTTCGCGCGGGAGAAGGCGATCGGACCGCCCTCGGCGAACGGGATTTCAATCTTGGCGATATCGTCGGCCTTGAGGGTGAGGAGTTCCGCGCTGGCCCAATTTTTGGATTCGGTGTCGAGGTAGGCGCTCAGGTTGGCCAGGAAGGCCTTTTGCTCGGTGCCGTAGCGCACAAAGCGACCGCTGCCAGAGTCGGGATTCTTGCCGAGCGTGAGGGTCCATAGCTCTTTGTCCGCGGCATCGAGGAGATCGATCTTGGTGTCCTTGAACTCGAGGCGGGAAATGCGATCGGGGCTGCTCGTGACGAGGCGCTCGAGCTTGGCGTCAGTCAGATTGCCGATGAAGGACGAGAGCTTCGAGAAATCGGCCGGGAGATCGTAGTAGGTCGCGACCTTCCAAGTGGCGTCGGGTTGGCGCACGAGGGTGACGGTCTTGCCTTGGTCGCTGAAACGGAGCTTGGCAGCTTTCTCGATGAGCGCGCGGTCGATTATCGACTGACCGATGCGAGCGTCGGCCGGTGGCGGCGGTTCGGTGCGCGTGGCGAAGAACGCCGCGAGCGAAAGCGCGGCCAGGACGGCGACAGCGATGAGGATGTTTTTTAGTTTCATCGGAGGCGTGAGTGGGGAGTCGGAGAGTTGAGGACGAAAGTGAGGCGGGGGGAGTTCAGGAGCGCGGCGGTTTTATTTCTTCCGGCTGCGGACAAACCAGAAGCCGAAGGCGCCGACGAGGCCGATGGGAATGAGGAAGTTCAGGACGAGGAGCTTCTTCTCGAGGCGATCAATGTCCTCGCGCAGCGCGCGACGGATCTCGCGGCGCTCGGCGCTGATTTTGGCCTGCTGCTTTTGGAAGTCCTCGATGGCCTTGGCCATTTCGGGGGTGGCGACGAGGCGGTTGCCTTCGCCCTTCTTGGTTTGGATGGCACTGAGCTTCTTCTGCACCTCGGCGAGGCGGGCATCGAGCGAGGTGAGTTTTTCCTGATACTTCTTCTGCGCCTCGACCTCCATCGTGCGGACGACGGTGAAGGGACGGAGGGAGCTACCTTTGCCGCGGATCGAGATGAGGTCCTGTGAGCCACCCAGGAACTCGATGGTGTTGGAGGCAAGGGCGAGGTTGTCGTTGATGGGCTGGGCGGCGGTCTGACCGAAGAAATTCATCTTCTGGATGCTGTAGTCGTCGAAGAGCCAGTCGGTGTCGGCGATGAGGAAGAGGGTCGAGTTGCCCTTGGATTCCTTGAGGGAGTCAGCGGCGGGCTTGGCGGGCTCGGGCTTCTTCTCATCTTTCTTGGCCGGATCGTCTTTCTTTTCCTCGTCCTTCGGCGCGCCGTCGGGGAATGCGCTCTTGAACTTGCCGGTGACGAGAGCGGCGATGGTTTTCTTTCCGGTCGGAGTGACCTGTTTGGCGAGGTCGTCGCCTTGGGCAAACTGGAGCATCATGCCGGCGACATCGCCGCTTTGGGCGGAGGTCTCGATCAGCGGGGTGAAGGTCGTGGTCTGGCCTGATTTGGCGGAGAAGCTGCCGGCCTCGACGAAGAGCGTGCTGGTGAGCTGCGCGGTCGGGAGGGATTTTTGGCTGAAGCTCTCTTTGCGGAGGCTGAGCCACGTCGGGTAACGCGAGACTTGGCGGTTCTGCGGGTTCTGGAGATCGGTGCCGTTCTCGAGGTCGCCGACGACTTTCTGCGGATCGTAGGTGATGCCGTAGGCGTTGAGGAGGGTCGGCAAGTCGCTGGAGACGTTTTGCGGTCCCTGTCCCATCATCTGCTGCTGCGGATTGCTCTGGCGCTTGAAATGTTGGGACGAAGGGTCGAGGGCGAGGAAAACGGGTTTGCCGGCGAGGAGGAACTGGTCGATGGCGAACTGGAGTTTCGGCGAGAGGTTCTGCGGGTGGATGACGGCGAGGGCGTCGAGATTGGCCGGGAGTTCGGTCGCGGTGGCCTCGACCTTGACGAGATTAAAGGACTGCTCCCACTCGCTGGCGACGTATTGGGCGGGCTGGGGCTGCTGGCGCATCATCATCATCATCTGCATCTGCTGCGGATCAGTGCCTTGCAGCGGGAGGCTCGTGATGAGGCCGAGCTTCCGCTTGTCGATCTGCTGGACGCTGTAGACGACCTTCGAGAGATCGTATTCGAGGAACTGCTCACGATTGGGCATGAAGGCCGGGATGGTCTTCTGCTGATCGGCCTGGGTGACGATGAGACCGAAGAAGAATTGTTCGCCGCCTTGTTGGGAGACTTGGGGAGTGAGGCCGGACGCCGTGGCCTTTTCCTCGTCGGGTGTATCGGGGCGCGGGTTGATGACGTTGAGCGTCAGCTTGCCGCGGCCGGCGCGGACGTATTGGCGGAGCATCTCCTGCACGCGCGTGGCGTAGTTCTTGTATTGGATGGGAAGGCCGGACGCGTCCTTGGAGAAGTAGAGATTGAGGACGAGGGGCTCCTCGATCTTGCCGAGCATGGCCTTGGTGCCGGCGGACAGGGAGTAGATGGATTCGGCCGTGGTATCGACGCGCGCGGGAATCGACGACGCGAGGTAGTTGACGAGGATGAGGCCGACGAAGAGGAGGACGATGGCGAGGGCTTTGGCGCTGAGTTTCATCGTGAAAAAAGGAAGTCGGGAAGGATGTGAGAGGGAGACGCGGGGCGAGATCAGCGTTCGATCGCGACGACGTTGAGGAAGAGCGTGAAGCCGGTGAGCGAGAGGAAGAACACGATGTCCTTCGGATCGATGATCCCCTTGGTGAAGGCTTCGAAGTGGGTGATGAAGCTAAAGTTCGAGAGCAGATCGACGGCCCAGGTCGGGAAGATCGAGCCGAGGATTTCGGAGAACACGCTCCAGCCGAGGAAGAGGATCACGAGGCAGGCGACGAGGCTGATGACGAAGCTGATCACTTGGTTTTTCGTCAGCGCGGAGGTGAGCGAGCAAACCCCGAGGTAAGAGCCCGCCATGAGAATTGCGCCGAGATAGGTGCTTACGACGACGCCCCAATCCGGCGAGCCGAGGTAGGCGATCGTCGCGGCGAGCGGCAGGGAGAGCAGCACGGCCAGGCCGAGGAAGGCCCAGGCGGCGAGGAATTTGCCGAGGACGGCTTCCAAGGTGGTGATGGGCAGCGTGAAGAGCAGCTCCACGGTGCCGGTGCGTTTTTCCTCGGACCAGAGGCGCATGCCCGCGGCGGGGATGAGGAAGAGGAAGAGCCAAGGGTAGAACATGAAGTAGCGTTCCATGCTGGCCTGGCCGGCCTTGAAGAAGCCACCGATGAAGAAGGCGAGGGCGATGCTCGCGATCGAGAAGACGATCAGAAACACGTAAGCCACCGGCGAACGGAAGTAGCCGAAGAACTCACGTTTGAAGACGGGGGAAATCTGGGTCATGGGAGCGGGAAGAGGGAGGAAGTAGTGAGGAGGGAGTAGCGGGTAGGGAGTAGCCGGACTAGATGGGGGCGAAGCGTGCGGGGAGGATTTTGCGTGGGGATGTTCGCTACCCGCTACTGGCTACTCGCTCCTGCCGGATTAAACGTCCGAGGCGGTGAGGGTGCGGAAGATCTCGTCGAGGCGCGCGCCGGGTTTGCGGGCGTGCAGCGAGGCGGGGGTTTCGTCGGCGACGACTTTGCCGCGGGAGATGATGATCACGCGATTGCAGATCGCGTCCACTTCCTCGAGAATGTGAGTCGAGAGGATCACGGCCTTTTCGACGGCCATGTTCTTGATGAGGGAGCGGACCTCGTTCTTCTGGTTCGGGTCGAGGCCGTCGGTGGGTTCGTCGAGGACGAGGGCGGCGGGATCGTGGAGGAGAGCCTGGGCGAAGCCGACGCGCTGTTTGAAACCTTTGGAGAGGGTCTCGATGGTCTGCTTGCGAACGGGGGCGAGATGGGTGAGGCCGATGGCGCGGTCGACTTGGGCGCGCTTGGCGTCGGCGCCGCGGAAACCGCGGACCTCGGCGATGAACCCGAGGAATTCCTCGACGGTCATCTCGGGGTAGGCGGGGGCGGATTCGGGCAGGTAGCCGAGCTTGCGTTTCACGGCGACGGGGTCGGCGGTGACGTCGATACCATCGACGGTGGCAGTGCCAGCGTCGGGGCGGATGAAGCCGGTGATCATCTTCATCGTCGTGGACTTGCCGGCGCCGTTGGGGCCGAGGAAGCCGAGGATGTCACCGCGTTTGACGGTGAAGCTGACGCCGTCGACGGCGCGCTTCGGTCCGTAGGTTTTAACCAGGCCTTTTACTTCGATCATGGGGGAGGAGAGAGGAAGTGGAGCGCGCTGAGAGCGCGCGAGAACTAAAATGTTCCAACTGGGTTCTGGCAGGGAAATCCGGAAAAAATAAATGGTCGGGAGGGGATCAAGCGGAAATTTTGGGCCTAACGAGGCCGGTAGGGGCTAGAATAGCCCAAATGAAGAGCGGTGGGGTGAGCTGCGGGCGCCCGGTTAGCTGGCGGTCGGAACCGGGCGACGCAGGTCCGGAAGAAAGGCGGTGAGGAGGCCAAGGAGGGGCAGGAAGGCGCAGACCCGGAACACAAACGTGATACTGGTATGGTCAGCCAGTTGGCCCAGCAGCGCGGAACCGATGCCGCCCATGCCGAACGCGAAGCCGAAGAAAAGGCCGGAGATCAGGCCAATGCGATTGGGGAGGAGTTCCTGGGCGTAGACGAGGATGGCGGAGAACGCGGACGCGAGGATGACGCCGATGATGACCGTGAGCACCGCGCACCAGAAGAGGCTCGCGAAAGGCAGGAGCAGGGCAAACGGAGCGACGCCGAGGATGGAGACCCAGATCACGGCTTTGCGACCGATGCGGTCGCCGATTGGACCGCCGATGATCGTGCCGGCGGCGACGGCGGCCAGAAACAGGAAAAGGAGGAGCTGGGCGCTCTGGACGGAAACGTGAAATGTTTCGATCAGGTAGAACGTGTAGTAGCTCCCGAGGCAGGCCAGGTAGAAGTATTTGGAGAAGATCAGAACGGCGAGAATCGCGATCGTAGCCGCGACGCGCCGGGGCGAGAGGGGAGAGGTGCTCGGAGTGCGGTGCGCCGCGGGCTGACGGCGTTGATGGGCGAGCCGGTCGCGATACCACGCGCCGACGCGGGTGAGCAGGAGGAATCCGACGAGCGGTAGCAGCGAAAACCACGCGATCCGCGATTGGCTGCGGTGGGCGAGGACGACGGAGGCGAGGAGCGGGCCGAGCGCGCTGCCGGCGTTGCCGCCGACCTGGAAGAGCGATTGCGCGAATCCATGACGCCCGCCCGAGGCGAGTCGGGCGACGCGGGAGGCTTCCGGGTGGAAGATCGACGAGCCGAAGCCGATGAGAGCGGCGGCTGCGAGCACCACGGTAAACGTGTGGGCGACGGAAAGGAGAATGACGCCACCGAGGGTGAAGACCATGCCCGCGGCGAGGGAGAAGGGCTGGGGGTGGCGATCCGTGTAGAGCCCGACAAAGGGCTGGAGGAGTGAGGCCGTGAGCTGAAACGCGAGGGTGATGAGGCCGACCTGCGTGAAGTTGATCTGCAGCTCGTCTTTGAGGATCGGATAGAGCGCCGGAAGGAGTGATTGGATGGTGTCGTTGAGCAGGTGGGCGCTGCTCACGGCGAGGATGATGGGGAGGACGGTCGTTGAGTTGGCGCGGTCACTCTGACCGCCGTCGGACGTCGCTGGGGACCGCATCGCAATGAAGCACGGTCAGGCTGACTGTGCTACGGGTGGGGCGACGAGCTGGCCCCGGTCCTGTTCGGTCTTAAGGCGGAGCTGGCCGCACGCGGCGTCGATATCGTGGCCCTTTTCCCGGCGGAGCGTGACGGGCACACGGGCGGCGCGGAGGACGTCGGCGAAGCGTTCCTGGCGGTTGTTAGACGGGCGTTTCCACGGGAGGCCGGCGACGGTGTTGTAGGGGATCAGGTTGACGTGCGCGTGCAGGTCGCGGGCGATGTCGCGGAGTTCGCCGGCTTGGTCGATGGAATCGTTGACGTCCTCGATGAGGATGAACTCGAGGGTGACCATGCGGCCGTGTTTCTCGGTAAACTGCTCGATGGCGGGGATGAGTTTCGCGAGCGGATAGGCCTTGTTGACCGGCATGATCTTCTCGCGAACCTCGTCGGTGGCGCCGTGGAGGGAAATCGCCAGGCGGAAGCCGAGCGGCTCGTCGGCGAGCTTGAGAATTTTCGGAACGAGACCACTCGTGGAGAGGGTGATGCGACGGGCGCCGACCCCGAGGCCCCACTCGGCGTTGACGATGGTGAGGGCGAGCAGAGTGGCGTCGTAATTGGCGAGAGGCTCGCCCATGCCCATGACCACGATGTTGTCGAAGGAGGCGAGCTCCATGCGGGCGCGGGGTGTGCGGGCGTCTTCGCGGTAGCAGACCTGGAGGAGCTGGGCCACGATCTCGCCGGCGCTAAGGTCGCGCTTGAGGCCGGCGAGTCCGCTGGCGCAGAAGGCGCAGGCCATCGCGCAGCCGACTTGGGTGGAAATGCAGATGGTCTTGCGCGAGTGCTCGGGGCCGACGCCCTCCTGCGGGACGCGGATGATGACGGTCTCGATGAGGGATTTGTCGCCGAGCTCGAGGAGAAGTTTGTCGGTGACGTCTTCGGACTGCTTGTTGAAGACGAGCGAGGCGGGCATGAGCTCGAAAGTGTCGGCGAGCCAGGTGCGCAGGGGCTTCGAGAGATTCGTCATCTCGTCCCAGGTGCGCACGCGCTTTTTGTAGAGCCAGTCGAGGATCTGTTTCGCGCGGAAAGCGGGCTCGCCCGCCTCGCGCAGGCGCGCGGTAAGGGTGTCGAGGGTTTCACCGGTGAGCGGCGGCTTGGCGGGCGTGTATTTCATGCGAGCGCGAGAACGTGGAGGCGGGCGCGGAGTGGTGCAAGCGGGGAGGCGGGGCGCTGGGAAGACGGAGCGACCGTGGGATGGAGCGAGCGGGGAGAAGTGAAACGAGGTGAAACGAGTTGGAGATTGAAGGTGGAGCGGGAGGAAGTAGATCGGTGTCACCCCATGAAAATTCCCCCGTTGCTGTGGTGTGCGTTGCTCCCTGCCTGCCTGTTTGCTGCGGATGATCGGCCCCATCCCTTTGTCGGAGCGATCGAGCGGCTCGATCCGGCCTTCGACCGGCTGGTGGCGCCGGGCACGCAGATCGAAAAGTTGGCGGAAGGCTTTCGGTGGTCGGAGGGACCGACATGGTTTGACGGAGGCGTGGTATTTTCCGACGTGCTCGCGAACACGGCCTATCGGTGGAAAGAAGGGACGACGAGTGGAAGCAAGGTGGGTGCGGTCAGTGGCGCGGATGTCTTTTTGCGGCCGAGCGGGCTGATGCAGGCGACGCCGGGATTCCGCGAGACGGGGAGCAACGGACTCACGCGCGATGCGCAGGGCCGGTTGCTGCTGGCACAGCATGGCGAGCGGCGCATTGCCCGCTGGGAAAACGGGACATTTACGCCGATCGCCGATCGTTTTGAGGGGAAACGGTTCAACAGCCCCAACGATCTCGCGGTGCGGAAGAGCGGAGAGATTTATTTCACCGATCCGCCATATGGTCTGGAGAAAATCGCGGACTCGCCGCTACGGGAGCTGCCGTTCGCGGGCGTCTATCGTGTGGCGACGGACGGCAAGGTCACGCTGTTGACCAAGGAGCTTAATTTCCCGAACGGCATTGGATTTTCTCCGGATGAGAAGACGCTCTACGTCGCCGTAAGCGATGGGAAGGCGCCGCGGGTGATGGCTTACGACGTTAAGGCCGACGGGACGCTAGGCGAGGGGCGTGTATTTTTTGATGCCGTGCCGTTGCGCAAGCCGGGCGTGAAG
>CANGHW010000169.1 GCA_947453695.1 Opitutia bacterium
ATCCGAGGAGCTCCCCATGAATCCCAAATCAATCGCACGGGTAGGTATGATGTTTACCGGTCTCGCGCTGCTGCTCGCCGCCTCCGGGTGCTCAACGCAGGGAGTTTTTTCCCGCTCAGCCTCGGCCCCGAAATACCAGGGCCCCACCTACGCTCTGCTCGTTTCCGTCGTCGGCAATACGCCTCCTACCCCGCAACAATGGCGGATGCTCCAGTCTCGCTTCGCGGCGCAGTTGGCTGCCCGTGGCTCGGTGTTGATCAGCGACCACACCCTCGCGGACTACGTCATCCGCGTCGACTTCCTGCCCGATCCCCTCGATCCCGCCCGCGGCACCGCCGTGGTCGCGCAGGTATCGGCCAATGTGCTCAAAGGCTCCACCATCGCCAGCACCGCCTACGCCGCCGCCAGCCCCTATGCCAACGCCTGGGCGGCGAGCAATCGCTACGACACTTCGAACTACGGCTACGACTATTGGAACAGCTATTCCGGCTACTCGGGCACTGTGTTGAGCTCCCCGCCGGCTCGCACCACCCCGCCGTCCGTTACCCCTCCTGTGGTCACGCCTCCGTCGCATCACCGCCCGCCGACCGCGGTGGATTGCCCGCCCGACCGGGTTTACACGCCGCCGCCTCCTGGCTTTGTCTGGACACCTCCGCATCGCTCGCAGCCCAGCGATAGCAGCTCAGGTTACCGCTCTTCCAGCTACTCCTCGAGCGGCTCCTCTTCGAACTATTCATCGAACAACTACTCGTCCTCTTCGTATAGTTCAGACTCGAGCAATTCCTCCTCCTATTCGGGTTCGAGCTCGATGGGACCATCCTCGTCAGCCCCTTCGGCGAGCACGTCGATTTCCTTCGCCTCGCCGTCGAGCAGCTCCAGCTCCTCGTCCTCTTCGTCCTCGGATTCCTCCGGCAGCCGCAGCACGGGCACCAACACCACTACCTATTGATCGCCGCCACTCGCCCGCTGCGCCTTCACTGCAGCATGCGAACCCGACGGTCTTTCCGGGGCAACTGCAGGGTGACGATGGTGCCCAGGCCTTCCTTGCTCTCGATTCCGACCTGGCCCCCGTGCTCGCGCATGATGCGCTGCACAATCATCAGGCCCAGCCCGTGCCCGCCCGGCTTGGTGGTGTGATAGGGCTGAAACAAGCGGGCGAGGTCGTCCTGTTTGATGCCGGCTCCGCTGTCACCGAAGAGCAAAAACACCGAGTCATCGTCCGCCCGCGAGATGATGCGCAATTTTCCGCCCGGCTGCATCGCCTCCATCGCGTTCTTGGTGAGATTGAAAAACACCTGTTTCAGCTGATTGCGGTCCGCCATGACCGGCGGCAGCGCTCCGCTCGTCTCGGCCTCGACCGCGATTCCGCGATCAGCAAATTCCTGCTGCTGGAATCGCAACACTTCCGCGAGGATCTCCGCCAAATCCACCTCGGCCAAATCCGGCGGACGCGGGCGGATGGCCTCGAGAAAATTGCGAATGATCCCGTCGAGCCGCGTGACCTCCTCGTGGCAGACGCGCACGGAGTCGGACAGTGATTCGACGTCCTTCGACGCCTTAATCTTCTTCAGCTTCCGCTCCATGAGCTGCAGTTGAATCGTCAGCGAATTGAGCGGATTGCCGAGCTCATGCGCGACCCCCGCCGCGAGCAGGCGCACCGACGAGGTGCGTTCGTCTTCGATCCGACGCTCCGTAGTCTGCCGCTCCTTGGTCACATCACTCAGGATCACGGCAAAGCGGCGCGGCGCTCCCCTGCCCTGCCCGCGAAATGGCACCATGTAGAGCCGCACCGTCCGGACTTCCGGATAGGTCAGCTCAAACTCCCGCGCCACCACCGGCAAAGCTCCCCGCACCGGACCGTCGTCCAACGCCGCATCCAGCGATGGGCGCAGGCCCGGCACCAAGCGCCACAGCGTCTGCCCGGCGAGTTCATCCTCGCCCAATCCGATGATGCGGTGCGCCGCCGCATTGGCATACTCGATGGCCCCATCCGTGCCGATGACCAGGACGCCTTCCTGCAGGACGTTGAAGATCTCCTCAAACAGACCGCGCTCGCGGGCGAGTCGCTGCACGAGATTGGCGAGGTTGACCGAATCGAGCGCATCGAGGCGCCCGAGCACGCGATCCAGGGAGGAGTTTTTTTTGACCGCCATCGGAGGTGGTTTTGGCGAGGCCGCGGCGATGGGTCAACGGCGCGTCACGCCCCTTCTCCCATGAAGTCCATCTGGTCCGGGTCCACCCGGCCCGAGAGCAACTTGCGGAGAAACATCTCCCGGTGCTGCGGCGTGCGGCCCAGGCGCAAGACCGCCTCGCGGTGCTCTTCGGTGCCATAGCCCTTGTGTTGCGCGAAGCCGTAGCCGGGAAACTGCACGTCCAGATCGTTCATGAGCCGATCCCGCGTCACCTTCGCAATGATCGAAGCCATCGCGATACACAGCGAGCGGCCATCACCCTTCACCACACCGAGGTGCGGATACGGGAAGCCGCGGAGGGCGAGGCCGTCGATCAACACCCGGCACGAGACGGTCGGCTGAAACGTCGCCACCTCTTCCGGCGCCGCGAACAGGTCCGGCTCACTCTTCTGCTCAAATGCGCCGGGCGGATAAATCCCCTCGAGCGCCCGGCGCATCGCCAGCTTGGTGGCGCCGAGAATATTGAGCTGCTCAATCTCCGCGACATCCGCCACGCCGAACTGCGCGTGGATCTGCCCCTGGGCCGAGAGCGTTTCGAATTCGAACCACAACTCGTCGCGCTCCGCCGGCGTGAGCTGCTTGGAATCGTTGACGCGGTTGGCCCGACCATGCGCCCAGCGGCTGTCGAGAAACTCGCGGTTGAGCAGCACCGCACCGGCGACCACCGGCCCAGCCAGCGCACCGCGCCCCGCCTCATCGACGCCGATAAGCTCCGCCACGCCCTCAATCTGCTTGAGGTCGAATCCGCGGAGCTGACGGCGTTTGGCCATGGGAGGCCAAATTAGCGGATCGGTTCTGCGCGGCGCAAGCGCTCCGGTGGGCGCCCAGGCGCTTACCGCCCGGCGCCCGCGCCCGAGGTCAGAAGCCTACGCTGGCCGTCACGCGGAACGAAATCGGCTCGTAGTAGCGCACCGCCCGCTCCGGCACCGAGATTTTGCGCGCGCCCGCCACCGTGGAGGCGACGAGTGCCCCCGTCGCGGGATCCACGAACAGCGTGCTTTCGCTGGTCGCGACCTTCTTTTGCTCGTTGAGGAGGTTATTGATGTTAGCCCGGAAGTTCCACTTCCGTCCCAGCAGTGTCGTGCGGTAACCGAGACCGAGGTTGAGTTTATAGTCGGCCTGAAACTTTGGCTTGTAGCGGACATTCTCCACGCCCTCCGTCGTGCGCGCTCCGTTGGTCAACAGGACCTCACTCTGGCGCTGACCGTTGAACTGGGCTCCGAGGCCCACATCGAGTCCCTTCAACGCGCCGGTGGTGAAGTCGTATTTGTTCCAGATCGAGAGTTGATTCCGGGGATTGTCGATCGTGCGCCGGCCCTTCGTTTGCCCAGAAAAATCGTAAGACGCCTCATCGAGATTCGCGCGGCGCGTTTCCAGCGGCACGCCCATGTAGTTCCACCACGAATCGTATTCCGTGCTCTTCGGTTGGTCCACGACTCGGAAACCGCCCTGCACGCCCTGCGTGAGATATTGGTAGGTGAGGACGGTCGAAAGGTTCTCCGTCAGGTTGAAATAAATCTGCATGTCGATCCCGCGCGTCTGGTCGTTGTAAGCGGTATCCGAATTACGGTTCATGTAGGCGTTGTTGGCATTCAAGCCCGTGGCGCCCGTGCCGACACTCGTCGTCTGATTCGCCGTAAAGTTCGTCGCGTCATTGGCGGCCGCATCGAGCGCCCGGCGCAGCGGATCCGTCGCGGCCGAGCCCAGCGAGGCGTAGTCGACCAGAATAAAGCCGGCTTGCTGCGGCGCGCCCGTAACTCGCGGATTATTCGCGTCCGCCGCGGCGACGTAGCTGGATGAGACGAGATAGGTCACCGGTTTGTCGGTCTGAAACGTGGTGTAGCCGGAATTCGTTACCGAATACGCGCCCGGTCCCGTGCCACTTACCGGCACGTTGCCGGTGAAGCCGGCGCGCAATGTCGCTTGGTTGTTACTGCGCGGCTGGGGCGCCCAGAAGAGATTGTAGATGGCGTTTTCGCGATCGATCTGGAAACCGGCCACGGTGGCGGAGACGCGCGCCCGGCCCCGGCTGTCCTTCCAAACATCGAACTTGAGCCCGACTTCCTTGCTCTTGGTTTTTTCCGCCTGAAACGGATTGCCGGCCCCATCCCGCTGGCCGGTGTTGGGGAAAATGCCTCCGGCGCTCACGGCGTAGAGCGAGACGTCCCTGGTGAGTGCGACGCTGATCCCGGCCGTCGGACTGGTATCGGTCTGCACTTTGCCGCCGAAGCGATAGCCATTCACAATCGGCACGGCACCGGGCGCACTGTTCAGTGAGGCCGCGTCAGGCGCGGAGGGTTTGACCCAGTTGGCCAGATCGGTGTCCGGCTTCGTCGCATCCGCCTTCACAAAAGTGTTGTTAAAGGTGCGCACCATATAGTGATTCCACCGCAAGCCGGCGATGGACGTGATCCGGTTGTTCCACCACTTACCCTGGTAGGTCGCGTAGTGGCCCGTGTTCCACTCCCAGAAGGGCGTCTCGCGAAAGATGCGCGTCTGCTCTCCGGCGTAGCGGATGCCGTCGAGATTGTTAAACGCAATATAGGAGCGGTTCGTCCCGCCCGTGGTGTTGCTGGTGACTTGGGCCGTCGAGACATCGGTCTGACTGGTGGTCTGCTCCTGGCGACCGACGAGCAAGACCTGCTTGTTGCCGAGCAGGGCAAAATCGTAGGTCAGCTCCGCTCGCACCTGCTTGATGAACTTGTGCGTCCTGCCTTGGGACCACTGATAGTTCATCGTCTTCCAATAGGTCTGGGCCGGCGTCACCGGATTGGGTCCGACATTCGTCCAATTGCCGAGGCCGGTCGGCGCCACCGCCGGGCTCGCGGTG
This sequence comes from Opitutia bacterium, assembly GCA_947453695.1. Classification (GTDB taxonomy): domain Bacteria; phylum Verrucomicrobiota; class Verrucomicrobiia; order Opitutales; family Opitutaceae; genus GAS368. The sequence goes on from CANGHW010000169.1 coordinate 5,023, forward strand.
TTGGCCGTCGCCACGCCCTGCGAGTCCAACGAACGGCGCTTCGTCAGCACGTCCGTATAGTTGGCCCCGAGCACCGCGCTCAGGCCATCAAACAGCTTCTGGGTTATCTCCACGGTGCCCGTGAAGTAATCGTCCTTGGCAAACGTATCTCCGCCGCTGAGGCGGAAGAACCGGTCGCGGTTGAACCGGTCGCGGGCCACGTTCACGCCCTCGTTGAACTCGTTGACGTTTTCCGCGACGCGCAGGCCGTAGCGGTTGATAACGTTACCGGCATTGGCGTCGCCGACGTCTTTGAACCCATTGCCCTCGGCGCGAAACTTGCCGTATTCCACGTCGACGAAGATATTCGTGTCCTTGAACGGCCGGAAATCGATCGCCGGGGTGATGAGCATGCGGCGGCGGTCGTCGTAATCATCCGGCGAACTCAGGTTTTGGTAGACGACGCCGACTCCGTAGTTCAGCGCGCGCCCGCTCGCGGACTTCAAGATCGGTCCGGTGCGGTAGGCCTCGAAGCGGTAGAAGTCGTCCGAGCCAAAGCCCACGCGGGCCGTGCTCCGAGGCGTATTGCCCGGATACTTGGGCGTGATGTTCACGATGCCGCCCAGCGCCGCGACTCCGTATAAGAGCGCCTGCGGACCGCGGGCCACTTCCTGCCGGTCGATATTCACCACGTCGGTGATGGTGTCCTGCCGAAAGCCGTTGCGGAGAAACGAGCGGGTGTTGAAGCCACGGATATTGATCGCGACGCTGTCGCGGCTGATCGAGCCGGCATTGCCAGAGCCCGACGGGCTGAAGGTGAAGTTGTTGGCGGTCGTGACCGTGTCCTGCACGATGCCCGCGCTGTAGCGCAGCGACTCCTTCACATCGACGGCGCCGATATCATCGATGAATTCCCGGGTGATGACCTCGATCGGCATCGGGATCTCCTTGATCGGCATGTTAAGCCGGGTGCCGGTCACGGTATTAGTGGCGAGGTAGCCGCGGTCCTTCGAGGTATCGACGCGGAATTCGGAGAGCACCAGCGGAACTTCCTTCGCCGAATCGGCGGGCGCCGGGTTGGCCGGCGGCGTCTGGGCGGGCGCGGACACCCAGGCAAGCAGCGCGCTGAGCAAGGTGAGCGGGGTTTTACGGTTCATGGGCGGGTCGGTAGGTTTGGGTTTGGGCGGCGGCTGGGGATCAGCCAGAGGGGCCGCACCCGGTGGTTTCACCGGCGCAGCCCGGAAAATGATCAGGGCGCCGGATTGTGCGTCTTCCGCGATCGAGAGGCCGGTGTTGGCCACCAACTGTTCAAGTGCGACGAGGGGCGCATATTCACCACGGAGGGGGTTGGTCTTCACTCCCGCGACGGCGGCGGCGGGAAACAAGATCTCGCGTTTGGCCTGCTGGCCAAAGCGCTTCAGCATCTCCGCCGCGTCGCCCGCCGGGAGATCGAAGTTCAACCGCGCCACGCCCGTCGCACGAGCCGGAGCGCCCGCCAGCACGAGCAGACACCAGGAAATCAGCAATGGAACGACCCACCGGTGCGGCGGGCGGGTAACACCTTTCAGGGGCATGGGATGCGGGGTTCATCTGATCCACGGCGGCTTAATTGCCAACCAAGATGCGCCACCCCGCCGTTTCCGTTAAAAAAATCTGCGCCTCCCCCGCCCCACCCCGCCACCGACACCTTCCGGGCCAACTTCTCCGGGGCTCAACGCACCTTGCGCAGGAGGATCTCGTTCGCCCCGCGGCGCTCGGATTTCACGCCGAAGCCGACCTCCAGCAAACGCACAAACCCATCGGTATTGTCCGACCGAAACGACGCGCTAATCCGCACATCCGCCAGATCCGGATCCGCCACGACCAGTTGCACCGGATTGTGCCGGTTAAACTCCGCCACGACATCCGCCAGCGACGCCGCCGTAAACTCAATCATCCGGTGCTGCCACGCCAGCACCCGCTCAATCTCCCCGGCCGTGAGCGTCGCGATCTGGGGGCCACCGACCGCCGACTCCAGCGACACTACGGCCCGCTGGCCCGCCTCGAGCAGCGGCACCAACGGCGGGCGCTCCTCCGCCACGGGCGGTGCCGTCTCATTTACCCGCACCTTGCCCTCGGTCACCAGCACCTCGACGGCAGCCGTGTCGAGCCGGACATTAAACGCTGTGCCGACCGCCCGCACATCCATCCCGCGGGCCGAGACGACAAAGGGCCGCGCCGGATTCTTCGTCACCGTGAAATGGGCCTCCCCGCGCTCCAGCCGCACCCGCCGCTCGCCCGCGGTAAACTCCACCTGCAGCGACGCCCCGCGGTTGAGCTCGACCACCGTGCCATCCGCCAACACCTGACGGCGCGCCGCCGATTCCCGCACGACCGTCGCCGCCGGGGCCGCTCCCGCCGCAGGCATTGGCCGCGGCCGGAGTGTCCAGACGAGCGCGAGGCAGGCCGCCGCCGCCAGTGCCGCGGTCGGCCACAGCCACCGCCGGGCCGACCGCGGGGGTGCCAATAAATCGGGATTGGGACGTGCACTGTGTTCCGGCCGCCATTCGGCCACGGGGCCGAGACGCTCCCAATGGCGGCGATGCCGGGCCCATTGCTCCCGATGACGCGGGTCTCGGGCGAGCCATTGGGAAAACTCATCCTGCTCCCGGGCGGTCAGGCCCCGGTCATTCCGGAGCACCCACGCCGCCGCCTCATCGGCCGCCCGTTCCTCGGAAAATGCGTTGTCGGACTCTTTACTCACGGCGGGGACGCTGGCGTTCGATCCGTTCGAAATATTCCGCGAGCTTGCGCAGGCCGATCGTGCCTTGGGCTTCGACCGTGTGCTCGGAAATGCCCAGTTGGGCCGCGACTTCCTTTTGCGGCAAACCGTAGATGCGGCGCAGGGTGATGATCTGGCGGCAACGCGTCGGGAGAGACTGGATGGCTTGGGTCAATAGCTCGAGCTCCTGCGCGCGGGCGACCGCCTGCGCGACATCAGCGCTCTCATCGCAGACGCCTGTCACGTGACTTTCCGCTAAAGCGAAATCACTCTCGACCTTCAGATGCCGCACCCGGCCCAGCGCCAGATTGCGGGCGGTCGCGAAGAGAAACGCCTTGGGCGAAGCGATGGTCTGGGTCGCGTGCGCCTCGAGCACGCGCACATAGGCCTCCTGCACGATATCATCGACATCCCCCGCCTTCGGAAACTGACCACGCAGCCAAGCCCGCAGCATCGCCTCATGCGGCAACACCTGGGAGGCAAACCAACGGCCTTGTTCTGAGTTTTCCGGCGGCACAGGGAAGTAAACGGCCAACCGCTACGCGGCCGACACCCGACTTACCACTCCATTTTTACCGCTGCGCCGCCCCCGAGGGCCCATCGAGTTTAGCCCCCGCAGACACGACTCCATCGATCCGCCCCTGCGCAAACTGCCCCGGGCGTGGGTTTCCGCACCTGCCGCGAGCGCCGCGCCCGCTTCGCTTCTGCCGCCATTCTAATCAGCGACTATTCTTTTACTTCATCCGTCGATAGACGCCTCAGTTGGCTTCCATCCAACCAACCGAATCACGGGCCAATGGCCCGCTTCTTCACACCAAAACATCAGCTCCCATTCCCTGTCTGGCGCCATATCGGAGAAAACGTCCAACGACTCAACTTTGAGCCGTAGAAAAATATCTCCCTCGTCTGCCTTCTCGATCCACTCGGCGAGCGCGCCGCGCAAGATCGGATCGCACGCCTTCATCAGCTCGGACCAATGCGTCGCCAGATCGGCGACAAAAGCCACGTGACGCTCATTCGGCCCCTCGGGTCCGGCTTCAATCAAAGCCTCCACTTCGAGTCCAAGCGGAGCAAAATGGAAGCGACCGAATTCCCAAACGCCATGGTCTTGGTAAACCATGCGGCCAAACACCGGATGGGTCATCTCCGTGCGCTTCTTACCGAACTTGAAAAGGTCGAGCAGGCCCATGTCTTACGCCGAAGGTTATCGATGTGCCATGCCCAAACGCAGGCCAGGCATTGGCACAGGCATCTGGTTGAACCAAGCCGCTGTGCGGCGGAGGTGTGCGGAAGTGGCGGGGTAGATTCGCGGCACAGCGGGAACGTGGGCGGAAGCGAAGCGGCCGGCAAGGCTAGGGTGGCTCGGTCCGAGTCTGCAGGGGCGCCTGCCGAATCGCTCGCGCGCGCCCGCCACCGCTCCTTCGCACCCACCACAATCCACAAAACCCGCGGCCCCGTAGCCCGGTGCTTCAGCCCGGGCTGCACGTCCCTCGCGCGCGCCAAGGTTTGTTCGTGATGGGCGGGTGCATCCCTGCACCCGCAGCCGCGCGGCCGCCGCTTCGCACGCACCTCGCCATGCCCCCATGACTCTGGCCGAGACTCAATCCCCCCCCCCAGCCGCCTGTGCTTATTTCAGGCGCCGCGACTGCGTCACTCCCTTCGCACTTCAAACATGAGACCAATCATATATTCAGCTAGCACGCGAAGGACCGCGGTTCACCTCCCGACAATCTTAAACCTGATCGCTTCTAACACCATCTCAATCGAGGTTCCGACGAATGCGTCTCGTGACTCGTGATATTCGGTAAGGATGCCGCATAGGCGAGGACTCTCGAGCTGATGAGGTTCATCCTTACCAATACTCCATTCGAACATCCCCCCGCCACTCATGCCAAAAGGTCTGGGCTGAATTCTTCTGCCACCATGTGAGAAGCTTTTGGCCTTCTTTCTTCTGAATTTTCCGATGATGTGAGTTCTGCGGGATCGATTCAGGGCGGAGTAACACGCGGCAGTAGCTAAATCAGAGTCAAAAATGGAACGAGTGGCTGAGGCTGTGTGCCCCGATATCTCGGCTTGTTTCGCGATGTAGCCGATTAACGACAATCCGACTGTGAGATTGTCACGCCTCAAGTAGTGGGACTCAGGCAGGAAATGGAAGTCACTATGCAGCCTCGATGCCGACTCTTCATCCAGCACTAGGAACGCGATGTCGATCTTGTCGTCGGCTCTCTCCTCGTTCGATTCTACCTTCTTTATGAAAAGCGTTCCGCCTACGGAGCCGATGCAATCAACCAAAGGTATGAGCGCGTCATGGTTGGGGATGTCATCAAACACATGGGCGGCAGATATGAGAATCTTGGCCCCCAAATGCTGCAACAAAACTCCACTGCCAACCTGCTCTAGGCCTGAACCACCTTTGAAAATGGGACAGACAGAACTCAATACCGACTCGAGTTTTTTGGCTCTCTCTCGAGCGAGTGCGATTTCAAATTCAGCGGGGACGCTCTTCCTAAACTTGCGGACGATTTCTTCGGAAACCTTGAGTTCGCCGTCGCGAAATAGCTGAGATAAATCTGGCTGCTTTCTATCGGTGCTCACGTCGTTTGTAGCCGAGACATTATAGCTGCGTAAACAACGCCGCGGAAAAAGAGGGTGATTGTCCCCGGGAGCGCGGGTTACGCCGGCGGGAGCCGGAGCCTATCCGCAGGGGCGTGGCTGAAGCGCGAACAACAACCGAAACAACCAGAAACGGGGCCGAGCACATGAAAACGACGACTAAATAGGTAGGCCTCGATGTCCACCAACTTACGACCGTGATTGCTATGGACGAGTATATGCGACGGTGCAGGAGCTCCTCGGGCCTTACAGCGTGGAGACGACGCAGATCTCCACCCATGTGATGTAGAAGCCGGGGCTCGGGGTGCGCTCGCCGCTGGATGGGTGAACGCTGGGCGGACAGGGCCGAGCTAGAGCTCGGCGCTCCCAGGGCAGGGGCGACCCCGTTGGAGGAAAGCGCGCCTACCGCGGGCTGGGGCGGAAGCCAGTGCGGCCATAGTGCCCTCCAATTCGACCTCGGCGGCCGTCGAAGGGCCGGCCGGGTAAAGGAGGCGGCCCAAAAGGTAATCGGCGATGGCCGCTCAGCAGATGGAAAGGGCCAAAAAGGTTCTCGAAACGGTCAAAAGGTAATCAGCCATGGCCATTCGGGAAACCGAAATGGGCTTTCGGCTCTTCAAAATGGCCAAAAGGCGTTCAGCAACGGCCTCCGGGTAAACGGAAATGGCCAAAAGATTTTCCGAAACGCCCAAAAGGTGAGGCAAAATGCCCTTTCGGTAAACCGGAATGGGCTTACGGCGTTCCCCAATGCCCAAAAGGCGTTCAGCAATGGCCTCCCGGTAAACGGAAATGGCCAAAAGGTTTTCCGAAACGCCCAAAAAGTGACGCAAAATGCCCTTTCGGTAAACCGAAATGGGCTTCCGGCGTTCCCAAATGCCCAAAAGGCGTTCAGCAA
>CANGHW010000170.1 GCA_947453695.1 Opitutia bacterium
CGCTCCCGTCATCGGTCGGCAAGCCGACGGCCAGCCGCTCTGGCCCCCCGGATGGGTCGGCAGTCTCACCCACAGCCGCACGCTCGGCGCCGCCGCGCTTGCCCCCGCGTCTGCGCTCCGCTCCCTCGGCATCGACCTCGAAGACCCAACGCGCCTCAAACCCGCCCTCTGGCCGCACGTCTTGACGCCCGCCGAGCTTGCCACCGCCACGCCCGAACGCGCCGCCGCCACGTTCTCCGCGAAAGAAGCGATCTACAAAGCTCTCGCGCCACTTTCGACCGAAGTCCCCGGTTTTCACGATGTGGACGTAATTTGGTCCGACACCGGCGAGTTCCGCGTGCAACCCGCCGCCGGCCGCACGCCCACTTCCCTACTCGTCCAACTGCGCGGACTTGCCCTGCCTCACGCCGATCACGTCCTCGCGCTCTGCTGGTTACCGCATTGACGCACCCGTCTGCGGCGCCTTTCAAGTTCCCACCCTAATTTCCCCGATGAAACGTCTCCTTCTCTCGTGCCTCTTCGTTTCCTCCGCCTTCCTCGCCGGTGCCGCCGAACCACCGTTCCCCGGTCTGCGCGCCCTGCTCACCGACGCTGAATGGAAACGCGCCGGCCTCGACCGCCTCTCCCCGGACGAAATCGGCGTGATCGACGCCGCGCTCATCCGTCACCAAGTCCAGACCATCGCCCGCGTCACCACCCCTCCACCCGTCGAACCCGAACCGGGCAGCACAGCGCAGGAAAACGCCCTCACCCGCTCCCGCTTTTGGGAACGCTTCGGCATCGGAGGCGACACTGCCGACTGGCGTAAGCAGCCCCCGATGCACGCCAAGGTCACGAGTTGGGTGGGCGGCAACCGCTTCAGCCTCGATACCGGCCAAGTCTGGGAAGGCGTTGAGCCGATCCCCTACGAAATCCTAGGCGCCACCGTCACGATCGAAGCCCGTCCCCGGGGTGCCTTCGCCCTCAAGCTCAACGAGGAATCGATGGCCGTCCGCGTGCGCCGAGTGCAGTAAACCAGCGCCGCATGTTCCGGCTCACTTCGACGTCGCTGGTCGTCGACGTCCTCGATCCCGCTTCTCCCGCCGACGCTGCACACCTCGGCGCCCGCTTCTGCCACGGCGGCTTCATCTGGCAAATCTCGCTCCGCTCACACGACGGGCAGCTGACTCCGCTGCTTTCCGGTCCGGAATTTCCCGCCATCGCGCCCGATCCATTTAACGGCCAGGGCCTGCCCGAATCGTTTCGTCACCGCACCCGCGACGGCTCGCCGCTCACCTGGGACTCCGCCGGCATGTCCGGTGTCGCCCTCGGCGCCGGCCGTCTTGTCCTCAATGACGCAGGACAACACATCCTCACCGAGCGCTGCCACTGGCAGGTCGAGTCCTCCGCTCACACCGCCACGTTTCACGCCCGCCACGCCTTCGCGGGCTACAGCTACGAACTCACGCGCCGACTCACGCTCTCCGACTGCGAACTCTGCTCGAAGTCGACCCTCACCAACACCGGGGAGACACCGCTCGCGCTCCAGTGGTTCGCGCACCCATTCTGGCCGCTCGTTCAGGGCACTGCCCGTATAGCGCTTCCCCCTGGCACCACGCTACCCGCCAACCCCGGCTTCGCCGTCGCGCCGGATGGCACACTCAGGTTTCTCCGCCCGTTCGTCTCACCCGAGGACTCCCAGTTCTGCCTGCTCGCGCTGCCGCCCCGACAACCGCTGTTCCTCTCCGTCACCCACCCGGTGCTCTCGCGCGTGACGTTCTCCACCAGTTTTGCGCCGGACGAATGCCCCGTCTGGGCCAACGCCCGCACGGTCTCCGTCGAGCCCTACCTCACTCTTCAACTCGCCCCGGGGGAAAGCCGCACCTGGGAGGTGCGCCACGGTTTTCACCCATGAGCCGCACCACTCCACGTTGGCCGGCCTATTTCGCGGCAGATTTGTCCAATACCAGCTCCGTCACGTCATCACCGGGCTTGAGTGCTTGCTGACCGTTCGCCGCGTAAAGCCACACCGCCCCGTTTGGCACCGTGATCTTACCGGCGTGCAGACGAATCATTGCGGCATTGGCCAAACCAATAACCGACTCGCCCGGATTAAATTTCCGGTAGGTCAAAATTTTTCCCACCCGACCATCGTATTCGCTCTTGGTCACCGGCAGCGGGTGATGGGGATTAATGACCGCCGGGAAAATCGCGAGCGCTTCGCGCGTCGGCACCTCGGCAGTCGGAAAATCGTTGGTCGTGCCGATCACTAAACCGGCCACGTTCGCGCCCGCGCTCGATCCACCGAATGGCACTCCAGCGAGCACCCGTTCGCGAATAATCGCCAGCTGACCGGTCCGATAGAGCTCAGCGAGCAGCACGAATGTTTCGCCTCCGCCCACCCAGATCGCATCCGCTTTGGTCAAGAAAACAGCCGCCTCTGCATCGCTCATTTGGTGCAGCGAGATCGCCTCCGACACCCCGATGTCGGCAAACGCCACTTGCATCCGCTTCTCCATTCCATCCCGCTCGCTCGGGTGCGACGCATGCAAGACCAGCGCGACCCGCTTACACCCCGCGAAGTGCTCCCGCATCGTCGGCATGGTCGAATCGGCGAAGCGCGCACCGTTCATCATGGAACCTCCGACCAACAACGCCGAGACGCGCGGCGAGGTCCGCCACGCGGGCGTAGCCCACAACGGCGTGCACGCCAAAATCAAAAACCACAGATATGTGAGACGAAGGCGCATCGAAAAACAGTGGCGCAAACCGTGTGTAGGTTACGGCTCACTTCAACGCCGTTCCTCACTTGACTGAAATTTTCATTATCTTTCATGACATCGCACCGGCCCAGCCACGGGCCTACGGCTGCTTCTTGCCACCTTTTTTCGCGGCGCCGGGTCGGTTGGCCCCGAGACCGGCGAAGACGGGAGCGATCAACTCGCGGTCCCACTCGTCGAGTGCTGCTCCAAGGCGCTCCGCATCAGCCGGACGCACCGCCGCGAGATTCGTCGTCTCCGCCTGATCGCGGGTGAGATCGTATAGCTCCGCGGCTTTCCCCGGCAACCGGACCAACTTCAAATTCCCCTCTCGCACCGCCCGCTGCTCGCCGTTGCGCCAAAACAACCGCTCGTGCGGCGCGCCGGCGTTCTCACCCGTCAGGTAGGGCAACAGATTCACGCTGTCATATTTTTTGTCCGTCGGCATCGCCACGCCCGCCAGCGCCAGCGAGGTCGCAAACACATCCAGCGAGCTCACCGGGCGGTCATCCGTCCGCCCTCCGGCGATGCGTCCTGGCCACGCCACCACGAAGGACACGCGCACTCCGCCTTCGTAGACCGTGCCTTTGGCGCCACGGAGCGGCGTATTGTCGGATCCGTTGATGCCCACCGGCCCCCCGTTGTCGCTAAAGAAAAATACCAGCGTCCGCTCCGCCTGACCGGTCTCGCGCAATGCGGCCAAGGCCTCGCCAATGGCGTCGTCCATGAGACTCACCTGCGCGGCGTATTTGCGGCGGACGGGATCGACGATGGCAGCAAATTGCGCGAGGCGCTCCGGCGTCGGCTCCTGCGGATTGTGCGGAGCATTGAAGGCCAGATAGAGAAACCACGGCTCCGCGGAGTGCCGGCGCACGAAGGCCGCCGTCTCCTGCCCCAGCGCTTCCGTGAGATGCGCAGGCGTCGCTACCTCCACCCCGTTGCGGCGGATGGGCACCTGATATTCGACCGCGCCGTTCGTCTGCCACTCGCGAAACCGATGGCCGCCGCCGATGAAACCATAGGTCTCCGTGAATCCCCGGCGCTCCGGTGCGAACTCAGGTGCAGCCCCCAAGTGCCACTTCCCTATCCAGCCGGTGACATAGCCTGCCTCCTTGAGCCTGGCTGGCAGCAGCTTCTCGGACACCGGGAGTCCCTCCGTGTGATCGTTCGGGTCGTAGTAGGGATTTCGTTCGTGACCGAAGCGCTGTTGGTAACGCCCCGCCATCAAACCCGCCCGCGTCGGGCTGCAAAACGGATGGGTCACATAGCCGCTCGTGAAGCGCACTCCCGATTTCGCCAGCCGGTCGAGGTGCGGGGTCGGAATATCCTTCGCGCCCTGAAATCCCGTGTCCGCGTAGCCTTGGTCGTCTGACACGATCACCAGCACGTTGGGCCGCGTCGGCTCCGCCGAGCTTGCTGCCACCACCACCAGACCGCACGCGAGCCACCACCAACGCAGCATGTTTTTCATGCGCCGACGCTACGCCGCCCGCTGAACCGTCCGCAAAGCGAAATCCGCCACAGGGAGCCCGCTCATCGCGCCAAACTCGGCGCCCCGGCCAAAAACGCCACGAGATCCGCCATCGCGTCAGGAGACAGCGCCGCCTCGAGACCTTCGGGCATGAGTGAACGCCCGGAGCTGACCAGCAGGCGGAGTTCATTGCGGAAGATGACGTGCTCCACGCCATCGAGTCCACGCAGGGTCAGGCTGTTGCCAGCCTCCGTGACCAACATTCCCGCCAACGTGCGTCCGTCGAGCAGGGTCGCCGAATACATCATGTAGCGGTCCTCCACTGCGCGATTGGGATCGAGGATGTGCGTGACGAGATAGGGCGCACTGCGGTCTTTCACCACCGCGAGATCCGGCCCGATTTGACCGCCCTTCACTGTCCCGAATGAGTGACACGTCGCGCAAATCTGCGCGAAAACTTCGCTCCCATTCGCCGCAGTCCCCGATTTACCTTCGAGCGCAGCCAGCATCCGATCAATCGCCGTCTGCCGGTTCGGGTCCACTCCCGCCCCAAAAACGCGCGTTGCCCGGTCCGCGAGCGGCGCATCGATGTGATGCGTCATCCGCTGTTTCTGGGCAGCGTCGATCTGCGGCAACATCGACGGATCCGCCTCCACGCGATCGAGCAGCGCCTGCGACCACGCGAGGCGGCTCGTGACCAATTCGATTGCCGCCGTGCGCACCGCGGGCCCGTGGCTGCGCCAGCCGGCCAGAACGCGCTCCGGCACCGTCGGACGATTCATCCGTCCCAAGGTTGCTATTGCCGCCACCTGCACCTCGGTCGGCACCTGAGGCGTCAACAATCCTGCGACCAGTTCAAAATCTTCGTTCTGCTGCGTGCGATTTCGGCCCAAAACCCGCACGGCCGCGACGCGGTCCATCGGCTTCGCCGTCGCATCCGTCGCCAACCGCCGGGCACTCACAAACAACTCGTCCGCCTCGGCCAACGCCCGCTGCATCGGTGCGTCTGCCGTGCGCTGCAGTTGAAGGAGGGTCTTGTTGTTGCGCTGCAGCCAATCAAGCAATTGCCCGAGCGCGGCCAGAGCCGCCGGCAACTCCCCCGCCGTCCGCCTTCCCGCCATCGCCGTCAGCAAGCCGGTCAGCGCCTGAGCGTTTTCGGTCACCGTCGCCACCTCGACCAAGAGAGCCTCGTCTGTCCCGCGGTCGCGTCGGAGCGCCGCCATCAGTGTCTCCGCGTGGGGCAGCGCGGAACTCAGGGCCGCGGCCTTGACGAAGCGGTCGCGTTCTTCCCGCAGCAGCCGAGCCAGCGCCTCACCGGCAGCGGGCGTCGGCCATTCTCCCAGCGTGTAGCCGACCTGCAGTCGCACGGTGGCATCCGGGTCACTTACCAACGCCTTTACGCCCGTAAGCAGGTCCGGCGCAGTCACGGCCAATTCCTCGCTGAGCCGCACCGCGTGCCGCCGCACTGCCGGGTGCGCATCCGTCAACGCCCGACGCACCGTCTGCGCTTTGAGTTCGCCCCTTCCACCCAGACTCCACAAGGCCTGCACCCGCGACTCCGCCCGCGCTCCCTGCGCGGCAAGCGCCTCCAACGTCGGCGCTGCGTCGCGCAATTGGCGCCAGATCAATTGCTGCTGCGCGAGATCACGGACGACCCCGTTGGGACTTTCCAACGCCGCCACCAATCCAGCCGCATCCGCGCGATCCAGCCGTGGCACCGGGCGCAGCGCGACACCGTTGCGTCGCACGCGGTAGATGCGCCCCTTGTCCTCTCCCGCCCGCAGATCGCCCAATAATTTCTGCCACTCGTCCGGAATCCACTGCGGATGCTCGATCACCAGGCGATACATGTCGGCGATATAGAGCGCCCCATCGGGCCCCGTGCGGGCGGCAGTGAAACGCGACCAATTATCGGCCGACGCAAAAAACTCCGTCTCCACCTCACTGGCTCCACGCTCTCCGACAAACGAAGCGCCCACCGGCCGAATCCGCTCGCGATGCACCAGATTATGCACCGGTTCGCAGACAAAAATATTTCCCGCCACCTCCGTCCCCAACAGATCGTCGCGATAGATCGTCGGTCCGCAGGCCGACGTGAAATGGTTTAAGCCGTGCGGGTCGTTGAAACGCGCAAAGGTCAGGCTCGTGGGAAACACCCGCGCAGCGCCGGCGCTGCCGCCGACCGTCACGATCGCGTTCGGCGGCACGAGGTGCGGGTTGCGCCGCAGGTAGCGTTCTTCGAGGGCATAGTGCCAGAGCGGGTTCGAGTTGTTGCAGCCAAACCAATTGCCCCAGTCGTCGCGCGTGCGGCCGTATTGCGTGTTACCGATGAGGACTTCCACCGCGCCGTCGTCGGGCAAGACCCGAAAATCCCGTCGGCCGACATCCACCATGCGGCCGGTCTTCACCGCAGTGATTTTCCCGCCGCTCTCGCCGTTCCCAAGGTGCACCCAGCCGTCGAGCGACCACTCCAGGCTGTTCGCCAAATGCTGCTCATTACCTTCCGCCAAGCCGCGAAACAGCACCGTGGTGCGGTCAGCTTTCCCGTCACCGTCCGTGTCCTGCAGAAAAAGGATATTGGGCACCGACGTCACCAGCACGCCGTCGCGCCACGGGAGCACCGCGGTGGGCGACTTTAACCCGTCAGCGAAGAGTGTGGCTTTATCGAATTTTCCGTCGCCGCGCGTCGACTCCAGCACACGGATTCGCCCGCCCGGTTTGCCGTGGCCATCAATCCCGCTGGGATAGTCTGCCATCTCCACCACCCACATCCGGCCGTCCGCGCCCCAAGCCAGATTGATCGGGTCCCGCACGAGCGGCTCGGCCGCGACCAACTCCACGGTGAATCCGCTGGGCACCGAAATGGCCGCCAGCGACTCCGCCGCACTGCGGGGCGGCGGCACGACCACCTTCTCCGGGGGCAAAACTTTCTTATAAGCCCAGGCCGAACTCACCAGTGCGAGCCCCAGTGCCGCCAACCTCAACTGGCCAATGCGAAGTTTCACGGGTAAATCAACGCGCCGCAGCACCCAGCTCCGGCCTCGCAAAATTTTTCGGCAGCAGTGCGTGCACCGTGCCTACGATCGTGTCCTCGGTCGTCTCCGCGAGGCGCGTGGGAAATCCGTAGTAGTCCATCGCGTTGTCGGTTTCGTAGCCGCCTTCTTTCCAGACTTGCCGCGAGGGAATGTAGCAGGGCACGTGGTTCGCATACGCGTTCACCCAGACCCGCTCGACACCGAGTTCGCGTTTCAGGCGCAGCGCGTAGTCCGCGACTACTTCTCCACCGAGAAATACCATCGCGAAATCGCGGCCGAAGGCCCACGCCTGCACCGGATAAGGCACCGCCGTCGGCAGGGCCTGTCCGGCATCGAGTTGCTTCAAGAACTGGCCCGCCGCGTAGGCGACATTCGGTTTTCCTTTGAGCCGCGCCGTGAGTTCCTCGCGGCCGACTTCACGCGCCAGCGGCAGTTCGATTTGGCGGAATGCCGCACTCGTCACGCGGCCCACCGGCCGCATCTCACCGGCGAAGAGCCGTGCCACTTCGTTGGCCACCGTCCGGCCATGGGTCGCGACTTCGGCCATGCCGCGCGGTTGCGGATCGGAGTCGGCACCGCAGCCGATCGTCACCAGCGCCACCGCACCTGCGTGTGCTGCTTCAAGGCGCGTCGCCGCATCACCCGCCCAATCCGGGTGCACGATATTGTCGCCGCCCTTGAGCGTCGTGCAGTGACACGCGTAGTTCACCAGCACCGCCCGCACCGTGCCGTCGGTGTCGACCGCGCGCAGCACCGGCAGCGCATGGTCCACCGGGCCGCCCGGAGTCGCCTTGTAGCCCGTGTGCTTGCCGTCGGTGATCAACCGGCGATTCACCGCAAATTCGGCGCGCCCCTGCGCCCACGACAGCTGGGCGGGCCGCCGGTCCGCGAGCGCCGCGAGTGCCGCCACGATCATCTGGTCCCGCAACCGCACCGTGAATTTCTCGATGCGCGCGATTTCCTCCGGCGGCAGGTCGCGTGAAAACATGAAGGGAATCGCCCCCGCGATCGCCGGGCCCGTGTGCTGGTGGGTCGCGCAGACTGCGATACGCTCGCGCGGGATCGCGGGATACTTCGCCCGCACGCCCGCCACCACGGCATCACTCAGCGCCGCCGTGACCGCGATCACCTCGGCTGCCACGATCACGACTGGTCCTTCCGCATCGGTTCCGATCGCCAGTGCTCGTGCATGGAGCGGCGCGACTACCTGCGTGGATTCCGCCGGCCGCGACTGATAGCCCGAGAGCCGAATGGGCAACTCGGGGGTCACGTCAACGCGGGCCACACCGACCAACACCGGTGCCTCGGACGCCAGCAAGCTAACCGCGCTCAACCAGACGAGCGCACCGTGGCGCACGAGAATCCAAAGTGTTCGCATAGGGGTAATATTACTAAATAATAAAATGAGCGGCGGCGGCGTAGAACCGAGCGCCAAATGGGTCGGCCGCTCAAACTTTGTCCGGGATCACATACGGCGGGCGCTGCGTCTCGTGCAGGAGATATCGCGCCCGGTCGAGTGCGCCCTCGCCGCCCGAGGCCAAGGCTGCGATGCCGTCGCCGTCGGCTGCGATGTCCATCCACGCGCCGAGCGTGAGCGGACGCTTCTCCAGATCGACGCCGTGCGTGCCGAGGTGTTGCGCCATCGAGCGACCCACCTCCGCCGCCGCAGGAATCGACTCCAGCGCCGCATTCACTGCCTTCGGCACCGCCGGTGCACCGACGCGCAGCGAGATATTGCCGAAGTGACATACTGCCGCCGACGCGTGGCCGATCTCCGCCGACGCCGCGAGGTCCTGCGTGCGCCGACTGCGCACGGCATCGAGAAAATTCGTCATGTGCCCCACCACGCCGCCGTCGCCGGGAAACTTTTGAATGACTTTGCCGGAGTGATCGTGGGCATTGCAGCCGATCAATCCCGCGAGATAGCCGCCTTCGCAGTAGGCAATCACACCCACGCGCAGCCCCGCCGCCTGATCCATGTAGGTCACTCCCGGCCTCGCCGGCAGTCCGCGCTGTTCGTAGATTACCGGTGCCGCCGCATAGTCGTAGACCGCAATCTGCGCATTCGGGGTCTCCGCCGGATCTTCGTGCACGAAACGTCCGCCTACGCCCAGCACACGCTTCGGCGGACCATCGGCCTTCACGATGCGCCGCGCGACATCGAGGATGTGCACGCCGTTGTTTCCGAGGTCGCCGTTCCCGGTCGCCCACGACCAGTGCCAGTCGTAGTGCAACTTGTCACGTTCCAGCGGGAGCACCGGCGTCGGTCCACAGAACACATCGTAATTCATCCAATCCGGATACCACGCCGCCTTGCGCGGAATCGCGTCGCGTTTCCCGTAGTAGATAGCGTGGACGTGCTTCAACTTCCCGAGCCCGCCTTCGTGTAAAAACTTGATCCCCGCCGCGAGTCCGGTCTCCGAACGATACTGCGTGCCCACCTGCACGATGCGCCCGTATTTCGCCGCCGCCTCCACCATCTTGCGGCCCTCCCACACGGTGTGGCTCATCGGTTTCTCGACGTAGACATCCTTGCCCGCCTGACACGCCCACACCGTCAGCAAGGCATGCCAGTGGTTCGGCGTCACGATCAGCACCGCATCCACATCCGCGCGCGCCAGCACGTCCCTGGCTTCGAGGCTCGTGAAGGGCGCGCCGCCCGCCGCCTTCACGTCGTCGACCGCCTTGGCCAGCTGCCGCGGATCGACGTCGCACAAGGCCACGATGCGCACATCCGTGCGCTTCACGAGTTGCTTGATGTGCGCGAGTGCCTTGGCTCCGCAACCGATGATGCCGAGGCGCACCGCGCCGTTGACCCCGACAGGTGCCGCATGCGTCGACGGTTGAAACCCGCCGACCGCGAGGCCGGTGACACCGGCGGCTACGGCAGACTGCCACAAAAAGGAACGACGGCTGAGGGTCTTCATGAGAGCGCGGGAGGGGCGAGGTTTAGGGTGAACGTCGGAGCAAACAATTCGCCCCGCTCGCCCCGACTCAAGCGCCGACCGAAGTCGACGTTGACTTCGCCCCGCGGTCCCGGCGCGCTTGGCCCGCCCCATGAAATTCGCCGCCACCTGCCTTGCCCTCCTTTCCCTCGGCTCCGCTCTCGCCGCCGAACTGCCCGCCCCCAAGTTCCGCCCCCAGACGATCGACGCCAAAATTTCCATCGGCTACGGCCTCGCGATCGCCGACGTCGATGGCGACGGCCAGCCCGACATCCTCTTGGCCGACGCCAAACAGATCGTCTGGTATCGCGCCCCCGCGTGGGAAAAATTCGTTATGGCCGAGAATCTCACGCCCAAGGACAACGTCTGCATCGCCGCCCGCGACCTCGACGGCGATGGCAAGTGCGAAGTCGCAGTCGGCGCCGAGTGGAACCCCGGCGATACCGTCGGTAGCGGCGCAGTCTTCTTGCTCAACGCCCCCGCCGACCGCACCCAGCGCTGGACCGCCGTGAAACTCCCCCACGAACCCACCACGCACCGCATGCACTGGATGCGCGGCGCCGACGGAAAATTCTTCCTCGCCGTCCTTCCGCTCCACGGCCGCGGCAACAAGAACAACGCCGGAGAAGGCGTCGCCTTCCTCGGCTATCCGTGGCCCTGGCGCGACGACAGCCGCACATTCCCCCTCTTCGCTCCCGCCACAGACCTCCACGCGACGCACAACTTCGACCTCCTGCTCGGCCGCGCCGAGGCCGCACTCGTCGCCACCAAGGAAGGCATCCGTTCTTTCACTCCCGCCAACGACGTCTGGTTCGCCCGCACCCGCACCACGCAACCTGCCGGCGAAGTCCGCGCCGGCCGCTCCCCAGGGAGCACCACCTTCGTCGCCACTATCGAGCCCATGCACGGCAACACCCTCGCCGTCTATCGCGGCGCCGCCTCCGCCGACGTCACCGCCTCACGCGTCGTCCTCGACGAATCCCTCAACCAAGGCCACGGCCTCGCCACCGGCGACCTC
>CANGHW010000171.1 GCA_947453695.1 Opitutia bacterium
GCGCCTCGCTTCGTTTGGTGAAGACCGGAGCCGTCGCCGGCGATCGCACCGAGATCGTCTCCGGCCTTGCGGCCAACGAACGCATCGTCGTCGCGCCCCCCTCCACACTGCGCGACCAGCAGCCGATCACCTCCACCCCGTGAGCCCGTCAACGGACAATCGCCCGCCGCCTGACGCCCCGCACCGCGGCCTCGCCGGTCGGCTTGCCGGCGTGTTTGCGCAATCGAAGCTCACGCCCATTGCGGTTCTCGCTTCTATCCTCCTGGGGCTATTCGCGGTCTTCATGCTTCCCCGCGAGGAGGAGCCCCAAATCAAGGTCCCGATGGTCGATGTGCTCGTCGGTCTACCCGGCGCGACGGCCCGCGAAGTCGAAAACCGCGTCACCCGCCCGATGGAAAAACTCCTCTGGGAGATTCCGGGCGTCGAATACCTCTACTCAACGTCCAGTCCCGCCGCGGCACTTGTCATTGTCCGCTTCCAGGTCGGCACCGACCTGGAAGCCGCCCTCGTCCGCCTAAATCAAAAGTTGCAGGCCAACTTCGACCGCCTGCCCCCGGGCGTGACGCCGCCCCTCGTCAAGCCGCGCACCATCGATGATGTGCCGATCCTCGCGCTCACCCTGCACAGCGCCACTCAGGATCACCTCACCCTCCGCCGTCTCGCCGCTCAGGTCGATGATGCGGTTAAATCCATTCCCCAAGTCGCCGAAACGACCCTCATCGGCGGCAACCGCCGCGCCCTGCGGGTCGCACTCGATCCCGCCGCTCTCGCCGCCCATCGGCTCAGTGCCTCCGACCTCGCGCCCATCCTGCAACAAGCCAATCACCCCGCGCAGTCCGGTTCACGTCCGTTCGCCAATACCGAGGTGCTCTTGGAAACCGGTCGCTTCCTGCGCGACGCAGCCGATGTGGGCTCCGTTGTCGTAGGCGTGGTCGACCAGCGTCCGATTTATCTGCGCGATGTCGCCACGATCACCGATAGCGCCGAAGAACCGGCCAACTATGTTCTCCACGGTGACGCCCGCACTCCCGGCCTCGAAGCTGCCGTCACCCTCAGTCTCGCCAAGCGGCCCGGCGCCAATGCCATCGACGTCGTCAACACCGTCCTCGCCAAGGTCGCCTCGCTCCGCGGCACACTGCTCCCGGCCGACGTCACCGTGACCGTGACTCGCGACTACGGCCACACCGCCGCCGAGAAGAGCAACGAGCTCCTGCTGCACATGGGCATCGCGGTCTTTGGTGTCGCGATCCTCATTCTCCTCTTTCTCGGCTGGCGCGAATCCCTCGTCGTGCTGCTCGCGATTCCCACGACGCTCGCGCTCACGCTGCTCGTTTTCTATCTCTACGGCTACACGCTGAACCGCATTACGCTCTTCGCGCTGATCTTCTCCATCGGCATCCTCGTGGACGACGCCATCGTCGTCGTGGAAAACATCGTCCGCCACGTCCGCCTGCCCGGGGCGGCGACCAAGCCCCTCGCCCAAATCGCCCTCGAAGCCGTCGATGAAGTCGGCAATCCCACGATTCTCGCCACGTGGGCGGTGATCGCCGCGATTTTGCCCATGGCCTTCGTCGGCGGGCTCATGGGGCCCTACATGCGTCCGATTCCCATCGGCTCCACGGCCGCGATGCTCTTCTCCATCGCAATCGCCTTTACGATCACCCCGTGGGCCGCGATCCGGGTGTTGAAACGCCGCACCGCCCACCTCGCCGGCGACGCCGTTGACCACGATCACGCGCCCAACGACTGGTCCACCCGCCTCTACTACCGCGTGATGGGCCCCTTGCTCGATCATGCACGCACCCGCTGGGTGTTTCTCGCCACGATTGCCCTTCTGCTCCTCGGCTCGATCGGCTTCGTCCTCACCGGGGCGGTCACGATCAAGATGCTGCCGTTCGACAATAAGTCGGAGTTCCAGATCGTCCTCAATACCCCGGAGGGCACCACGCTCGAACAGACGACCCGCATCGCGCGCGAGATGGCCGAGGCGGTGCGCACCGCCCCCGAGGTCCGCGATTTCCAGATCTACGCCGGCACCGCCGCACCGTTTAATTTCAACGGCCTCGTCCGTCACTCTTACCTGCGACGCGGCGCCCATGTCGCCGACATCCAGGTCAACCTGGTAGGCAAGTCCGAGCGCTCCGACCAAAGCCACGCCATCGCCAAACGTCTCCGCCCGCTCGTCGCCGCCATCGCACGCAAATACGGCGCCGCCGTGGCCGTCGCCGAAGTTCCCCCCGGGCCGCCCGTGCTCCAGTCCATCGTCGCCGAGATTTACGGCCCCGACGAATCCCAGCGACTCGCCCTCGCCCGCGAGGTGCGCGGCATCATGGAGCGCACCCCGGGCATCGTGGACATCGATTGGTATGTCGAAGAGGAACAGCCGAAAGTCCGCTACGTCGTCGACCGCACCAAAGCCGCCCTGCACGGCGTCAGCGAAGCCGCGATCGCCCGCACCCTGTCCCTCGGCGCTCAAGGCGCCGCCATCGATCTCTTCCATGCCGTCGACGAGCGCGAAGATGTGCCGATCATCTTCGAGTTGCCCGCGGCCCGGCGGGCGCGCCCGGATGCGCTGCTCGCCCTCCACGTCCGCGCGGATCTTCCCCCGGCCTCGCTGGATTTCTCCGCCCCGCTCGTGCCTTTGTCCGAACTCGTGCAGATCGAGCGCACCCTCGGGGAGCGCAACCTTTACCGCAAAAACCTCAAGCCCGTGACCTATGTCACCGCCGATGTCGCCGGCGTCGTCGAGAGTCCGGCCTACGCGATGTTTGGCATCGACCAAGCCATCCGCGCCCTCGATGCCCGTAAGTTTGGTGGCACCGCCGCCGCCCTGCCCATCTACCATCTCAACGTCCCGCTCGACGATCTCTCGCCCGCCCTGAAATGGGACGGTGAGTGGCACATTACCTTGGAGGTCTTTCGCGACCTCGGCCTCGCCTTCGCCGCCGTGCTCATCCTCATCGCCATGCTCATGGTGGGGTGGTTCCGCAGCTATGTCACCCCGCTCGTCGTGATGGCGGCGATTCCCTTTTCGCTGATCGGTATTCTCCCGGCCCACTGGGCACTCGGCGCCTTCTTCACCGCCACCTCGATGATCGGATTCATGGCCGGCGCGGGCATCGTCGTCCGCAATTCCATTATTCTGGTCGACTTCATCGAGCTGCGCCGCGCCCACGGCCTCTCCGTCCGTGACGCCGTGATCGAAGCCGGCGCCGTGCGTTTCCGCCCCATGTTGCTCACCGCCCTCGCCGTTGTCGTCGGTGCGAGCGTGATTCTCGCCGATCCGATTTTCCAGGGCCTCGCGATCAGTCTGATGTTTGGCGAGATCGCTTCGCTCTTCATCAGCCGCCTCGCTGTGCCCGTGCTCTACTACATGACCAATCGTCCCGCCGGTCCCGTCGCCTCATGAGTCTGCTCTCTTTCTTCAAAGCTATGATCACCTCCATCCCTCGCTACACTCCCGCCGATTGCTCCGCGCGCGTCAGCGCCGGCACGGCGTTACTCATTGATGTCCGCGAGCCCAAGGAATGGGTCGAAGGCGTAGCCCAAAATGCCGTCTGCCTCCCGCTGAGTGATCTCAATGGCCCGCGCACGCTCTGGCGGCCGTTCCTCGAAAAAGCCTCCGGCCGCGAACTCCTGACCTACTGCGCCGTCGGTGGCCGTGCCGGGATCGCTGCCAAACTTCTCGCCGCCGAGGGCTTCCAAGCTGGTAACGCCGGCGGCTTTGCCGAGTGGGTCGCCGCCGGCTGGCCCGTCGTGGTTCCTCCCGCGACCTGACGCCCCACGGTTACGCCACCGCACCTCCTGTTTTCCTGTCCGCCCTCCTCCAACCAGATAATCCTATGAAAACCAACGTCGGCACCATCGATCGCATCCTCCGCGTCATCATCGGCCTCGGCATCCTCGGAGCCGGCTACTATTTCAAGAGCTGGTTCGGCCTGATTGGTCTTGTTCCGCTGCTCACCGCCTTTGTCGGATTCTGCCCCGCCTATGTCCCCTTGGGGTTGAGCACCTGCGCGGTAAAGCGCGACGACAAATAGTCTCCGTCCCCCTCCCGACGAGCCGACTTCCGGGTCGGCTCGGTCCGCCCACAAGTGCGCTTGCCGTCACGGGGTCGCCCCTGCAAACGTCACTTACCCCGGTATGATCTCATCCCCACTTGTGCCTTCGTTCACTGTGCGCACTGCCGTCGGATTTCTGGCGCTCATGCTCACCGTCGCCTCGCCGTCAGTCCACGCCGCCAAGCCCAGTAAAGAGGAACTTCGTGCCATGAAACGTGAGGGCGTGGCCGATGACTCCACCGCCAAACCCAAGAAACGGGACGACTCCGCGGCGGACGCTCGTCCAGCCAAGCCCACCCCGGCCGAAGCGGCCAACAAGCAACTCGACCGCTTGCGCGAGAAACTCGAAGTCACGGATGACACCGAGTGGACGGTGATCACCGAACGAATTTCCCGCGTGCAAGAAATCCGCGGCACGCTCTGGTCCAATCCGGCCGGCAATCGCCCGGTCGCGCTCCCCGCCGACAAGGGCAAGCGCGCCGCCGGAGGCAATTCGACGAGCCACGCCGAACGGGATGCACTGCGCATGGCAGTCGACGACAAGTTACCCGACGCCGAGATCAAGTCGCGGCTCACCCGCGCGCACGAGATTCAACAGCAAAACGAAACCCGGCTCGCTCAAGCCCACACTGAACTCCGCGCCGTCCTGACCATCCGCCAGGAAGCGATCATGGTGATGGCCGGTCTGCTGCCGCCCTGAGCGCGGGCCGTTACTCATTCGCCCCACCAGGGGCGATCCACCGGCTAAGCGCATTGGCGACCCGATGGTCTAACGAATTGGTGCGAGCGCCGGGAGTCGAACCCGGATCAATGGCTTCGGAGGCCACTACACTATCCATTGTGCTACGCTCGCGGCGCAGTCCGGGGATGAAGCGCACCCACTCCCGGTGCGTCAAGCCCGTGAAGTGATCAATGCCCCGGAGTCGACCCATCCGATGGCCAAATCGCGTCCTTGCCTCCCTCGCACGTGGTCCGCAATTTTCCGCTCTTATGTCCGTCGAGCCCAACGCCTCCGGCGCCGCCGCCACTCCTGCTCCCACCGATTTCGTGCGCGATATCGTCGCCCAGCACGTCACGGAAAAACGTTACGCCAAAATCGTCACGCGCTTCCCGCCGGAGCCCAATGGCTATCTCCATATCGGCCACGCCAAATCAATTTGCCTCAATTTTGGCATCGCCCGTGAGAATAACGGCCAGTGCAACCTGCGCTTTGACGACACCAACCCCGTCAAGGAAGACGTCGAATACGTCGACTCCATCACGACCGATGTCCAGTGGCTCATCGCCGGGTGGGCTGATCACTGCCTCGGTTTCAAGCCCAAGGGCGCCCACCCCGAAGCCGTCACGAGCAACGGCCGCCCCGACTTTTTCCGCGCCCCCGTCGCTCCCGGCGCCAATGCCGAGCCGTTCTTCGCCAGCGACTACTTCGAGCAGATCTACGGTTACGCCGTCGAACTCATCAAGCGCGGCAAGGCCTACGTCTGCGATCTGAGCCCCGAGGATACCGAGGCCTACCGCGGCGCGCCCGACCGTCCGGGCAAGGACAGCCCGTTCCGCCACCGTTCGGTCGCCGAGAATCTCGATCTCTTCACGCGCATGCGCGCCGGTGAGTTTCCCGATGGGGCGCGCACGCTCCGCGCGAAGATCGATAACAGTTCGCCCAACATGTGGCTGCGCGACCCCCTGCTCTACCGCATCCGCCACGTCGCCCACCACCACGCCGGCGACAAATGGTGCATTTACCCTCTTTACGACTTCGCCCACTGCCTCAGCGATTACCTTGAGGGCATCACGCACTCGATCTGCACGCTCGAATTCGACGCCCACCGCGCACTCTACGATTGGACGCTCGAGTCGCTCGATCTTCCCCGCTCGCTCCCGCATCAATACGAGTTCGCGAAGCTCAACCTCGGCTACACCATCGTCAGCAAGCGCAAGCTCCTGCAACTCGTGCAGGATAAGTCCGTCGCCGGTTGGGACGATCCGCGCATGCCCACCATTTCCGGCCTCCGCCGACGCGGCATCCCCGCCAGCGCACTCCGTCGTTTTGTAACGGGCGTGGGCGTCACCAAGTTCGACAGCGTGACCGATGTTGCCGTTTTTGAGCACGCCGTGCGCGAGGAGCTCAACGCCTCCGCTCAGCGCCGTCTCGCCGTCCTCAAGCCGATCAAGCTGGTCCTCACGAACATCGCACCCGGTGAAGTCTTGGAGTGCGATGCCACCAACAATCCGCAGGACGAGACGCCCACCACGCGCAAGCTGGCCCTCACCCGTGAGGTCTTTATCGATTGCGATGACTTCGCCGAAGTGCCGCCACCGAAATATTTTCGCCTGAAGCCCGGTGGCGAAGTGCGTCTGAAATACGCCTGCATCATCAAGTGCGATGAGCTAGTGAAAGACTCCTCCGGCCAGATCACCGAGCTGCGTTGCACCGCCGATCTCACCACCCGCGCAGGCGGCCCGAACGTCGACCGCAAGGTCAAGGGCACCATCCACTGGGTGAGTGCGACCCAGAGCATCGAGACTGAGGTCCGCTTGTATGATCGTCTCTTCACTGTGCCCGAGCCCGACGCCGACGGAGAGTTCAAGAAACACCTCAATCCGCGCTCACTCGAAGTCGTGACCGCCCGACTCGAGACCTCGCTCGGTGCCGCGACGCTCGCGGAGCGCTTCCAGTTTGAGCGCCTCGGCTACTTTGCCCTCGACCCCAAGGACAGTGCCCCCGGGCGTCTCGTGTTTAATCGCACGATCACGCTCAAGGATGCCTGGGCGCCGAAGAAGTAACGAACTCCCCCGGTCACCCGGCTCGTCCCTCCCTCACCGCCTCACTCGCCCCCTCCATGCCCCGCCAGTTTCGCTTCATCGCCCTTCTGCTGGGCGTCACCTTCCTTGTTACGCCTTGGCTGTTCTGGATCTACGAGCAGGGCGTCAACCCCAGTGTCAAAAACTACTCCGATGCCCTCTGGTGGTGGTTCGTTAGCTCCACGACCGTGGGCTATGGAGACGTCGCCCCGATCACCCCGATGGGCCGCGCCGTGGGCGTGCTCACGATCTTGGTCGGCATCTATTGCTATACCAATTTCATCGCCCTCACGGCCGACTCCCTGCATGGGCTGACCAATCGCCACCGCCTCGGCACGGCCCAGATTACCGCCAAAAAACACATCGTCATCTGCGAATACACCGCATTTGCCGACGAACTCCTCCACGTGCTCGATCGCCATCCGGCCCTCGCTGGTCGGGAGGTCGTGCTCGTGACCGATCTCGTCCAGGTCCAACCCTACCCAAAGTATCATTTTGTCCGCGGAGTGCCGATCAGTCCCATCGCTTTGAAACAGGCCAATATTGCCGCCGCCGATTTCATTTTCGTGTTCGCCAACGTTCGCTTTCAGGACCCGGACATCAAGACGCTCCACGCCGTCTCCCGTATCCGTCAGCAAAACAGCCACGCCCGGATCTTCATTGAGATGGCCGACCCCCAGTCAGACCTGCTCGCCTACGCGGGACCGAATATCACCGTCGTTTCCAGCCGCCATCTCCTCGAGTCGGTGCTGAAGAACCAAAAGCTCGATCTTTCGGTTCATTTTCCGGCGGCCCCTTCTACCTCCGCCTAACGACTCCGCGCGCTCCATGGATGATCCCTTCCCCCCGCTTTCTCCTGAGGAGCTCCGCGTGCTCGGTTGCCTCGTCGAAAAGGCCGTCACAACTCCGGATTACTATCCGCTCACGCTCAATTCCCTGACGCTCGCCTGTAACCAGCAGTCCAATCGCGACCCCGTCGTCGCCTATGACGAGACGACCGTCGTGCGCGCGCTGGACGGCCTGCGGGAGAAACGCCTCGCCTCTGTCTTCACCGGCGCCGAAAGCCGCGTCGCGAAGTATAAACACAATTTCACCGACGCGCTCCAACTCACGCCCGCCGAAGTCGGCCTGCTCTGCGCCTTGATGCTCCGCGGCCCGCAAACCCTTGCCGAACTCCGCACCCGGACCGAGCGTTTTCTCGTCCATCCGTTTGAGTCGCTCACCGAAGTCGAAGAATCGCTCACCGCGCTCGCGAGCCGCACGCCGCAGCCGCTCGTCGTAAAGCTGCCCCGCCTTCCCGGCACAAAGGAGCCCCGCTATTCGCACCTGCTCGCCGGCCCGATTGATGTCGCCGCGCTGGCCGCAACCGCGGGCAGTCCGGCCCCGGAGCCGGCTACGTTGGTCGTGCGCGCCGAAAACGACCGCCTTACTAAACTTGAAGCCGAGGCGACCGCTTTGCGCGCGGAACTGGCCGAGCTGCGCCAGCAGTTTGCCGATTTCCGCCGGCAGTTTGAATAGGTCGGCGGATATTCCCGGTCTGGTTGGGAATTTTTCCTAGAGATTTCCCGGCGCGACTCGGCCACTTTTCCCGTCGCATGCTTGCCACGACACAAAAACGTCTGGTTCACTGCGCCCACCTGTGAAGCAAAGTATCGTCACTCTCGACATGGAAGGCGTCCTCACGCCGGAAATCTGGATCGCCGTCGCTGAACGCACCGGCATCCCCGAGCTGCGCCGCACTACGCGGGATGAACCCGACTATGATAAATTGATGCTCTTTCGCATCGATATCATGAAGCGGCACGGCGTCACCCTTTCAAAAATCCAGGAGATTATCGGCGGCCTCGCGCTCCTGCCCGGCGCGCTCGAATTCGTCACCACGCTCCGACAGCGCACTCAGGTGATCATCCTGTCCGATACCTTCGAGCAATTTGCCCAGCCGTTCATGCGCCAGCTCAACTGGCCGTCCCTCTTCTGTCACCGTCTCGTGATCGAGGATGATCGCATCGTCGGCTACAAACTCCGCATGGCCGACCAAAAGCGCCACTCCGTCGCCGCGCTTCAGTCGCTCAACTACAACGTCATCGCCGCTGGCGATTCATTCAACGACACGACCATGCTCGCGCAGGCGAATCACGGTTTTCTGTTCCACGCGCCCGCCAATATCGTGAGCCAATTCCCGCAGTTTCCCGCGCTCAACGACTACGACGAGTTGCTCCGCCAGATGCTTGCGAGGATGTAGGTCCGCCCGCTGTCGCAGTCGCGCCCGGGACGGGGTCCTTCACTTTCTCCCCCTCGACCATGAAACTACCCCGCTGCTTCGCCCCGGTCGCGCTCACTGCGCTTGTCCTCGCCTCCACCGCGCTCGCCCAGACCGCGTTTCCCACCAAGAAGGTCGTCTTCACCTTCAATCCCCGGCTCACCGAGACCGATCTGACCGAGATCAAGAAGGCCGCTCCGGCGCTCGATCTCGTCTTTCCCTCGCGCGACAAACTGATGGCTGAACTGGCCGACGCCGATGCGATCATCGGTGGCGTCAATCGCGAGCAAGTCCTTGCCGCGAAAAAGCTCAAGTGGGTGCAGGTCAACTCCGCCGGCGTCGAAAACTTCCTCTCCATCCCCGAGCTCAAGAATAGCGCGATCACGCTCACGAACATGAAAATCGTGCAGGGGGTGGAAATCGCCGATCACGCCTTTGCCCTCCTTCTCGGCCTCACCCGCCGCATCGATGTAGCCGTCGCCAACCGCGCCACGGAGACCTGGCCCTCCCTCGCCAACTACGGACCGCCCCTCGAGCTCAGCGGCAAAACCGCGGTGATCGTGGGCGTCGGCGGCATCGGCACGCAAATCGCCGTCCGGGCCAAGGCCTTTGGGATGACCGTGATCGGCGTGGACCCGAAAGACGTCCCGATCTCTCCCTACCTCGACCGCACCGTCTGGCCCGACCGCCTCGATGCCGTGCTCCCGGAGGCCGATGTCGTGTTTATCTCCGCCCCGCACACGCCTACGACCGAAAAGATGATCGGCGCCGCGCAGTTCGCGAAGATGAAGAAAGGTGTCCTCTTCATCGCGGTTTCCCGTGGAAAAATTTACGACAACTTGGCGCTGGTCGACGCGCTCAAGTCCGGTCGTGTCGCCGGCGCGGGCCTCGACGTCACCGACCCCGAGCCGCTGCCCAAGGGCCATCCCCTCTGGACCACCGGTCGGGTGATCATCACGCCTCACATCGCCGGCCGCTCCGACGGCGAAGGCGCCCGCTTTCACGAGGTCTACGTCGAAAACCTGATCCGTTTCGGCCGCGGCGAGCCGCTTCGTCACACGGTCGACAAGCAGGCCGGTTACTAAATCCGGCCCGCCGCTGCCGGCGGCTCAGGCCGCCGCCAGCTTGCGCAACCTCGTCAGAATCCGCTCGCGCCCCAGCACGCGAAACAGGCCCGTGATGCTCGGCCCAACATTGGTGCCCGACACGGCGAGCCGCGCGACGGATTGGTAGTCGCCAAATCCCAAGCCATGCTTCGTCGCAAGCGCCTTAAGCGCTTCCTCGATGGCCAAGTCACTCGACAAATCCGCGGTGCCGACGAGATCGATAAGCTCGGCGAGACGGGCCTTCGGATCGCCCTTGCCCATCACCTTGTCTCGGACCTTCGCATCGACCGCAAAGTCGTCGGTAAAGAAATAGCCCGTGTAGGCTGGCAGTTCCTCGAGTCCTTTCACCTTCGGCTGGCTGAGCAGCATCACTTCGCGGAAATACCCGGCATCCGCCGCCAGCGCAGCTTTCGCTCCCACGTGGTCTGTCTGCCGCGCGAAAAAGTCCCGGGCAAGGGCAACAAACTTGTCCGCCGGCTGCTCTAGCAGGTAGAGCATGTTCATATGCGCGAGCTTCTTGTCGTCGAAGCGGGCGTTGCTCTGGTTGATGCCCGGCAAATCGTAGAGGCGAATGATGTCGGCGATCAGCATCTTCTCGCGGTCGTCTCCGGGATTCCAGCCCAGCAGGCAAAGGAA
>CANGHW010000172.1 GCA_947453695.1 Opitutia bacterium
CCTGATCGAGCGCGTCATGCTGCCCGACGCCCACGCCGGCAGCTTCGCCTTCGGCCTGCCCGGCGGCATCAGTTTTTGCTACGACCCCACCCGCGGTGGCCTCAACTACGCCTGGACCGGCGGCTTCATCGACCTCACCAACGTCCGCCCCGTCAACAAGCTCATCAAGGCCGCCGATCTCGTCGGCCGCGTCGTCTACCGCGAGACTGGCCCGTCGCCTCTCCGCCGCGGCGACGCCACCCGCGCCCCCGTCGTCCAGTTCAAGGGCTACACCTTGCGCCCCGCCGCCGTGGAACTCCGCTACACCGTCGACGGCACCCCGGTGCAGGAAACCATCACCGCGCTCCCTGATCGCACCGGCTTGCGCCGCACGTTCCGCTTCGACCGCGCCGGCGCCGATGCCCCGTGGTCCTACGTCGTCGCCGGCCAGCCCGCCACGACCCTCACGCGTGACGCCGCCGGCACGTTCACCCTCGAAACCCGCTTCGCTGCACCCACGCCATGAAACCGCTTGTAGCCCTGCTCGTGAGAGCAGGGACCTCCGTCCTTTCACTTACCCGTCGCTCCCGCCTCTCACGAGGCGGGCTACGACTTTCCCTGGTCGTGCTTGGAGTCGCCGCCGCCCCGCTCGCCCACGCCGGCTATCGGATTGAAAACGTCCCGCGCCCCGCCGAGCTGCGCGGCGGCATCGTCGGCGTCGCATTCTCCCCCACGGGCACGCTCGTCGTCACCACCCGTTACGGCGAAATCTGGATGCGCTCGCCCGCCGGCGCCTGGCGCTGCTTCGCGCGCGGACTCAGCGAACCCCTCGGCCTCGTCGTCGAGTCGGACCGCGTCGTCTACGTCTCCCATCGCCCCGAACTCCTCAAGGCCACCGACACCGATGGCGACGGCCGCGCCGACACCTTCGACGCGGTCAGCAACCAATGGGGCATTTCGAACAACTACCACGAATTCTTCTTCGGCCTGCGCAGCGATGCCGCGGGCAATTTCCTCGGCGTCATCTCCAACAGCTCCAACGGTGACAAACTCAAGATCACCCCCGAAGAGGTCCGCGGTCAGCTCGACGAGCGCCCGCTCCTCGATCCCACCGGCCAATACTCCAGCCTGCCTCTCCGCGGCTGGGCCGTGCAGATCGCGCCCGATGGAAAAATCACTCCCCTCGCCTCCGGCTTTCGCCAAGCCAATGGCGTCGGCCTCAGCCCCACCGGCGAACTTTTCGTCAACGACAACCAGGGCGACTACAAACCCTCGTGCGGCCTCCTTCACGTGGCCCCCGGCGATTTCCACGGCCACGTCTCCAGCCTCCGCTGGGAACCCGGCTTCGACGCCAAGACCTTCACGATCGAGCAAGCTTGGCAGCGCTACAAATCCCCCGCCGTCGTCTTCCCCCACGGCCCGATGGGGGTCTCCGGCGGCGAGCCGGTCTGGGACACCACCGGCGGCAAGTTCGGTCCCTACGCCGGCCAAGTCTTCGCCAGCGACTACGGCCGCATCGTCGTCCGCGCCTCCCTCGAAAAAGTCGCCGGCGAGTGGCAGGGCGCCTGTTACCCGTTCCTCGGCCGCAACGAAACCGCCCCCTATCACACCGGTGAAAAGCTCCTCGGCGGCGGCACCCGCAACGCCTTCGCCCCCGACGGCAGCCTCTACCTCGGTGCCACCGCCGGCTGGGGCGCCGGCACCGACGGCCTCCAACGCGTCGTTTGGGACGGTCAAGTTTCGCCCGAGATTCGCGACGTGAAGCTCACCGACCGCGGCTTCCGCATCGCGTTCACTCGTCCGCTCAGCGCCGCCACCCTCGCCGCCGCCGCCAATTTCGAGGTCAACCGCTTCCGCTACTACTATCAGGCCAAATACGGCTCACCGTGGGTGGACGAAGCGCGCGTCGCGGTGAGCGAGGTCCGCCCCGCCGCCGACGGCCTCTCCGCCGAACTCGTCCTCGCCGAGCTGAAACCCGGCTTCGTTTACGAGCTCTCCGTCGCCGCCCTGCGCACCACCGACAACCAACCCCTCGCCAATCCGCTCGCCTACTACACCGCCAACCGTCTCCTCAACGGCGAGCGCACCGTCGGCGGCACGACGCGCCTCCCCCGCCCCGGCGAGACCGCCGGCGGTGCGAAAGACGAACCCGCCGCCACCTCACCCGCCGCGCTGGTCGCCAACGGCGAAAAAATCTACCGCCTCTACTGCGTGCCCTGCCACCAGCCCGACGGCCGCGGCATCCCCGGCGGTGCCGCCAATTTCCGCGACGACAAAACCCGCCTCGCCAAAACCGACGCAGAACTCCTCAAGACGATCGCCGAGGGCAACGAGCTGAAGGGCATGCCCGCCTTCGGCGCCATCGCCAACGCCAGCCAGCGCAAAGCCGTCCTCGCCTACATCCGCGCCACCTTCGGTGACGCGAAGTAATCCTTCGCCCCGCCCCGCCACTTCACCGCTCCAACCACACGTCTTTGTAGTTGTGGAAGCCGAGCGGCGAATTCTTCCAGCCGCGCACACTCGCGGCCACCAGGGTCGTGCGTGAGCCCCAGTAGATCGGCGCGATCGGCGTGCGCTCCAGGAGATACGTCTCGGCCCGTTGCAGCGCAGCTAGTCGCGCCGCGGGCGTCGGCTCCCGCGCAGCCGCCGCGATCATCCCGTCATAGGTCGGATCGGCGAAGCCGGTGCCGTTGACGCCGTTGCCTGCGGTGAAAATCGAGAGGTAGGTCAGCGGGTCTGGGTATTCACCGATCCACCGCCCGCGTGCGATGGCGAAGTCCAGCACGGCGTTGTCGATCGCCTGAAGGAGGATCTTGAACTCTTTCTGCGTGATCGTGATTTCGATGCCGAGTTCGCGTCGCCACATCTGCTGCACCGCTTCCGCGATGCGTTGGTTGATCTCCGAGGAGATCGTCACGAGTTCGACGCGAGGAAAGCCTTTGCCCTCCGGAAACCCGGCCTCCGCCAACAGGCGCTTCGCCGCGGACACATCGCGCCCGAGCGCCACCGGCGCCATGTAGCCGGCGAGCCCGGGCGGGGTGAGCGCCGTCGCCGGCGTCTGCCCGCCGCGCAGCACATTTTTCACGATCGACTCCTGGTCAACCGCGAGCGCGAGCGCGCGGCGCACGCGCGGATCGGTGAAGGGCGCGCGCGTCGTGTTGAACCGTAGAAAATAACTCTCGAAATACGGCTCCACGCGCAGCAGCGCGGGCGCCTCTTTCCGGTAAGCGTCGACCTTCGAGAGCGGCACGTCCCAGGTCGTGTGGAGCTGTCCGGCGCGAAACGCCAATTCCTGATTCTGCGTCGACTCGCTCGGATAGAAAATGACCTCGTTCAGCCGCACTTTCGCCGCGTCCCAGTAGTGCGGATTTTTCTCCGCCGCGATGTGCTGGTGATCTTTCCACTCGCGCAGCCGAAACGGCCCGTTGCTCACGAGCGGCGCCGCCCGCGACCACTTCGCCGTGCGGTCATCAAACTTCGCTCCGCCGCGCTCCACCGAGCCCGCATGCACCGGGAAACACACATTGGTGCGCAGCACCGTCAGGAAATAGGCGGTCGGCTGCGCCAACGTGATTTCGAGCGTGAAATCGTCCGGCGCGCGAAAGCCCACCGCCGCGAAGTCCGCGATTTTCCCGCGCGCATAGTCTTCCGCATGCTTCACCGGGAAGAGCGCATCCTTGTATTCCGAGCCCAGCACCGGCGAGAGCGCGCGGCGGAAGGAAAACAAAAAGTCCTTCGCCGTCAGTGGATCGCCATTGGACCACTTCGCTCCCCACCGCAGGTGAAACGTGTAAACCAATCCGTCCGCCGACACGCTCCACCGCTCCGCCGCTCCGGGTCGCGGCTGCAGGGTCTCCTCGTCGAGCGTCACCAGCCCTTCGTAGAGGGCCGAGAGCACGTTGTGGTCGACCGTCCCGCCCGCGAGGTGCGGGTCGAGCGACTGCGGCTCCGCGCCGTTGCCCACGTGGAGCACACCCGTGCGGTCGCCCTGCGCGACGGTCGTTTCGCGCTTCGCGCACGCCACCGCGGCAACCATCACCATGATCGAAAAAATGAGCCGACAAAGATTCACCCCGAGAGCGTTGCATGCTCCATGCCCGCTGCGCAACCCGGGCATGCCGCGTGCTCTAGCCTTGGCGAGATCTGCCTTTTACTCACCTCGTCTATCTTCCGCCATGGCCCACTCTCCCTCGCTCCTCACTCGCGTCCTCCTCGTCCCGCTCGGCGCGTTAATGTTCGCCACCGGCCTCGCTTGGGCCGCCGAGACTCCGGCTGCCCCGGAGCCCATCCGCATCCGTGCCGGCGCCTCGGCCGCCCACACCGATGAAGCCGGAGTGAAGTGGTTGCCCGATCAAGGATTTGACGACGGCGACATGATGGAGCGCCCCGGTCTCGACATCGGCAACACCAAGACTCCCTCAGTTTATTGGGCGGAGCATTTCAGCATGACGAAGTTCCGGCAGAAACTGCCGAACGGAAATTACACCGTGAAACTTCACTTTGCCGTCACCTACGAGGCCATCGCGCAGGCCGGCGAGGTCGTGTTTTCCTTCAACGTCGAGGGCCGCGACTACAAAGACTTCGACATCTGGGCCAAGGCCGGCGGCGCGCGGCAGGCCTATATTGAAACCGTCCCGGTCACCATCAAGGACGGCCAGCTCGACATCACTTTCACCACCCAAAAAGAGAATCCCACCATCAGCGCGATCGAGATTCTTCCGCGGCCGTAATCGGCACTTCGCGTAGGGGTGCACCACCGGCGTTGCAGGACGCGTGCCCGCCCAGCAACGTGGACCAGCATGAAAAAATACCCCACGTGCCCTGCGCTGCTGCTCGTCCTCGGTTTCACGTTGCTCCTCTCGCCGATTGCCCGCGCCGCCGACGGCTGGCGCGAACTGTTTAACGGCAAGGATCTCACCGGCTGGAAAGCCAACGCCTACCCGGACTCGTGGTCGGTCGTCGACGGCACCATCCGGGCCCACGCCACCAAGGAGAGCTCACACCTTTTCTTCATCGGCGACGGCCAGACGGACTTTGTGCGCTTCAAAAACTTCGAACTCGAGGTCATCGCCCGCGGCGCGCCCGAGGCCAATAGCGGAGTCTTCATCCACACCGACCTCGCCGCCAACGGTCCGGCCCTCCGCCTCGCCAATGGCTACGAGATCCAGCTCAACAGCACCGCGAAGGAGAAGCGCAAGACCGGCAGCCTCTACGCCGTCGTCGACCTCGACAAATCGCCGGTCGACGAAACGAAATGGTTCACCACGAAGATCACCGTGAAAGACCGCCACATCGTGATTCAGATCAACGGCCAGACTACGGTGGATTACACCGAGCCCGAAAACGTCGTCCGCCCGCCCGAGCGCAAGGGCCGCAAGCTCAACCCGCTGGGCGGAGCCATCGCCCTCCAAGGCCATGACCCCTCCAGTGTGTTCTATTTCAAGAGCGTCCGCATCCGCTCGCTCGATTGAGCGGATTCCGCGGTAGCGCGGTGCTTCCCCTCCTCAGAAATCCGCCGTGCCCGGCGTGCGGGCAAACGGGATCACATCGCGGATATTCGCCACGCCCGTGACGAACATCAGCATGCGCTCGAAGCCGAGGCCGAAGCCCGCATGCGGCACGCTGCCGTAGCGACGCAGGTCGAGATACCACCAATAGGCTTTCTCATCGAGGTGGTGCAGCGCCATGCCTTCGCGCAGCAGTTCGAGCCGCTCCTCACGCTGGCTGCCGCCGATGATCTCGCCGATGCCCGGCACGAGCAGATCCATCGCGGCCACCGTCTGCCGCTCCGGCGCGCAACCGTCGGTCACGCGCATGTAGAATGCTTTGATCGCCCGCGGATAGTTGTAGACCGTGACCGGGCACTTGAAGTGCTCCTCCGAGAGGTAGCGCTCATGCTCCGCCTGCAGATTCGAGCCCCACGCGATCGGGTGCTCCCACGTCTTGCCGCTCTTCTCGAGTATCTCGATCGCCTCGGTGTAGCTGCAGCGCACGAACGGTTTCTCCAGCACGAAGTCGAGGCGCGTGAGTAGCTCTTTGTCGACGAACTTGCTGAAAAACTCGAGGTCGGCCGCGCAGTGCGTGCGGGCGTCGCGGATCAGGTATTTCACAAACTCCTCCGCGAGCGTCATGTTGCCTTCGAGGTTACAGAACGCGATTTCCGGCTCGATCATCCAGAACTCCGCCGCGTGGCGCGAGGTATGGGAATTCTCCGCGCGGAAGGTCGGACCGAAGGTGTAGATGTTCGATAGCGCGTGCGCAAAGATCTCGCCCTCGAGCTGGCCGGACACGGTGAGAAAGGTCTTCTTGCCGAAGAAATCCTTCGTCGCATCCACCTGCCCGTCCTCCGTCATCGGCGGGTGCGCTAGGTCGAGCGTCGTCACGCGGAACATGTCGCCCGCTCCTTCCGCGTCGCTCGCCGTGATGATCGGCGTGTGCACGTAAAAGAAATTCCGCTCCTGAAAAAATTGGTGCACCGCATACGCGAGGCGCGAACGCACGCGGAAGACCGCGCCGAAAAGATTTGAGCGCGGGCGCAGGTGAGCGATTTCGCGGAGAAACTCCAGCGTGTGTCCCTTCTTCTGCAGCGGATAGGTCGCATCCGCCTCGCCGAGCACCGTGATCGCCTCAGCCACCACTTCCCACTTCTGGCCCTGCCCCTGCGATGCGACCAGTTTGCCGCGGACTTCGATCGAGGCTCCCGTGTGGGCGCGAGCGATTTCGGTCGTGTAGTTCGGGAGCTTGGCGTCGGCGATGATCTGGATGCCCTTGAGGCAGGAGCCGTCGTTCAACTCGATAAAGGAGAAAGCTTTCGCGTCGCGGCGCGTGCGGATCCAGCCTTGGAGCAGGATCGCGTCGTTGGGACCAGTGGCGTCGAGGGCGTGTTTGACGAGCGTGCGTGACATGGAGGTTTTTGGTTTGGCGACAACCAAGCGCGCCGCGTCGCCCCGTTGCAAATCCGGAAACACCGGCGCCGTCTTACCGCTTGGCGTGGGCCGGACTTTGCGAATGCTAACCCGCCATGTATGACTTCCCGCTCACCGGCGCGCAGAAATCCTTTCTCCGCGGCCAAGGCCAAACCCTCGAACCAGCGCTGAAAATCGGCAAAGAAGGCCTCACGCCTGCCTTTTTCGCTGAACTGCAAAAAGCCCTGCGCGCCCACGAGCTCGTGAAGCTACGGTTTGTCGGCGCCGAGCGCGACGTGCGCGCCACACTGTGTGAGCAAATCGCCGACGAGGGTCGCTGCGTCTTCATCAGCGCCGTGGGTCACACCGCACTTTTCTACCGGCAGAACCCCGAGCCGAAAGAACGCACGGTCGAACTGCCATGAGGTAGGGCGCGTTGCCCCCAACGCGCCACTCAGAACTCATCCACGCATCGAGGTTCCTTCGTAGGGCTGCCGCGGGTTGGCAGGCCTTCTAGATTTTCATGTCCGCCGCACCACGGCTCGGCGAAGAGCGCCGATCTGGCACGAAAAACGCCGCCCGATGTCCGGGCGGCGTGCGTCCTGACTAAATTCGTTTCGGCTGCCTCAGAACTGATACGCCACGACCGAGTCCTTGCCCGCGAAGTGGAAGATCCGGTTCGTCGGCTCGTCGACCGTGTAGTTCGGCTCCTTTTCCTTGAGCACGAGTTGGCGGTCGGTTTCGCCGTTGGTGAGATTCACACCCACGATGCCAATGTCCTTTTCTACCTTCGTGAGAATGTAGGAATACGCCTCGGAGGATTTCACGCCACCGGCGCGCTTCGAGAGCTTCTCGGTGTAGCTGTTGTAGCGGTCGAGATTGCTGTGGATCGTGTCGACGCCGCTGTTGTAGCCGCTGCTGCCCATGCCGCCGCTCGCCGCCACTTGGGCATTGCCGTAGACCGCCGCGGCCGCCGTAACCGCGAACATCGCGATGTTCGCCAGCGCATCGCTCGGCGCCGCATAGAAGAGTGACCAACTGGAAGTCTTCGTCTGCGGGTCGAAACCGAGGAGGTGCTGCTTGCCCTGCACGACCACGCGGCCGTTCATCACGCTCACGGCTACTGGCACATCGAGGAGGCCCTTGTTGGCCGACATCACACCCTTGGCGAGGCCGGTCACGCCGCCGAGGGCGCCGAGGCCGATTTTCGCCACGCCGCCCATGCCCATCTTCTTCTTAAACTCGATCGGCACCTTGAAGGACTCGACCGGCGTCGCGCCGGAGGTGTCGATGCCGTAAACGTTCGCTCCATCGGCAAACACCACGCTCTTCGTCTCGGGCAGCACGACGAGATTCGTGATCCCCTCTTTCGCTTTGTCGAAGTGGTAGAGCGACTTGCCGTCGGCCGGATCGAGCACGACCACGCCAAGCGGCTCCTTGAGCATCGCAGTTTTGCCGTCAGAGAAATTGCCGCCGTAGCGGGAGAACACTTTTCCGCCCACGACTTCGAGCTGCGCGACGATTGCGTTGTCTCGCGCCTTCAGCAGACCGGCGAAATCAGAGATGCGGTCGCTTTTCCAGAGCTGCGCGCCCGTGCGGCGGTTGATGGCGTAAACACTGCCGCCGCCCGCGCCGTAGATATTGTCACCGTCGATGCGCAGCGGAGCGTAGGTCTTCTTGAGGCCTTTGTTCGCCGGCGGAAACTCCACGGCCCACTTCGTCGCACCACTCTTGAGGTCGATGCAGTGCACCCCGAGGTAGCCGAGATACATCTCGTCCCCGTCAAACACCGGCTCGTGGTAGCCCGATAAATCCATCGTCGGAATGAAACGTCCGCTGTTGTCCGCCATGTGCAGCGGGATCGCACCGCCCTTGGCAAATTTCGCGGACCACTTCACCGCGCCGGTCTCAAGATCATGCGCCTTGAGATAAATGCCGGGGTCCTCGCCGTCGTAGGTGTTGACCACAAAGATCACCAAATTCTTCGCCGGCGCCGGGATCGTGTCGAGGTATTGGCCAAGGAT
This sequence comes from Opitutia bacterium, assembly GCA_947453695.1. Taxonomy (GTDB): domain Bacteria; phylum Verrucomicrobiota; class Verrucomicrobiia; order Opitutales; family Opitutaceae; genus GAS368. Next base: position 8,909 of record CANGHW010000172.1, read on the forward strand.
CTGCGGGGTGGACCACTTCTGCTCGCCGGTGAAATAGTCGAGCGCGGTGAAGGTCACCTTGCTGTTCATCATCCCATCGTAGGTATTGCAGATCAGGAGCGGCGTGCCGAAGACATCGACCGCGTTGCGCGTGTTGGTCTTTTTAAACTCCGTCTTCGTCCAGAGCAGCTTTCCGCTATCAGGGTCGTAGTTCTGGATCGAATCATCGGTGCCAACGAGGAGCGTGCCGAGTTCGGTGAGTTTGTGCCACTTGGCCTCGCCAGGGAGCTTGGCGGACCAGAGTTGCTTGGCCGCATTCGCGGCGGACAACGGGACGGCGAGGAGGGCGAGCGCGAGGCCGGCCACAGGGAGCCAGCCGGAGAACAACGAAGACGATTTCATGGGAGTGAGCAGTGAGTGGAGAAACTGAGGCGTCCTCCCCATCTTCGCTGAAAATCTCTCCGCGCGATATACGCAGGCCTGCGTATGGCCGCTCTTCCGCTGGGAAACAGCGACACTCTACGCTGCGTTTTAGACCGGCACAGTGGCGCCGTCCTTGCCCATGGTGCGTCCCCTTCCACACTCCCATCCATGCAGCCTCTGCCATCGCTCGCCGAAATCGAAGCCGCCGCCGCCCTCGTTCACTCCGCGATGTTGCCGACCCCGCAGCTTTCCTGGCCGCTGCTCAACGCCCGCGCCGGCTGCGAAGTCTGGGTGAAACATGAAAACCACACGCCCCTCGGCGCCTTCAAGGTCCGCGGCGGCCTCGTCTTCTTTGCCGCCCTCAAGCGCGCCCAGCCCGGCTTGCGCGGCGTCGTCGCCGCCACCCGGGGCAACCACGGGCAGTCGGTCGCCTTCGCCGCCCGCCGCAACGGCCTCCGCGCCGTAATTGTCGTCCCGTTTGGCAACAGTCCGGAGAAAAATGACTCCATGCGCGCGCTCGGCGCTGAGTTGATCGAGCACGAAGGCGATTTTCAGTCCGCCCTCGAATACTCCCGCCAGCTCGCCGCGGAACAGGGACTTTTCCCGATGCCGTCAATGGACGCCGCCCTCATCCCCGGAGTTGCCACCTACGCCCTCGAGTTTTTCCGCCACGCCCCGGCCTTGGACGTGGTTTACGTTCCCATCGGGATGGGCTCGGGCATCTGCGGCGTGATGGCGGCCCGCGACGCCCTCGGCTTGCGCACGCGCGTGGTGGGAGTCGTGTCCGATCGCGCACCGATGTATGCGCTGTCCTTCGCCGCGCGGCGGGCGGTCGCTCATCCCGTCACCACCGAACTCACGGATTGCCTCGCGTGCCGCGCTCCGGATGAAACCGCCCTGCACCACATTCTTCAAGGGGCCGAACGCGTCGTGCAGGTCTCGGACGTCGAAGTGGGCGAGGCGATGCGTGCGCTCTTTTCCGACACCCACAACGTCGCCGAAGGCGCCGGCGCCGCCGGCCTCGCGGCGGTGCTGCGGGAGCGCGAGAATCTCCGGGGCCAACGCGTCGGCATCATTCTTTCCGGCGCCAATGTGGACCGCGCCATGTTCGCCCGGGTGCTTTCCGCCGCCTGATCCCGCGCAACTCGCGCCTTCGCCGCCCTGGCGCGCCACTCCGCCGTTGCACCGCCGCACGCGCGGCGCCTCACTCCGCCATGCGATTCTCCACGCTGCTCGCCCTCGCGCTCGCGTCTTCCACCGCTGCGCTCGCCCCCGCCCGCACCCTACTCCACGTCGGCACGCTCATCGACGGCCGAGCCGATGCGCCGAAGAAAACCATGACTGTCATCGTCGACGGCCCGCGCATCGTCGCTGTCGAGTCCGGCTACACCGCACCCGCCGCCGGCGACAAAGTCGTCGATCTCAAGGCCGCCACCGTCACCCCCGGCTGGA
>CANGHW010000173.1 GCA_947453695.1 Opitutia bacterium
GCCAGCCTCCGCGGCCGCATGACGGTTATCATCTCCTCGCACATCCTCCCCGAGATCGAGATGACCTGCGACCGCGTCCTGATCATCAACCAGGGCCGCGTCGTCGCTCAGGGCACGCCCGCCGACCTCCGCCGCGAAATCCTCGGCCGCTCCACTTACCAACTCGAAGTCGCCGGCGACCTCGCCGCCCTGCCCACCCTCCTCACCGCGATCGACCCCACGCTCACCGTCACGACCCAAGCCGAGCCCGACGCCGCCGGCTTTCGCGCCCTCACGCTCACCACCGACCGCGACGACGAACTCGGCGAGCCCCTCCTCCGCGCCTTTCTCGCGCAAAACCTCCGCGTCCGCTCCCTAAGCCGCGTGCATCCCACCCTCGAAGACGTCTTCCTCGCCGCCACCCGCCGCAGCTGGGACACCGTCGCCGCGCCCAAGCCCGCGGCGAAATGACGGAATGACCAATGCCCAAGGCCTCATGATTTCCGTCACCACGCACTCTCCCGCTCGCGCCCTTCCTGTAGCCGCACGCCTTAGCGTGCGGTCCATCGCACACCTCGCCCACCCCTCCTCACCCTCACGGTCCGACTACTCCCTCGGCCTCCGATCATTAGACATTAGTCATTGGTCATTAGTCATTGGTCCTTCCCCGTGAAACACTACTTCACCCTCCTTTCCCACGAAGTCCGCATGTTGCTCGTCAACCCGAGCACCTACATCGCGGCGACGCTCTTCCTTGGCGTCATGGGCTTCATGTTTACCGGCATTCTGGAGAGCTACAGCAAGACCCCGCAGGACACCTCCCCCGCCCAGGTCTTCTTTTCCATCTTCTGGTTCCCCGTCCTCTTCATCGTGCCGTTGCTCACCATGAAGTGCCTCGCCGAAGAGCGCCGCCTCGGAACCATCGAGACGCTCCTCACCACGCCCGTCACGACCACCGAGGTCGTCCTCGCCAAATACTCCGCCGCCTACCTCCTCTACGTTTCCCTCTGGGCCTGCACCGGCGGCTTTTTCTACATCCTGAAGAAGTTCTCCGGCGATGTTCACTTCATCGACACCGGCCCGCTCATCGGCGGCTACCTCTTCGTCGCCGTGTCCGGCCTCCTCTTTATCGCCGTCGGGGTTTTCGCCAGCTCGCTCTCGCGCAACCAGGCCATCGCCGGCATCATGGCCTTCGCCATGCTCGCCGCGATCATCGTCGGCAGCCGCGCTCTCGCCGATGTCTCGTGGCTCAACCGCGACATCCTCACTCCGGTCAAGGCCATGGTCGATTACGCCCAGGTCTTCGCCCACTACGAGGACTTCACCCGCGGCGTCATCGATACGCGCCAGCTTCTCTTCTACCTGAGCGGCACCGTCCTCGCCCTCATCTTCAGCATCCTCGGCGTCGAGGCGAAACTGCTGCACAGCTGATCTCCCTCGCTCCACGCTCTGCGCTCAACTCTCAACTAGCTCCGCCTTGTTCTCCCCCGACAGCTTCCGCTCCGCCCGCTGGATCCGCACGCTCAACCTCGTGCTCCAGGCGATCCTGTTCCTCTCCCTCTTCAGCGGCCTCAACTACCTTGCGCGCAATCATCCTTCCCGCTTCGACCTGACCAAGCACCGCCGCTTCTCCCTCTCGCCGGAGACGCTGTCCTACATCCAGCAACTCACCCGCCCCGTTAAGATCGTCGCCACCCTCTCCGAGGAAAACGACAACCCCGAGGTCCGCGGCCTCCTCCGCGAATACGCCAACGCCACCGGCGCCAACTCCGCCGCCAAGATCGAGGTCCGCTACCTCGATGTTTATCAAAACCGCCGCGAGGCCGAGGCCCTCGGACTCGAGCAGGCCGATGTCATTCTTCTCCTCTGCGGAGACAAGCGCCGCGTCCTTACCATCACCGAGCTCTACCGCTACAAAGACAAACAGCGCGAAGCCTTCCTCGGCGAACAATCCCTCACCGCCGCCCTCCTCGACGTCTCCAGCCCCGAGCGCAAAAAAATCTACTTCCTTGCCGGCCACGGCGAACTCCGCCCCGACGATCCCGATCCCACCCGCGGCCTCTCCGAGGCCAGCGCCCAGCTCCGTATCCGCAATTTTGATGTCGATGGCCTCGATCTCTCCGTCTCCCGCAAGATCCCGGCCGACGCCTCACTCCTCATCGCCGTCGCCCCGCAGAGCCGTTACTCACCCGCCGAGCAGGAACTCCTCCGCGAATACCTCCGCACCAATGCCGGCCGCTTTCTCTTCTTCGCCGCGCCCGGTTTTCCCCACGGCCTCGAAGACCTCCTGCTCGATTGGGGCATCTTGGTCGACGACGACCTCATCCTCGATACCGGTCCGGAAAACATCTCCGACAACGGCGACCTCGTCATTTGGGCTTTCGACAAGACGCACCCCATCACGCAGACGCTCATCAACTATCAACTCAAACTCGTCCTCGGCCGCACCCGTAGCGTCCGTCCCGATCCCGGCCGCTCCAGCGGCAACGGCCTCAACACCCTCACCCTCGCCGCCACCTCCAAGACCGCCTGGGGCGAAGTCAGCTACCGCGACCTGAACCGCCTCCCGCAGTTCAACCGCGGCATCGATATCAGCCCGCTCCCCGGCATGGACCCCGAGGGCCGCCTCGGCCTTATCGTGGCCTCCGAGCGCCTCGCCGTCCGCGACGGCTTGCCCTTCTCGGTCCGCGGCGGCCGCCTCGTCGTCTTCGGCAGCGGCGAACTCCCCACCAACGCCCGCCTCATCCACGCCGGCAACCAGAACATCTTCCTCAACGCCGTGAACTGGACCGTCGACCGCGACACCCAGCTCAACATCCCCGCCCGCCCCATCGAGCGCTTCCAGCTCTCCCTCAGCGCCGAAACTTTCCTCAAGCTCCGCTACGCCCTCCTCTTCGTCCTCCCCGGCCTCGCCGCCCTCCTCGGCCTCGTCGTCTATTGGACCCGCCGCCGCTGAGCTCACCACCCTGTAGCGGCGGTCTCTGACCGCCGTCCACGCCGCCCACCACTTCGCCATGCGCACCAAAGTCACGCTCGTCCTCGTTTTTCTGAACGTCGCGCTCTTCTTTTTCATCTTCAAGTTCGAGCGCCCGTGGCGCGTGCAGGAGAGCCTCCGCGACGCCCGCCGCCGCGTCCTCGGCCCCGAAGCCGCCGATATTCGCGCCCTCGACATTACCACTCCCACCGGCACCACACGCCTCGAGCGCCGCGGTGAAACCTGGTTCCTCACCAAGCCTCAGGACTGGCCCGCCAACGACCACGCCGTTCGCAGCATCCTCAGCGAGCTCCAACTCCTCGAAGACATCACTCACTTCGCGACGAAGGACCTCACCGCCAACAGCCAATCCCTCGCCGACTACGGCCTCGATAAGCCCAAGCTCACCGTCACCTTCAGCTCCGGCACCGCCGCCTCCACCACCCTGCGCATCGGCGACGCCACCAAGATCGGCAACCGCCTCTACATCCTCTCCCCCGATGGCGACCGCATCCACGTCGTCGCCCGCGGCCTCGCCGACGCCCTGTCACTCCCGCTCGACCAGCTTCGCACCGATTCGCTCCTCACGATTCCAGTCTTCGAAGCCCGCGCCCTCAGCGTGCAAACGCCCACCGTGCGCGTCCGCATCCGCCGCGAGGCCAACAACCGCTGGCTCTTCGATACCATCATCAACAACGCCCGCGCCTCCAAGAACGTCATCGACGTCACCATCGGCGCCCTCAACGGCCTGAAGGTGAAAACCTTTTCGCCGGCCACCCCGCCCGCGACGCTCCCCTCCGCCTCCCCCGCTCTCCGCGTCACGCTTGAGGGTAACAACCGCCGCGAAACCCTTTTCCTCGGCGAGCCCGTCGCTGTCGCTCAGTCCTCGACTCCGAACGCCCCGCCCTCAACTCCCAGCACTCCACCCGCGGCCGGCACCGCGCCCGCCGAGTATTATGCCCAACTCGAAGGCCGCCCCGCTCTCTTCACCGTCGTCGTGCCCGCGGAGTTGATGAAGGTCCTCCGCAACGCCGGCGTCAGTCTCCGCGAGACTCACCTCCTCGACTTCGACGCCCGCACCGTCACCTCCATCGCGCTTGCCGCGCCCAACCAAACCCCGCTCACGCTCCAGCGCCTCGAGTCTGCTGCCGGCTCCACCGATGCGACGTGGCAAATCGTGCGCCGCGGCGACACCGCCTCCGGCCCGCAAACTCAGGCCGCCGACCGCGATGCCGTGCAACGCCTCCTCCAGCAGCTCACCGATCTCGTCGCCAAGAATTTCCAGAGCGACGCCCCCACCAACGCCGACCTCGAAAACTGGGGCTTCAACCGCCCCGAGCGCGAAATCACGCTCACCCTCGCCTCGGCTTCGCCCTCGGCTACTCCCGGCTCGGCCCTCAACCCCTCCGCCACTGCGGCTACGTCCATCGTCCTCCACCTTGGCACCGACTCCACCGGCGCGCTCTACGCCCGGCTCGATCCCGCGACGAACCCCAAAGGCTCCATCTACGCCGTCTCGATCGATCTAGCGCGCGAACTCTCCGTCATCCCCCGCGACTGGCGCGCCCGCACCCTGCCCGCCCTGCCAGCGGCCGCCCACGTTACTGCGCTCAAACTCACCAACCTCGCCGACAACACCACGATCCTCGACGTCGCCCTCGACGACTCCGGCAACCCCAAGACCCCAGACCCCAAATCCCAGCTCCTGCTCGCCACCGTCCTCGCTCAAATCCGCACCCCGCGCGCGAAACGTTTTATCCAGGACGCCTTCAGCGAGCGCGTGACCGTCGCGGGCGACGACCGCCCGTGGAAGTTGAAACTTGATGCCACCGTCTCGCTCCCCGGCGGCGCCGGCGGCGAGCAGACCAGCACACGCACCCTTTACTTCACCGACCGCGTCGGTGGCGCCCAGCAACTCGCCGGCTCCAAGGAATTCGACGCCGTCTTCGAGATCGAGCAACCCCTCCTCGACGCCCTCTGGACCCTCGCCTACGGCCCTCGCGACCCCGGCCCGCCCCTCGCCCCGTCGAAATAATCCAATCCGCTGCTACCGCCGCGCACCGCGCAGACTTCGCCTACCTCGGCCACACTCGACCGTAAATGCGTCCGACGTTTAAATACCTCTGGCTAGGCACACGCTGGTGCACCTCGTGCGCCTTCGCCTTCGCGCTTTGGTCCGTCTGGCTCCTGCTCGCACTCCTCCTCGCCGTCCAGTCCTACATCGCCACGCACAACGAGCTCGAGGTCCCGCCCTTCCTTCTCCGTTCGCTCGAGGAGCGCCTCGCCGCCTCCGGCGTCCGGGTTACCTTTGGCCGCACCCTCTTCGATCCCGCGGGTCGCGTGTTGATCGAGAAAGCCCAAGTCTACTTGCCCGGCTTCGCCGAGCCCGTGGTCACCGCCCGCGCCATCTACACCCGGCTGGATCCGTGGGCGCTCGCCGCCGGCCAGTTCAATCCCGGTGAGATCAAGGTCACCGGCGCCAACCTCGCCGTCCCCGCCATGCTCTCACCCTCGGGCCGCGCCGAGGATATCCTGCGCGACCTCGACGCGACATTCACCCCGCGTGAGGGCCAGCTCGATCTGCCGCAACTCTCCGCCCGCATCGCCGGTGTCACGCTCGTCGCCCGCGGCGCGATTCGCCTCCCGCCCCGCGATGCCTCTCGCACGGACGCACTGCCGCTCGCCGACTTTATCGCCCGCAATTTCAGCGCCCTCGCGCGTCAGCTGGTCGCCGCCACGGAACAGCTTTCCGCCCTCGAAGAACCCGCGCTTGCCGTCGTCCTCTCGCCTTCCGAATCGCGCGCCGCGATCGCGACTGTCACGCTGCACGCGCGCAGCCTTAAATTCGAAATCCCGCAGCCCATCGCTGTCAGCGGCCTGCGCATCGTCACCCGCGTGCCCTTGCTCGGCGATGCCCCGGTCGTCGCACGCCTTGAGGCCACGGCCGACTCGCTTGCCCTCCCCTTCGGCGCCAGCGCGCTCGGCGTGCGGGCTCTCGTGCGCGGCACACTCCGCCCCGCCAAGCTCCAGTTCGACCCGCGCGAACTCGACCTCTCCTTCACCTCGCTCACCGCCGCCGGCTTCTCTGCCGACGCCGTTTCCGCCCGGATCCAACCCGGCCCACTGCCGCGCCTCACCGCCGAGATCGATGCGTTCATCATGGGCGCGCCCCTCGCCCTCCGTGCCGACACCGACCTCCGCGCCCAGCACGCCCGCATCTTTTTTGCCGGAGAACTCTCCACTCGGGTCCTCACCCCGCTCAGCGATCTCCTCCGCGTCGATGTCCGCAAGTATTTCGACTTCGCGACCATGCCGCGCCTCGAGGGGAATGTCCGCCTCGGCGCCGGCTGGAAGTTCGAGAAACTCACCGCCCGCGCCGAACTCACCGGCATCAACGCCTACCATGTCACCATGGAGGAAGGCCGGACTTCGTTTGAATTCGATGGCCGCCACTTCTACGCCCCCGAGGCCTGGGCCCGCATCGGCGAAAATTTCGCCCGCGGCACCTTCGAACAGGATCTCAAGACCCTCGAATATCGCTTCCTGCTCGAAGGGCGCCTGCGCCCGCTCGACATCGGCGGTTGGTTTGGTCCGTGGTGGCCCAGTTTCTTTAATCAGCTCGAATTCCCCGTCGCCCCGCCCAACGCCAGCGTCGAGGTCTCCGGCCGCTGGACCGAAGGTAGGCGCTCCTTCATTTACGTGTTCGCTGACTCAAAAGCCCCCGTCATCCGTGGATCCGCCCTCGACCGCGTGCGCACGCGCCTCGTGATCCGCCCGGCATTCTACGACGGACTCGAGGCCTTCGCCACCCATCCCACCGGCGATGCGTCCGGGACCTTCCGTTACACCACCGATCCCGCCACCTTCGACTGGCGCACATTGGACCTTGCGGTCGACTCCACGCTCGAGCCCGCCGTCGCCACCAAGATGATGGGCACGTTCGGCGCCACGCTCCTCGCTCCTTTCCGCTGGGCGACCGCTCCGGCTCTTCGTCTCACCGGCCACATCGACGGTTCGGCCTCACCCAACGGCTCACACCAGACGCTCCGCATCCAGGGCCACGCCAACGGCGAGTTTCGCTTCCACGATTTTCCGTTGGAGAACCTGATGTTCACGGCCGATCTCCGCGACAACGACCTCACCATCGATCCAATGGAGGCCTCCTTTGCCGGCGGCAAACTCGCCGGCAAAGCCAAAGTCTGGGGTGCGGGCCGTGAGCGCCGCGTGGGCTTCGACGCCGCGCTGAAAGACGCCAGCCTCGGTCTCGCGGTCACGACGCTGCAGGACTTCAGCGCCCGCCAAAAAGGTCTGCCCCCCACGGCGCCCAACAAATTTCTGCGCGAGCGCGCCGCCGTCCGCCTCGACCTCGCCGCCTCCGCCGAGGGCCTCTACGACAATCCGTTCAGCTACAAGGGCACGGGTAATGCCGTCCTTCAGGGCTCCGAGCTCGGCGAAGTCCAGATGCTCGGCCTCCTCTCCGAACTTTTCAAATTCACCGCCCTCCGCTTCACGTCCGCTCGCGCCAATTTCAAAATCGATGGCGCCAAGCTCACGTTCCCTGACGTCGCGCTGCGCGGCGCCAACTCCGCCATCGACGCCCACGGCGACTTCGCCCTCGACCGCCGCGAGCTCGATTTCAAGGCCAAGATCTTCCCGTTTCAGGAAAGCACCGGCCTGCTCAAGTCTGTCGTCAGCGCCGTGCTCACGCCCCTCTCCAATATTTTCGAAGTAAAACTCACCGGCACCCTCGACAAACCCGAATGGGCCTTCGTCGTCGGCCCCACCAACTTCCTCCGCTCGCTCGTGCCCGGTGACTCTCCATCCGAGACCGCGAAGCCCGCGCCTCCGCCCCCCGAAGCCCCCGTGCCGAGCACTCCACCCGCCCCCACCCCACCCCCCGATGGCCGCACGCCGTAGCGTGCGCCCCGGCCGTCCCATGCGGTCTGGCAGGGTTCTGCCGCATCTGCCCCACGCGCCACGATTTTACCTCGCCACGGAAAACGCATTGCTCCGCGTCGTCGCGCACGTTTTGGTGAGGGGAAATCCTCAATGGATGCTCTGATAACATTGCCACGGCGCACGTGGCTGGAACGCGCCTCCCTCGCCCTCGGGGGCGCGCTCGCGTTTATCGGCCTCGCGACGCTCGTAGGCTGGTGGCTGCACGTCGACGAATTGCTACAAATTCCAGCCAACGCCGCGCCCATGAAGGCGAACGGTGCCCTCGCGTTTGTAGTCTTCGGCGGTGTCCTGATCACTCTCACACTGGGCCTTCGCCGCTTTGCGTTCGCCGCACTTTTTCCGGCTCTGATCGGCCTGGTCACTCTCGTCGAAATCATTGCCCGACGCGACCTGCACGTCGACGAGTTGCTGGTGCGCGACCACCTCTTGTTCGCCACGGAACAACCCGGGCGCATTTCGCTGTTGATTGCAAGCAGCCTGGTATTGGCCGGCCTTTCGCTCACCTGGCGCACCATCGAGCGCGGCGTGCGTGCCCGGCTTTTCGTCGAAGCCGTCGCCGGTTCTGCTCTCGCGGCCGCGGGCTTTTCCACCATCCTCGGCTATATCGCCGACCTTCCCGCGGTATATAATTGGGGCTCAGCCACCGCCACCTCCCCCATCTCCGCGATCTGCCTCATTCTCCTCGGCCTCAGTCTCATCCTGCTCGCCTGGAGGGAGAGCATCCGAGCGGAAGGCGGCCCACCGAATTGGGCTCTAGTCCCGCCCCTCGTCGGCTGCCTAACCCTGACCTCGATCCTCTGGGCCGGCCTCCGCGACCGTGAACAAACCTACATAGTGCAGAAGACGCAGAACGCGGTGGCTCAGCTAGCGATCCAGATCAAAAACACCTTCGACTCCCAATCAAACCTGCTCGAACGCTACGCGCGCGATCTGGGCGACCGGACTGACCTCTCCGCTGATCTCTGGTCGGCCGATGCCTCCACACGTTTTTCCGCCAACTATGCCGACTCCGGCTGCGTCAGCCTCGCCTTCGTCGACACCCTTGGTCGAACCCGCCTCGTTTATCCCCTCGTCGGCAACGAAGGTGCCCTTGGCTTCGTGCACACCAGCGTCCAAGTCCGGGCCGAGGCCATCGATGCAGCCCGTGCGAGCGGCGCACCGATCATTTCCACCACGACTCCGATTCCCCTCCCCGGCAAAGCCCCTGAAAAAGGCGCCATCATCTACGTGCCCATTTTGCGCGGCAAACAACGGATCGGCTTCGTTGCCGCCGAATACGTCTATCTTAGCCTCTTCAGCAGCAGCATTGGCACCCTCTCACAAAAACTCGATTCCGACTACCATATCGCGATCGCCCTCGGTGGAGAGACCATCTTCACCCGCTCCGCGGAGGATCGCACCCGCAACGACGAACTCACCGTCGACCGACGCGTCATCATCGCCGACCGCGCGCTCCGCCTCAGCCTTACACCTTCTGACAAAGCCGTGGCTAGGGACCGTCGCTACCTCCCTGAACTCGCCCTCCTCGCCGGCTTCAGTATCACGGTTCTGATCTTCATCACATTAAAGCTCGCACGCAGCGCCAAGGCCGGCCAGCGCGCCGCCGAACTCTCCAATAAAAAACTTTTTGCCGAGAACGAAGAACGCCGCCGCGTCGAAGCCCGCCTCAAAGTTTCCGACGAACGCCTGCGCCTCGCCCTCGATTCCACCCAGATCGGTATCTTCGAGTGGAGCGTCGCCGCCGGCCACGTTTATTACTCGCCCGGTCTTTGGGCCATGCTCGGCTACGAACACGCCCGCATGCCCTCCACCGTCGAGGCCTGGCAGTCCCTGATCCAGCCGGACGACCTTCCACTTTATCGCCGCCGCACCGAATCTCAGCTCAACGGCATCGCGACTTTCATTGAGCCCGAGTATCGCGTCCGCGCCCGCAGCGGCGATTGGCGCTGGGTCTACACCCGCTCCAAGTCGGTCGCCACCGGCCCCGACGGCCGCCCCACCCGCATCATCGGCACCGTGCAGGATATCACGGCCCGCCGCGAAGCCGAACTCGCCCTCCGCGAATCCCAGGCCGAAGCCCGCAAACTCTCGCTCGTCGCCTCCAAGACCGACAACCCCGTGCTCATCGGTTCACCCGACGGCCGTATCGAGTGGGCCAACGAGGCCTTCTGCCGTGTGATGGAATACAACCTCGACGAAGTCATCGGGAAGAATCCGGCGCACTTCATGGTCGGCCCCGAGACCAATGCCCGCACCGTCGCCAAGATCCGCTCCGCCATGTCGCGCGGCCAGGGCATCAGCACGGACGTCGTCAACTACTCCAAGTCCGGCCGCAAATATCACCTCCACCTCGAGATCCAGCCCGTCCGCGGCGCGGGCGGTGAGGTCGAGAACTTCATCGCGGTTGAGACCGATATCACTGCCCGCGTCGAGACCGAGGCCCAGCTCCGCCGCGCCAAGCAGGAGGCCGACGACGCCTCGCGCGCCAAGAGCGAATTCCTCGCCTCGATGTCGCACGAAATCCGCACGCCGATGAATGGCGTCATCGGCATGACCAGTCTCCTCATGGAGACCACGCTCAGCGCCGAGCAGCGCGACTTCGTCAACACGATCCGCACCTCCGGTGAGGCCCTCCTCACCATCATCAACGACATCCTCGACTTCTCCAAGATCGAGTCTGGCAAGATGGAGCTCGAGCGCTCCCCGTTCGAACTCGCCCTCTGCGTCGAGGAGGCCCTCGACCTCTTTGCCCTGCAGGCCTCGTCCAAGAAACTCGAGCTCACCTACC
>CANGHW010000174.1 GCA_947453695.1 Opitutia bacterium
CAAGGTGCGCGAGATGATGGCCGATCTCCTGGATCCCGATCTCAAAGAAACGAAGACCGGCGCCGCGGAAGTCCGTCAGGTCTTCCCGTTGGCCAAGGGCTTCGTCGCCGGCTGTCTCGTCACCGAGGGCAAGATTAACCGCAACACTGCGGCGCGTCTGCGCCGTGGCCGCGAGATCGTGCACGAAGGCAAGATCAGCACCCTCAAGCGGTTCAAGGACGACGCCAACGAAGTCCGCGCCGGCCTGGAGTGCGGTATCAAGCTGGATGATTTCAACGGCTACCAGCCGGGTGATGTCATCGAGTGCTACGAAATCCAGAAGGTCAGGGCGTCGCTGTAGTTTTCGGTTTCGGTTTTCGATTTTCGATTCGCTAAGCCAGCCGGAAGGAAATCGAAAGTCGCCGAGTTGAAATCGAAAATCCGATGAGTAACCGCACCATCCGCGTCAACGAGCTCGTCCAGCGCGAGCTGAGCGCCATTCTGCATCGCCACTACCAAAGCGAGGCGGTGTCTATCACGATCACCGACGTGAAAGTTTCGCCGGATCTCCACGATGCCCGGGTGCTGATCTCCGTGCTGGGTGACGAGGAAACAGCAGAGCAGAAACTGCGATGGCTGCGTCAGCAAGCGACCGACATCCGTCAGGAGCTTGGACGTCGTATCGTGCTCAAGTTTTTACCCAAGTTCGAATACGCGCTGGACAAGTCGGTCGGCCGGGTCGAGCGGATCACCCGGTTGCTTGACGAGCTGCCGCCGGAACCTCCCGCCCCTGTGCCGGCGAAGGACGCGCCGCTGAAGTAGTTCTGGCCGTGGAGAAATTCTACCCAAAGCTTTCGGCGGAGTTCGCCCAACTGCTGGCTACTCTGGCGGGGCGAAAGATTGCAGTCTTGGGCCACAGCCGTCCCGACGGGGACTGTATTGGTTCCCAAGTGGCGCTCGCCCGTGTCTTGGAGGCGCGTGGCTTTGATGTGGTTTGCGTAAACGCTGACCCCATTCCGCGACGCCTGCAATTTTTGGTCGGAGAGATGAAATTTCTGCGCACGGATGCCGTGCTAGCGACGAATGAGGATCGTGCGGCGATTTTCGTCGATTGCGCAGACCACGCCCGTGCGGGCGAACGGTTGAAGCAGCGATTTCCCCGGCCAGCCGCGGTGATCGACCATCATCTCTCGAATATCGGCTACGCGGAAAAAAATCTGGTCGACAGTGATTCGGCGGCAACGTGCGAGATCCTGGCGGGCATATTTTTCGATAATGGATTTCCCGTAGATGCCCAAGCCGCCCAGGCATTGTTCACCGGCATATTGACCGACACCGGGCAGTTTCGGTTCAACTCCACGTCACGCCGATGCTTCCTCCTCGCGGGCGAGTTGGTCGCACGGGGGGCTCAACCGTCCCAGGCTGGATACGAACTCTACGAGCGAGAGACGGTGGGGAAAATGCGCCTCCTGCAGCATTTTTTGACCTCGCTAAAGATGGAGTGCGGTGGTCGCGTGTGCATCGGCTCGCTCGCGCCGGGGATTTTTGAGGAAACCGGCACCAGCGCCGAAGACACCGAAGGGCTCGTCGACTATGCGCGCTGCATCGAGGGGGTGGATGTGGGGGCGCTGATTGAGCAGAAGACGGATGGCTCGGTGAAGGCTAGTCTGCGGGCCAAGCTGCCCGCCTTTCGCGTCGACTTGGTGGCCGCGCAGTTCAACGGAGGCGGACATGCCTGCGCTGCCGGTCTCAATCTTAAATCCTGCGCGGATGATTTTTATCCCCGTTTGGTGGCCGCGATGGCGGCCCGCCTGACGGTCGTCGACGAAGCGAGAAAAACCTGAGCCATGCTGCAACCGCCCACTGAACTCGAGGGAATCCTCCTCGTCGACAAGCCTCGCGACCACACTTCGCACGACGTGGTTGCGCGCTTGCGGGGTAAATTGAAAATGAAGCGCGTAGGCCACGCCGGCACACTCGACCCGATGGCCACGGGCCTGCTCATCATTTTATTGGGCAAGGCCACCAAGGTTTCGCAATACCTGGTCAGTCTCGACAAAGAATACGAAGGCACGATCGAGCTGGGAAAAGTGACTGACACCCAGGACGCCGACGGTGAAGTGATGGAGACCCGTCCGGTGCCGGAGCTTACCGAGGCGGACGTGAAAGCGGCCATCAAGACCTTTCACGGCGACCAATACCAGACCCCGCCGATGTATTCGGCGATTAAGATTGATGGCGTGCCGCTCTACAAAAGTGCGCGGAAGGGAGAGGAGATTGAGCGGGAGCCGCGTTTCATCCGCGTGATGAGCTGGGATGTTTTGCGCTTCGCTTCGCCGCACATCGATTTTCGTCTGCGATGCACCAAGGGCACCTATGTGCGCACCTTGGGGCACGATCTGGGCGCCAAGTTGGGTTGCGGCGGGCACCTCACGGCTCTGCGCCGGACGGCAACCGACAAATTCAATGTCTCGCAAGCCCTGACGCTTGATCAGATTCAGGCGCTGTCGCTGACCGAGATTGAACAGCGGCTGATTCCCGCCCGCGAGGCGGTGCCGAGCTTCGTGCGGTGAGCGTGGTGCGGCAGCTTTCCCATTTGAACGAAGCGCGCAGTTTGCCGGCGCGGCCTTTGCATTTGGCCATCGGGATGTTTGATGGCGTGCACCTGGGGCATCGGGCGGTGATTGATGCGGCCGTGCGCAGTGCCCGGCTGGAGGGAGGAGTGTCCGGTGTGTTGACGTTTTGGCCGCATCCGAGCGCACTCTTTCGGCCGGAAAATCCCACGCGGCTCATTCAGGACCCGGCGACCAAGGCGAGTGTGCTACTCGGGCTGGGCGTGGACGCGGTCATCACCCAGCCGTTTGCCAAGGAACTGGCCGCGATCGAGGCCAAGGATTTTTTGCCCTGGCTGTTGAAGGAGGTGCCGAAACTTGCCGCCATTTATGTGGGGGAAAACTTCCGCTTTGGCCGGGGACGGAGCGGGGATATCGGACTCCTGGTGGCGAGCGGACGAGCGCTCGGCGTGCGGGTGTTCAGTGCGCCAAGAGTGGAGTTGGATGGGGACGCGATCAGCAGCACACGCATCCGCCGTTTGATCGAGGACGGGGAAATCGCGGCGGCCAATCAACTGCTGGGGTATCCCTATTTCGCAGTCGGAGCCGTGCAAGGGGGCAAGCGCCTTGGGCGGACCATTGGGTTTCCTACTCTAAACTTGGCTTGGTCTCCGGAACTGCGGCCGCGGCTGGGGGTATACGCCGTCGTCGTGTCAGGCGCCAAGTCGCCTCGACCGGTTCCGGGGGTAGCCAATTACGGCCTGCGACCCACGGTAGAACAAGCAAGCGAACCGCGCCTGGAGACGCATGTGCTCGGTGAATGTGCCTTTGGCGAAGGCGACCTGATCAAAGTTGAGTGGCGGCGTTTTATTCGACCGGAAATGCGCTTTGCCGGCTTGGATGAGCTACGCGGGCAGATCCAGCGTGACCGGGATGCAGTATCCGCAGATTTTTCCTTGCACTAGGCGAGTGCGATGGCGTTACTCGCCGACCTCAGATTTTTGGACCTTTAGCTCAGTTGGTTAGAGCGTTTCGTTGACATCGAAAAGGTCACTGGTTCGAGTCCAGTAAGGTCCACCATCTGATTACGCCAAGCCTTTGGGGCTTCAGGTCTAGCAAGTTATCAGACCGCCTAGGTAGGTGCTGATGAACTCGTTATCTGGTGTTTTACGCACGCAAATCATCGCACCGGTGGCGAAGATTGGTCGGACTCGGCCGGACGGGCATTGAAGAGCGAGTTGATCCGGGAGTTGTCGACTCCTACGCCCGAAACTAGGTCGGTTGGACGTCGCATCCGGAAATTCAAACTGCTCACCGTGATTGGGCCGAGCGTTAGATCGGGCGCAGCCTACGGTAGGATATTACCCCATCGCTAGTTTGGCTTGGTTCTAGTTCAATACGTCATCGACCGGGATTGGGCTTTGGGCGCAACGCGGTTGTTGATCCGAATTGAGAACGGCGACGTCGCGGACGAATCCGCGAATAGTGAACTGAGCAAGAACTCAGCGAATGAAGCCGCCTCACAGAAAACTAGCACCTCGGCAGAAAGTAACTTCCCTTTCTGAGGGAAGATTGTGCGATCCCGCGGTCGGAGGGTGCGGGGGACAGGGGAGCCCCACGACTCGCCAGTCGGCCGATTTTAGCCGGAAGGAGCTGAATGCCGAGCGAGAGGCGGATAGAGTGACGATCAATCGGTTCGCTCCCCCGGGAGTGCTCGTTAGGGGGGACCTGCAGATCCTCCAGTTTCGCGGTATCACCGATGACTTTCTCGCCGCGCCCAAAGGGAAAGCGAGCTTTCAGCTGCTCAAGCTGGCGCGCGAAGGATTGGTTCAGCCCCTGAAGGATGCCATTGCGGAGTCAAAGGCCTCGGGACGTGAAGCTCGGCGTGAGCAGGTCGGAGTGAAGCGCGCTCATTGGATTCAATGGATCACGCTCGAGGTTTTTCCGCTATTGAATCTTTCGGAACTGAGTTTTCTTGTTCTCTTTATTCCCGCCGCCGACCCGCGAAGTCGTGGAGCGAGGTTGTCCGAGCCGCTGGTTCACTCGCCATCCGATGCAGGGCCAATGAGCAACCACTCTGCTCGAATTGTCCAACTTGAGCAGGACCTCGCCGATACCCGGGACTATATCCGGAATATCGAGGCCACGCAGGAATCGGCCACGGAGGAACTCCTGGCTTCAAACCAAGTTGGCCAGTCGGCCAATCAAGAACTTCAAAGTCTCAATGAGGAATTGGAGACCTCCACGGAGGAACTCGAGTCCACCAACGAGGAACTGATGTCACGCAACGACGAGATCGTTGACCGCAACTCCGAGTTAAACCGCCTCAATAATGACCTCACCAACTTGCAGGCATCGGCCAAGCTCGCGATCGTCTTGCTCGGAAGGGACCTGACGATCCGGCGCTTCAGCCCGCAGGCGGAAATGAGGTTTTGCCTTCAACCGGCTGATGTCGGGAGATCATTTGCCGCTGTGCGACACCGTTTGGAAGTGCCTGATCTCGCGGCCCTGATTAGCCGTGTGGTGAAGCGTGGGATTGAATCTGAGTTGGAGATCCGCGATGTCGATGGCCGCTGGTATTCTCTCCGCTTGCGACCATACCTTACCCTCGACGGTCGAGTGGATGGAGCCGTGTTGGTGCTGCTGGATATCGATGAACTTAAGCACACGGAACGGCTGATTATTGCCGAGCGGGAACACGCACAGGCGGTAATTCGGACGGTGGCCATTCCGCTCGTGATTCTGAACGCTGAACTGAAGATTGTTTCGGCGAATGAGGCCTTCTATCGATCCTTTGAGATTTCACCCAAAAAGACGGACGGGCATTCGCTGTTTGCAATCGACCAGGGCTCGTGGGACTCGCCGCGGCTGAGACGCCTGCTATCCACGATTATTCCGCAAGGCAGCGTATTCAATAATCTCGAGCTTACGCAGAAATTCGGCATCGGTTCGCGAAGCTTGCTCCTCAACGCTCGGGTGCTGGATGAGACCGGGGGCCGAAAGAAGGAGATCCTCCTCGGCATCCAGGATGTCACCGAAGTCCTGGCCTTCCAAGCTGACTTGCGCCGGTCGGAAAGCCGATACCGGCGACTCTTTGAGACCGCGCGGGACGGGATCTTGATCATCGATCCGCGCACGCGTCGCATCACGGATGCAAATCCGTTTATACTCAAGCTGCTGGGTTATTCCCGTGACCAACTCCTGAGGAAGGAACTGTGGGAGATAGGATTGCTAAAAGACGAGATCGCCAGCCGGTCTGCCTTCCGCGAGCTCAGAGCAGCGGGCTTTATTCGCTATGATGACCTGCCGCTTAAGGCTAAGGGAGGGCAGCGCCGCGAAGTGGAGTTTGTGAGCAATCTTTACGAGGAGGGCGGCCATGAGGTCATTCAATGTAACATTCGCGACATCACCGAACGAAAAGAGGCCGAGGAGGCACTACGTGCAAGTGAGGAGCGCTACCGCAGCCTCTTCAATTCCATCGATGAAGGATTCTGCGTGATTGAAGTCATCTTCGACGCGGTAAGTAAGCCTCTCGACTACCGGTTTCTCGAAGTAACACCTTCTTTCGAACGTCAGACGGGAATCCGCAATGCAACCGGGAAGCGCGTGCGCCGTCTGCATCCCAAGGTAGAATCGTATTGGATCGAGATTTACGGGAAAGTTGCCTTGGGCGGCCGGCCCGTGCGCTTTGTCAAAGAAGCCAAGGGACTGGGCCGATGGTTTGACGTCTATGCCTTTCGAGTAGGCGGGCCAGGCAGTCGCAAGGTGGCGGTTCTCCTGCGTGACATTTCGGCGAGGAAACGAGCGGAGGGAGCACTGCGGCTGGCCAAGGCCGCGCTCTCCAACCATGCGAAGAAACTCGAGGTCGTGGTAGCCTCCCGCACGCTGGAATTAACGGCCACCAATCGGCGGCTCACGACAGCGGCAGCGGCGATGAAAAAAGGGCGGGAGGACTTTAAGTTTTTGTTTCACGAGTCGGAGTTCATGCAGAAAAAGCTCCGGCATTTGACGCGACAGGTGTTATCTGCACAGGAGAATGAACGTCGGGAGATCAGCCGCGAATTGCACGATGAGGTGGTGCAGACCCTGGTAGGAATCAACGTGGAGCTAGCAGCGTTGGGACAGGCCTCCATGCTGGGTCCAGCCGCATTCAAAGCTAAGATCGCTCGCACGCGACGAGTCGTGGAGAAATCCGTGGCGGCAGTGCACCAGTTTGCACGCGAACTGCGTCCTGCCGTGCTCGATGATCTTGGGCTGATACCGGCGCTTCATTCGTTCGTGAAACAGTTGGCGGCGCGGAGAAATCTAAAGATCCACCTTACGGCGTTCGCGGGCATCGAGACCATGGACAGCGCAAAACGGACGGTCTTCTACCGAGTGGCGCAGGAGGCTCTCACGAATGTCGCACGCCATGCCCAGGCGAGTATTGTCACCGTGCAGATCACGAAAGTTCCGGGCGCAGCCCGCATGGAGATTCACGATGATGGTAAATCGTTTCAAGTGCCGCAGGCCCTATCCGCCAAAACCAACAAACGACTGGGGCTGCTTGGGATGCGCGAGCGCGTCGAGATGGTAGGTGGCACGGTGGTAATCGAATCGGCTCCCAAGCGTGGCACGACGGTGCGTGCGGAAATTCCGTTCTCATCCGACGAGAATAATCCAACTTCATGAACAAAATTACCGTCCTTATCTCCGAGGATCATGCCATCGTTCGGCAGGGCCTGTGCAAACTCCTGGAGGCGGTGGGAGAGTTCGAAGTTGTGGGACAGGCCCAGACTGGGCGGGAGGCAATCTCGCTGGCCGCACAGCTTCACCCCGACGTGATTTTGATGGATATCGCCATGCCGGAACTCAACGGCCTCGAGGCCACGCGGCAGATTCTGGCCGTCGAGCCCGCCGCGAAAGTGGTCATCCTTTCCGCGCATAGTGATGACGAGTATATCGAGCGTGCGAGTGCCATTGGCGCGGTCGCTTTTCTCGAGAAACAGAGTTCTGCGGAGATACTTACTCGGACGTTGCGTGATGTGGCGAAAGGAAAAACCTGCTACAGTCCCGCGATCACTAAGCGTCTGGCGGATGGCAAGAAACGTTCGGTCGATCGTGATGGTCTGGTCCGGCCCAATAGCGCTCGACTGACGGCGCGTGAGGCCGAGGTATTGCAGCTCGTCGCGGAAGGGCAGGCCAACAAGCAGGTGGCGGGCACGCTGGGAATCAGCATCAAAACGGTGGAGAAGCATCGGCAGCACCTGATGGACAAACTCAATATTCACGACACCGCCGGCCTGACGCGGCACGCGATTGCAACCGGGGTAATCGAGAGCCGGGTTCAGTTCACCATCAACTAAATCTCATTCTGAAAGCCTTGGCGCCCGCGCCTTTTTCCGGGAACCAGGTGGGTCCTTGCCCCATAGTGACGAAGTTTACGTTGAGGTAGGCTTGGCAGGCCGACAGGGGCGGCGGACGTCTGCTTTTGCCGAGCGCTTACCCATGAATATACTCTCCCTTCGTTCTTCCCTGCTTTGCGCCATCGCAGGCCTGACTCATCTGGCAGCACTCGTAGCGTCAGAGTCTAAGCCGGCCTCGTCAGAGGCCATGAGTCACCAGAAGAGTGAAGTTGTCCGCGGTGTCACTTCCCCGATCAAGGCGATCCATGCGCACCTATGTGGTCTGCATTTTCTCAACGGGGATTTGCGGCGCCAAGTGATCGCCCATCACTATTGTGCTCATGTGCGCGATGACTTGTGGCAGTGTGTGCTTTACGATTCGGACCGGGCTGACGCTCGGCTCATCGGCATTGAATATGTGATCCCGGAGTCGGTGTTTGTTGGATTGCCCGCGGAGGAGAAGGTGCTGTGGCACAGCCATCGATATGAAGTGGCGGCTGGTTTGTTGGTGGCCAGCGGACTCGACGATGGAGCGCAGCAGAAATTGATGACTGAACTCGTTACCTCTTACGGGAAGACGTGGCACACGTGGCAGATTGAGCGAGGCGATTTGCTTCCATTGGGATTGCCGAAACTAATGATGGGATTCACGGCGGACGGACAGGCGCGGCCTGCGTTGCTCGCCGAGCGGGATCGAGCTCAGGGAATCAACGCGGCGGAGATTGGGAGGCAGCGAAGCGCAATGGCGGTGCGGCCGATCGCCGCGGGTGCCGACGCCTGGCAACAGGGGGTAATAGTGCAAATTTCTGATGACCAGGTGACCCAACACCTCATCCGGTGATAAAGATCAGACCGCCTGCCTCAAGTTATGCACCGGTTCGGATGGCTGACTCGTTTGGGACGATTCGAAATCAGATAGAGTGAGCGAAGGGCTCAACGACGGACAATTAACGGAGACTTTTGGCTGAGCGCCATGATCTGAGCGACCGCTCGGTGACTGGGGAGACGATGTCGAGGGGGGAAGGCAGTGCAGGAGGGCGTGAGAGTCAGACTTCCGACGGGAATGACATGGGAACGGTTGGCGGACCTGTCAGCGGATGAGATTCGTGCGAGAGACCTCTTTCCCGCCGGACTTCGACCCCTGCCGCGTCCGAATCATCCCGAGGGAGGGATGCTGTTCCCGGCCGTCGTGATCGCGGAACTGCTGCGGTAGGAGCAGCGCGATCTGCCGCGCTTCGATCTCGATTTTGATTTACCGGATCAGTTTTTGCCTGAGTTTCCTGCGGGCATCTTTCTGACGACGCGTCCAGATCTCGGCGATGTGTCCCAGGGGCTGGTGGTGACCCTCGACAATTGTTTCGGGCTGTTCATCGGCCTGCTCAATCCCAAGCAACTCGAGGGTCTGCGGTTGTTAGTCAGGCCTTTTCCCCAGCAGCAGTTCAATGCGACCGATGGGCGGCGCTCGGTGCGGCCGAGCCGAGGTGTAGCATGTTTAGATTGTTATATCGACAGCCACGCCAATCGAGCGACGCATCTCGCCGTAGGCGCCCGACCGCAGGAGTATCGCCACCGGATCGATACCGCCAGTCTGCGTGGTGTGAACGTGCAGCGTTGGTTTGGTTCGCAACGCGCACTCAGGAGCGTCGAGGATTTCACTGAGTTCGAACAGCGCACCGTCTATTTCGACGGTGTCCCGGTCGTTGCAACGAAGAAGGGGGGCAACGTGTTGGATCGGGGAAGTCCAAGTTTATGCCATGGTGGAGATGCAGGCGATCCTCACCTTTCCACCAGCGCCAAAGTTGGACGTTTGGGAGAAACTTTATCCGAAGAAGAGCAGTGCGGTCGAGTTACGCGGGCAGGCGGTATGCTTTGGCAAGGGGCAGTGTGTGTCTTTTCATACGCCACCCTGTTACACCGATAACTCGATGCGCGATTTGATGCCGGGACGCTTTCAGGAGGCTCGTTTGGTGCACGGGGCGATGATGACTGCGGACGGAGCGATCAAAACCATTCCGTTATGCGGCATTAAGGATGCTCTGCCCTATCTTCATGATGGGCGATTGCTGATACTAGCGGATACCGCGAAGTTCTTTAATCTGATTCTTGGCACTCATCTCACTACCGATGAAAATCAGATGTCGAGGCCTTCCTTCGCGTGCCCTGCGCAAAGGAAAAAATGCAAGGAATGCTACCGGGCGTGACCGATTTGACGACCCTGTCGATAGTGTGTTCCTACCTTCGCGTCTAGGATCACACGATTGGGCTCAAACAGAGTAATGATGTCGGAGCCACCAAACACGAAGTAACCGAACTCCTCGCCCTTGTGGAGTATCGCGCCGACTAGCGGTGTGAGCGTGACTGAGGTCACCTGCGCCATGCC
The DNA here is from genome assembly GCA_947453695.1 of Opitutia bacterium. Classification (GTDB taxonomy): domain Bacteria; phylum Verrucomicrobiota; class Verrucomicrobiia; order Opitutales; family Opitutaceae; genus GAS368. The sequence goes on from CANGHW010000174.1 coordinate 10,296, forward strand.
GATGGGAAGCACTCCGACCAAGCCGACCGGAGACTCAATCACGACCAGACCGCGATCCTGGGAGAATTGGTAGCCGACCCCATCAATAATTGCGAGTGAACCGTCGGGTTCTCTTATTACATCCATTGCGACACGCCCCGGGATTTTTCTCGCTTCCCGAACAACACCGCCGACCGGCACGTGAAAATGGTGATAGTCATTCACGTTTAGAAAACTGTGAGTAAAGATGCCTCCATTGAACCGTTCACGGAATGGACTGCCATCGAGCAGTCCAAGCACCGAGGCCTTGAGTCCCTTGGCGGAGATCATCGCGTGGCGGTCGATCTTCCACTGCCCTTGGTAAACGCTG
>CANGHW010000175.1 GCA_947453695.1 Opitutia bacterium
AAGAGGTCGGGATTCCAGTCGGGCTTGAAGTAGTGGTCGTAGCGGTCGCCGTTTTCGTCGATCTTGTCCTCGTCGGAGTAGATGAGATCGGCGTCGGGGTGGGCGTTGATTTCGAAGGCGATGCAGGCGAGAGCGTGGGCGCGGATCTCGTCGTCGTTGTCGAGGAGGGCGACAAATTCGCCGTGGGCGAGGGCGAGGGCGGAATTGCTGTTGGCGCAGATGTGGCCGTTGGTCTCGCGGTAGACGACCTTGATGCGGTCAGGGTCTTTTTTCTGGTAGGCGGCGAGGATCTTGCGGACGCCGGGCGAGGGCGAGGCGTCGTCGGAGATGCAGAGTTCCCAGTGCGGGTAGAGTTGGTTGCGAACGGTCTCGATGGCGCGGATGAGCCATTTCTCGTCTTCTGGTTTCTTGATGTAGACGGGCATCAAGACGGAGATGAGGGGCTTCTTCGGGAGCGCGGCGATTTTTTGGCGGATCTGGTCGGCTATCTCGGGTGTGAGGCGGTCGTAGGTGGCGCACCAGGCGGCGTAGGAATTCGGCGGGGGCGGGGCGTCGTCAGTCGTGCGCTTGATGGCGCGGTGGAAGAAGGCGGTCCAGGCGCCGGACTCGTCCTGCGCTTCGAGGACGAGGTGGTGGGTGCCGCGTTTGGGCACTTCGAGCTTCAACATCCAGCCGCAATGCTCGGCGCCGGGGTGAGTGCGGAAGTGATCGAGGACATCGAGACGCTCGACGCCGGTCTGCGCGGCGACGACGGTTTGGCCTAGGCAGGCGCGGATGCCGCGGATCGGGGTCTTGTCCTGGCGGAGCGTCCAGCCGAGGAGATTCAGCGTCGCGGGAATCGTGGCCCAGTCCTGCGGTCGATCGATGTTGCTGTGAAAGAGATTCGAGGCGGGCGCAGCGGGAGCGGGGGCGGAGGGCTCGGCGGCTTTGTCGAGGAAGACGCGGCGGAGGGCCCGGAGAGGCTGCGTGACCGTCCACGAGAAGGAGGACTGGATCTTGGCGAGTTTTTCTTCGCGGGAGCGGATGATGGCTTGGGCCTCGGCGAGACGGTTGGCGGCAGCGGCTTGTTCGGCGGCGGTTTGGACGGCGAGGGCGGCGCGCTCGGCGTCAAATTGGGCGCGGAGGGCGGCGGCTTCGGTAGCGTGATTCTCGCGAGAGACGCGCGTTTCGTCGCGGGAGAGGACGAGGGCCTCCTCGGTGACCTTCAGTGAGTTTTCGAGGGCGGCGATGCGGGCGTCGGCTTGGATGAGGGCGTTTTCGTAGGCGACGACTTGGATGCGGGCGGACTTGAGGAGGGCATCGGCCTGCTCCTTGAGCTTCTTGTAGAAAGCGATGGCGCCGACGGCTTCGGTGTAGCCGGCGCGGGTGATGGCGAGTTCGCGTTCGAGGTTGTCTGCGTGATTCTTGGTGAGGACGCGGGCCTGCTCGATGACGGCGGAGCCGGCTTTTTCGGCGGCGATTTGTTCGGCACAACTCAGGTTGGTCGCGACGACGTTTTCTTTCGCGGCAGCGAGGAGCGCGTCGAGGTTGGCGATGTGGTCGCGGGAAAGTTTTTCGCGCGCGAGTCCGGCGTCGATGGTGGCGGTGAGGTGCGCGATGTGTTTTACCGAGGCGTTGGCATCGAGGGTGAGCTCGAGTTGGCGAACGAGGTGGGCCAGGAGATCGGTGGAAGCCGCGAGTTGGGTGGCAGAGGAATCGGCGAGGGCGGCGGCGGCGGAGTTTAGTTGGGCAGCGAAGCCGGCCGCGAAGAGGGTGGCGTCGCTGGTAGTGGCGCCGTCGGAGATGGACCAATCCGTGGCAGCGGGGCGCGCGATAGTAGCCTGGTAAAAGGCGGTGAGGTCGCGGGTGTTGGCGGCGAGGTCGAAGTGCGCGCGGGCGAAGGCGACGGCGTTTTCACCGAGGGCGGCACGGCGCGCTGGGTCGGCGAAGAGGCGCTCGCAGGTATCAGCGATTTCCTCGGGCGTGCCGGTAGCAAGGAAGACGGCTTCGCGGCCGTCCTGCATGAGGGCGGCGAGGTTGGTGGGCGGGAGGACGACGGGACGGCCGCTGGCGAGGAACTCGGGGAGTTTCGACGGGAGGCGGTAGTCGTTGAAGGCACCGGTGCGGCCCGGCTGGACGAGGACGTCGGCGAGGGCGAGGAGGCGCGGGAGTTTGGATTTTTCGACGAAGCCGAGGTCGAGGACGTGGGCTTTGATCTCGTCGGAGAGGCCGGCGAGAAACTTCGGAGAATTGAAGCCGGTGCGGACGAGGCGCGTGGGCGTGCCGCGCTGGTTGAGGAGGGCGACGGCGACGTAGAGTTCGCGCATCTCGGGCTCGTTGGCGAAGGTGTTGGAGCCGGTGAACGCGATCACGCGTTCGCCATCGCGGAGGCCGAGCTCGGCGCGCAGGGAGGCGTCGGGGAGTTGCGGAGCGTAGAGCTGAAAATCGACGCCGGGCGGAAGGAGTTGGGTCGGGATGCCGGCGGGGACGAAGTCGCGGAGCTTGTCGATGATGTGCGTGACGCCGTCGGCGATGCGGAGGAAGGACTCGTGGCGGAGTGGGTGGGGTAGGCTGTCGACGAGCCAGGTGTCGATCTCGGCGGGAGTGGACTTGCGGAGGGCGGCGAGGGATTGGCCGGTGTAGGATTCGAGGAGGAAGTGCTCGTTATCTTCGAGGTGGATGACGAGGCGGGCGGCAGCCGCGCCGGCGGCGAGCGAGGCGCGTTGGTAGGCGACGGTGAATTTACGGACGCCTTCGCGCGGGGTCCAGGCGTGGATGAGGTCGGCGGGTTTGCCGTCGGGGAAGAGGCCGGGGCGGGCGAGGAGTTCCGCGTAAGTGGCGGCAATGAAGAGGGGCGACGGGATGTGCGCGACGGTCTCTTTGTCCTTGGTGACGGCGACGATACAGGCGTGGCCGGCGGCGCAGAGGGTGTTGGCGAAGCCACCGATGTGGTTCAGGCTGTTGGTGGTAAAGTCGCCGTAATTAACGAAGAGGATGTTCACGCGGTCGGAGAGTCAGAGAGGAATGAAAAAGGCAGACCTGCGACGCTGCGCGGGTCTGCCTTAGAGGTAAATGCGGATTTTTTAGAGTTTGAAGCCGGCCGCGGTGGAGTCGGCGACGAACATCTTGACGGTGTCGAGCGATACGGCGGTGAGGTCCTGGCCGACTTGTTTCGCCGCCTTCGCGAGGATGTCGTGAGGGACAGTGATGATCTGGCAGCCGCACTCGTCGGCTTGGAAGATATTGATGACCTCGCGGGTGCTGGCCCAGAGAAGCTCGGCCTTGGGTTGGCCCTCGAGGAGCGGCACGCAGGCGCGCATGATCGGCATGGGGTCGACGCCGGTGTCGGCGATGCGGCCCGCGAAGACGGAGACGACCGAGGCGACGGCGGGGTTGAGAGCGTCGGCGACGCCGCGGACTTGGGAAAGGGTGAGGAGGGCGGTGACGTTGAGTTTCACGCCTTCTTGGCCAAGTTCTTTGATGAGCGGGAGGCAGGATTCACCCTTGGAGTTGGTGATCGGGATCTTGACGTAGACGTTGGCGCCCCAGGTTTTGATTTTGGCGGCTTGGCGCTTCATCTCGGCGATGTCATCAGAGAAGACTTCGAGCGAGATAGGTTTGGCGGTGACGGTTTGGAGGATGTCCTTGGCGAAGGCCTCGTAGTCCTTAATGCCGGCCTTCTTCATAAGGGACGGATTGGTGGTCAGGCCCTTGATGTGGGGCTTGGCGTAGAGATCGAGGATACCGGCCTTGTCAGCGCCGTCGGCGTAGAGCTGGACTTTGAGGGAGGAGAGGGAAGCCATGATGTTTGGGAGTGAGGGATGGAGTGAATGAGCGCCGGTGGAAATGAGAAAAGTGGGATGGGAGGGCGGTAGCGGAATGGGTCAACGGGCGGCTAGGATGACTGCAGCAGCCTCGGTGAAGGTGCGGACGGTATGCGTTGGGGGGGCGCGGAGGGCTTCGTCGTAGCCGAAATCGATAAAGACGGTGCGAACGCCGGCACGCTGGCCGCAGTCAATGTCGCGCCAGCGGTCGCCGATCATCCAAGAGCGGGAGAGGTCGAGGCCGAGGAGGAGGGCGGCATCGGTGAGCATGCCGGGGGCGGGCTTGCGGCGGTAGTTTTCGGGATGTTCGACGCCCTGACCCGGGGCGTAGCAGACCTCGATGTGAGCGATAGCGGGGATGAGGCGCCGGAGTTCAGCGTGCATGGACTCGACGACGCTGGCGGACTGGGTGCCACGGCCGACGTCGGGCTGGTTGGTGGCTACGACCAAGACGAAGCCGGCGGCGGCGAGGTTGGCGCAGGCCTCGGGCACACCCGGGAAGAGTTCGAACTCGGCGAGGGTGCCGGGCGGGTAGGGTTTGCCGTCGCGGATGACCTGGCGGTTCAATGTGCCGTCGCGATCAAGGAAGATGGCGGGGCGGAAGGAACTGGCGGGGGACTCACACACTGGAAAAATATGGTGCAGGGCGAGAGGGCGGCTAATAAAAAACGCGGCGTGGAGGCGCCGCGTTGAAGGGAGGAATCGGGGACGATTAGCGGGCGGGAGCTGGCGTGACGCTTTCCCATTTCGTCTGGTTCACCTTGAGGTCGGGGTGGGAGACGAAGAGGTGCCAGATGACGGCCTGGAAGGCCTCGGAATGCGGGGTGATATTGGCCGGGTTGACGGTGGGGACGATCACGCAGGCATTGGCGACCTTGGCAGCGTAACCGCCGTCTTTGCCGACGATGGCGATGACGTGGGAGCCGATCTCTTTCGCGAGCTTAAGGGCAAGGACGAGATTAGGGGAGACGTTCTTCTCCAGGTTGCCGCCGCCGACGGAGAGGATGAGGAGTGTGTCCTTGGCGTTGAGGCGGGAGCCGCGGAGCCACTCGACAAAGACGCTCTGCCAGCCCTCGTCGTTGGTGCGGGCGGTGAGCTCGGAGACGTTGTCGGTGGGGGCGTAGCACTCGAGGCCGGCGATCTTGCGGAAGTCGTTCACGGCGTGCGAGGCGTTGGCGGCGCTACCACCGACGCCGAGGATAAAGAGGCGGCCGCCGCGGTCACGGGTGGCGCGCAGCTCGGCGACGCATTTCTCGCAGTCGTCCGGATTGATCTTCGAGATGATCTCGGTGGTCTCGCGGAGATGTTGGATAGAGTAAGACATGGAGGTTTTTAGTTGGGTCGAACTTGGCCAGTGCGGAGGAGGGCGTCGAGTTCGTTCAGGCCTTCGTGGGAGCCGATTTCGTAGAAGCGCTGTTTCATTTCGTATCCGGTAAGCTGGCGGCGGGCGACGAGGTCCATTTGGATGGCGGCTAGGTCGACAACGGCGTCGCGGGGGAATTTTGCGAACGCAGAAGCGAGGAAGAGGCCGAGGCCGTAGTCGATGTGGTGCATCGCCGGGGTCTTGTTTTTCTTATCGTATCGGACGATCTCGCCGCCGGCGAACTCGACATTGGAGGTGTCGTAGCGGCCGTGGTTTTCGTAGACGGTCATTAGGCCTTCGCGGCCTGAGGTGAGGAAGTGTTGGGCGACGGCGTGGTAGTCGATGGGTAGATAGCTATCGCCGTAAAGGACGTAGAAGGCGTCCCCGAGCTTAGGGAGCGCCTGGATAAGCGCACCGCCGGTGCCGAGGAGTTTGGGGCCATCGAAGGAGTAATCGATATGGACGCCCCACTTCGAGCCGTCGCCGTAGAGGTCGACGATTTGGTCGCCGAGGTAGCCGACGCAGAGGACGATTTTAGTGAGGCCGGCGGATTTGAGGAGGCGCAGTTGGTGAGAAAAGAAGGGTTCGCCGGCGACCTCGACGAGGAGCTTGGGGATTTTTTCCGTGATGGGGCGCAGGCGCGTAGCCATGCCGCCGGCGAGGAGGGCTACGGGAAGGTTGGCAGAGGCCATCTTAGTTTTGGGCGACGACCTTGGTGCCTTCGAAGTCGAAGCGGAAACGAACTTCTTGGAGGCCTTTTTCGCGCATGGCGTGGCGGAGCTTTTTCTTGTCGCCAGCGTAGAACATGAGGAAGCCGCCACCGCCGGCACCGATCAGTTTTCCGCCGAGGGCGCCGTGAGCCATCGCGTGGTCATACCAGTCGTTGATGACGGCGTTGCTCATGCCGGAGCTGCGGGCTTTCTTGCGCTGCCAGTGGACGTCCATCAGGCGCGCGAACTCTTCGAGGTTGCCGGTTTCGAGGGCCGCGAGGGATTGGTGGCCGAGATCTTTGGTGAAGTGGAGATTGTCGAGCATCGCCTGGTCGTTGCTCTTGGACTTGTCGTTTTGGTCCTTGAGGATCGCGGAGGCGCTGCGGCTGTAGCCGGTGAAAAAGAGGAGGAGATTGTCTTCGAGGTTGAAGAGCGTCTCTTCGGAAATCACGCAGGGACGATATTCGACGCGGCCGTCCTTATGGAAGGTGAAGGCCGTGATGCCGCCAACGGCAGCGATGTATTGGTCCTGTTTACCGATCGGCTCGCCGAGCTTGTTGAGCTCAATGTCGCAGGCCTGTTCGGCAAGTTCGGCCGGGGAGATGAGTTCGCGTTTCGAAGTATGGAGGGCTTTGAGCAGTGCGGTCGTGAAGCTACCGGACGAGCCGAGGCCGGTGCCGCCCGGGATATCGGCCATCGAGGTGAGTTCAAGGTGAGGGTCGCTGACACCAGTAAGCTTGAGGGCTTCGCGGATAATCGGGTGCTCGATCTTGTCGACGGAGGGGACGCGCTCGAGTTTCGAATACTTGATGATGATCTCGGGCTGAAACGTGCGGTGCTGCGTGATGTAGACGTATTTGTCGATGGCAGCGGCGACGAGGAAGCCGCCGTGCTCACGATAATACGAAGGGAGATCGGTGCCGCCGCCGCCGAGGGAGACGCGAAGTGGTGAGCGCGTGATGATCATCGGAGAAATTTACGATTTATAATTTACGATTTCAGGTTGGGAGCGGCGGATGGCTTCGCCGGGTCGCGGATGCGTTGAGCGGGATGACAGGCGAGGCCTAGAGACCCGCTACTGAGACAGGGAAACCGCTCTTGCGGTAGATTTCTTCGACGATTTCGAGGGTGCGGATGCCTTCACGGAGGCCGGGGGAAGGCTCGCGGCCAAGACGTATATCGTCGACGAAGGCGCGGGTTTCGAGGGCCCATGAGTCGTCGCCCCGGACGAATTCCCAACTCGTGATATCGGGCGGTCCCATTTCGGGGAGCATCTTGTAGTAGGTGAGTTTCTCGGGTCCGTAGCTGCCGCCGAGACCGTCGATGGCGAGCTTCGCGTCGCGGCCGTAGAGTTCGAGCGAGAAGAGGTTTTTCCACTCGGTGCAGGAGGCGTGGAGCCAAGCGGTTTGGTTGGCGGCCGTGCGGAGGGAAAGGAAGGCGTTGTCGTCGACCTTCATGTCCCAGAAGTTCGTGGAGGCGTGGCCCTCGACAATGGGTAGCTCCCCGAGGAACCAACCGGCGAGATCGATGAGATGGACCCCCTGATCGATGAGTTCTCCGCCTCCGGAAAGGGCCGGATCGGCGCGCCATTCGCGGTCGTAGCCCTTGCGTCCCCCATGGCCGTAACGCGCACGGAGAAACATTAGCGGGCCGAGCACGCCGGACTCGAAGAGCTCGCGGGCCTTCTGGAGCGCGGGGTGAAATCGGTGATTATAGCCGAGGCGGACGCGGGTGCCTTTGGCTTGGGCTAAGGTGTGAATTGTGCGAAGTTGGGCCGCGTTGAGGGCGCCGGGTTTTTCGACGAGCACGTGTTTGCCGGCTTTGACAGCGGCCAGAGCGATGGGGGCGAGGGAGGCGTTGAGCGTCGAGACAATGACGGCGTGCACGCGCGGGTCGGCTAGCGCAACGGCGTAGTCGGTGACAGCAGTGCAGCCGGGGGCTAGCTTCGCGAGGTCGGCGGCACGGCCGGGGTCGAGATCGCAGGTGTAGAGCAGCGGCGGATTCTTGCCGAGGGCGAGGACGCGTTTGCGCCCGATGAGGCCGCAGCCGATGACGGCGAAATTGAGTTGCTCGGTTTTTGCGTGGGTCATTCCGTGAGACGAATGACCAAGGCCAAGCTAACGCGTCGAGGGACGCAAGTGGGGTTTTACCCGTGACATGACGCGCCTTGAGCGAGTTTTGCTGCTGGCGGTGGCGCTGGCGGTTTTGGCCTGGGACGTTTGGACGGTGCGGTCGAACGGGGCCTCGTGGGATTTTGGGCGGGAGCAACGTGACTATTACAATCTCCTCATCGACGGGTGGCTGGACGGGCAACTGTCGATGAAGGTGGATGTGCCCGCCGAGTTGCTGGCGGTGAAAGATCCCTATGATCCGCAGCAGAGGCCTCCGGGTTTGGCGCTGCATGACGCCACGCTCTACAAGGGTAAGTATTACCTCTATTTTGGTGCGGCGCCGATGGTGGTGCTGATGTTGCCGTTCCGCGTTGTGACAGGTGTGGATTTGCCCCTGCCGGTGGCGGAACTCATGTTTGTTTATGGCGCTTTTTTGGCCGCCGCGGGACTTTGGCTACGAGTGCGGCAACGTTATTTCCCGGAGACAGGGACGGCAGTGAGTGGGCTGGCGTTGCTGGTGTTGGGGATTGCGAGTCTTGGTCCGGTGTTGCTGAGGCGACCGCACATGTGGGAGCTGCCGATCGGCGCGGGATATTGTTTTTCGATGTTGGCGCTCTGGGCGGTATTTGAAGCGTTGCACGCAGAACGGAGCCGGCGGCGGTGGTATGCGACGGCGGGTCTATGTCTCGGGTTGGCGATCGCGTCGCGACCGACGTATTTGGTGAGCACGCCGCTGATGTTAGTGCCGCTACTGTGGTGGTGGTCGCAACGGCGGCAGGTGCCGTGGCGGGAGGCCGTGGCGGGAGTGGTGCCGCTGGCGGTGGTCGGGGCGCTGATGGCGCTCCACAACTATCTGCGTTTCGAGAATCCGCTCCAATTTGGCCAGGCTTACCAGCTGAGTCTTGATTACGAATCCAAGATGGCGCACTTCGGGCTCGGTTACGTGGGCTTTAACGGCTGGAGATATTTTTTCTCGGCGGCGCAGTGGTTGGAATATTTTCCGTTCATTCAGCCAGCGGTCTTGCCGCCCAAGCCAACAGGGTTTGGCGGTCATGACGACGTGTTTGGGGTGCTAACCAATCTGCCGGTGGCGTGGTTGGCGCTGGCTGCGCCGCTTGCATTGTGGCGGCGCGACGCGGCGGAGCGCGGGCCGTTGCTCGCGTGGCTTGGGGCGGTGTCGCTGCTGTTTTTCGCCATGGCCGGTATGATGCTGTGCTTCTTCGGCTCACTGGCGCGCTATCAGCTCGATTTCACGCCGACGTTGATGCTGCTGGCTAGTGTGGGAGTGCTAGCGCTCGAGCGCCTGGCGAAGATGGGGTGGTGGCTAGTGCGTGCGGCTTGGCGATCGTTGTGGGGCGGGCTGGCGGTAGTCTCGGTCGTATTTGCGATGCTCTTCAGTTTACAGCTCAACCGGCATCTCGCGGAGTGGAACCCGGACGGCTATCGAGACGTGGCGCGATGGGCCAACACGGTGCCGGCCGCTTGGCAGTGGATCAAAGGCGAGCGGCCGGGGGCGTGGGAATTAAACGTTCGATTGGCCGAGGGCGGAGTTGGCCGCATCGAGACGTTGATGAGCATCGGTGAAGGGACTGCGGTCGACCGAATTTTTGTGCGGACGCTGGAAAGCGGCCTCACGCAGTGGGGTTGGATGCGCGAGGGAGTGCCGGAGGTCGCGAGCGCACCGCTAACGTTGTCGCGCACCGAACCCGTGCGGGTTCGCCTCTTGCTCGGGGCCTTGCTGCCGCCCGAGACGCATCCGTGGTATGGCTCGGGTGACGTGGAGCAGGCGCGGCGCGTATCGCGTATCCTGCGGATCGAGGTCAATGGCGCTGTGGTCGTGCAGACATTTCGACGGTTTGACCGGGTAGCAGGTGGTCGCGTGCGGGTCGGAGCGAAGAGTCTCGGAAATATGGGGCATCCGCGTTTCACGGGTGAGATGATTTCGTCCCAGAGGGTGCCTCTACGATTTGGTGACGTGGCTGCCGTGATGCCGGGCGTAGAGCGCTCTGCAGAGCATGACACCATCGAGTTGGCGCTGCGGTTTCCCCTGAACCGCTCGGGTTCGCGCGATCCGCTCATCGTCACTGGTGCGACGGGGGAGGGCGATTTCTTCGGGGTGGAATATTTGGATGATGCGCGGGTGCGTTTCTTCTTCGATCACTGGGGGAGTGGTTTGCTGACCAGTGAGCCGCTGCGAATTGATTTTCAGCAGGAGCACCGGGTTTTGGTGCAGATGCCATGGTTGGCCATGAAGCGGGCGAATGGAATTGAACGCGAAGGAGTGCTTGCTGTGGCGGTGGACGGTGGCGCTGTGTGGCGTCAGCGAGTCCGGGGCTTTGCGACGGACGCAGAGGAGATTGCGGTCGGAGAGAATTGGATTGGAGGAAGCAGTTGCGGCGAGAGATTTAGGGGAGTCTTGCGCGAGGTGCGTCGCTAGGGGGGCTGGAGCGAGAAGGCGGGAATGGCATTGCGGCTTGCGCGCTCGTTGGCTCCTGATGGGCCGATGCTACAGCAGCTGTTTTCATCCGCCACGAGCTACGGCAGAGCGGCGCGATTTCTGATCGTGGGTGCGACGTCGT
>CANGHW010000176.1 GCA_947453695.1 Opitutia bacterium
CTGACGGGATTGATGTAGCTGACCTCGAAATCCGGGAACCACTTGTAGGCCTTGCCGTCGCCGCCTTCCTTGCCGCCGGGGGTTTTGCGCAGGGAGAGAAACTCCGAGTTCATCAGGAGAAACGTCCGGTAGCGCAGCTCGGGGCGACTCCGCTCGAACGCGGAGCGCGGCACCATGTTGATGCGACCGCCGATGCTGTCGGCGCCGGAGTCGGGCGTCGGGCCTTTCGTGATCTCGATGCGGTCGACGTTGCTCATCGTGAGGCCGCGGAGCGCGGTCACGCGGGTGGAGCCGCCGGTCTGAGGAACGCTGAGGCCCGCGCCGTCGATCTCGATATTGGTGTATTCGGCGGGCATGCCGCGGAGGCCGACCGTGAGCGGTGCGGCGCCGTCGCCCTCGACTTCGACGCCGGGCAGATACTGGAGAAACTCGCCGAGGTTGTCCTGCGCGAGGTTGCCGAAGGCGTCGGTGGCGACGACTTCCTTCACGTTGGGGGCGATGAGCTTTTCGTTGATTGCCATCTCGGCCGCGCTCATCTCGCGCGAACTGTTGACGGAGAATGCGCTCATTTTTACCACTCCGTCCTCGCGGGCATCGGTCGGACTGAAGGTGCGGAGCTCAACCTCCATCGCGGCGGCCGCGGGCAGGGTGACGGTGGCAAGACCCGTGTAGCTGATGCGCAACCGGCTGCCGGCCGGAGCGAGGGACGGGAGCGTAAACTCGCCGGCGTCACTGGTCAGAACCTCGATGGCGGTGCCCTCGACGGCGACGCGGGCGTTGCGGAGGAAGGCGCCGGTCGTGGCGTTTTTCACGCGGCCGCCCACGGCCGCATCAACGGCGGCTGCAGGACGCTCGGCGGCGTTGGCCGCGGGCGCGGTCCACGGGGAACCAGCGGCGAGAGCTGCGAGAGTGATGACGAAATGACGCGTCAGACCGCGCCCGACCTGCTGGAGCGAAGAGGAAGGCATCCCCGATTCACGCGGAGCGCGACGTGGCCCGGCAAAACTATTCTCGATGCCGCGTCCGCTTCAGCGGTGTTCCGTCCACTCTGTCGCTGAATACTGGTCTACGAGCGCACTCAACTCGTCGTCGCTGAGCTCCGGCCAGGGTGTCGCCTGCGCCTCGACCTCGAGTGCGACGGCGAGCTGCGCGATGAAATCCTCGGCGAACTTATCCCAATCTACGGTCACGCCGCCGGACACCGCGGCGGGCCGCCAGACGGAACCCTGAAAGAGCAGGCCGTGCTTGTTTCGTTTTTGCGCCGCGCCGGCGATTTTCGCGCCATCCCTCGCCCGCACGACGTCGTAGATCTCGGCTCGCTGAAAACACACGCCGGCCGGCCCCGCCGGTTTCTCGTCGTCTGCCGGATCATCGACGCACGGTTTCGTGATCGCATGGACGCCCTGCTCGCGCAATGCCTCGGCAAGTGCTTCGTGGATCTCCCGGTAGCTGTGCGTCGCGGGGCGTTCCTCGAGCGGATGGCCGCGCGGAATCACGAGGGCATAGGTCCAGTCTTCGCGGTGGTCGACGACGCCGCCGCCGGTTGCGCGCCGGCACAATTCGAAGGGCGGCTCGACATGCTCGAGCGATGCCCTCACGAGCGCGATTTTCTGCGAATAACCGAAGGTGAACGCCGGCCCCCGCCAGCCGTAGTGGCGAAACCGCGGCGTCGCGCGCGGGTAGCGCTGCAGGAGCAGAAAATCTGTCGCCATGTTTTCCGCCGCGCCGCTGGTGCGGGTGGGCAAGACGTCGAGTTGCATGGGAGGCGCGGTTCAGCTTTGCCCGAAATACCACTCGCGCACCGGCGGCGGCACTTTGAGGTCTTCGATTTGCTCCGCCACGGTCTGGGCGCGGGTTTTGAGTTTCCCGGCGAGGAACGAGATGTCCAACCCCAGCCGGGCCTGGCGTTTCTTGGCGGCTTCGGGTGTGTCGGCACGGGTGACGGCTGCGAGCGGGGCCTGTTTTTCGGTGAGTTTGAACCGTTCGCGCAGCTTTACGCCCAAGTCGTAACGCGAAAGGAGCTCGGCGCCGGCCCAGTGCTGTTCGCCGCGCACGTCGCGCCGCTCGCAGAGCTCGACCATCACCTCCGCGAGATTTTCGGCGGCGCAGGGCTGGCGAAACTCGTCGGTGTAGAGGCGCGGCGTTTTTCCTGAGGCCCAGTCTGCCAGCAGGCGCTCGTGTAGGCTGCGTTTCCCGCCCGGGCTGTCGCCCATGAGGAGCGGCGCGCGGATCGTGACGGCAAACTCCGGCGCTGCGGCGCGCACGGCGCGTTCGCTCTCCAGTTTTTGCCGGGCGTAGAGATTGATCGGGGAGGGCGTATCACCGGGGGCGTAGGGCGTGGCGCGGGTGCCGTCGAAGACCTGTTCCGACGAGAGATGAATGAGCCGCGCGCTGAGGTGATGCGCGAGGCGGGCGAGGGTGGCGGGGAGCGTGACGTTGAGCGTCTGTGCCCGCGCCGGATCGAGCTCGCATTGCTCGGGCACCGAGACGGCGGCGCAGTTGACGATGGCGTCGGGAAACGTGTCGAGCACAGCGGCCGTGGTGGCGGCCTCATCGGTCAGGTCGAGCGAGATTTTCTTGGCCACGCCCTCCAACTCGCCCTCGTAGCTGCCCACCGCGCCTACCACGCGATGGCCACGGCGCAACGCCGCCCGGGCAAACGCCGAGCCGACCAGCCCTGAAGCTCCAGTGAGGAAGAGGATCATTGGTGCAGAGCACACCAAGGCCGCGGAAGCGGTGGCGAGCCCGGATTTGGAGAACGTGACGCGCGGCTCACGCGTCGAGGAGTTTACGCACGGCCTTGAGCATTTCGCTCAGCGCATACGGCTTGTTGAGGCAGGCGCCGTGGCCGTCCTTCAGCCAAGTGTCGCCGACGCCGCACGCCTGTCCCGAGGTGCATAGCACGCGCAGCCCGGGGTGAGCGGCGTGCAGGCGCCGGGCAAAGGGTTCACTGTCGCCAGTCACGTCGGCGATCAGCAACTGCAATGGCCGGTCGAGCTCCTTGATTTCACGCAGCGCGGCGCCAGCCGATTTGGCGGCATGCACCCGGTAGCCGTCCGCGTGGAGGATGCCAGCGACCATCTTGCGGACGACTTCGTCGGCCTCGATCAGCAGCACGGTCTCACTGCCGCGAGTAACCGGCAGGGCGGCCACCGGCTCGCGGGGCAAATCGGCTGCTTCGTGGACCACGGGCAGCAGAATCTCGAAAGTCGATCCAACGAGCACGGCGCTGCGGGCGTAGATGTAGCCGCCACTTTGCTGCACCACGCCATAGACCAGTGCGAGTCCTAGCCCCGTGCCTTTGCCCTCAGGCTTCGTAGTGAAGAAAGGTTCGAACAGGTGCTTCTGCGTGTCGGCATCCATGCCGGTGCCGTTGTCCGTCACACTGATCAACACGTAACGCCCCGGGGGCGTGTCGGTGAGCCGGCGGTTGAGTCCCGGTTTGATCTCGCGGTTGGCGGTCGTGATCACGATGCGGCCGCGGTCGCGGAGGGCATCGCGGGCGTTAAGCACGAGATTGAGGAGGACTTGCTGAAACTGGGTTGGGTCGGTGCGGACATTGTCGAGCCCCTCGGCCAATTCGAGGTCGAGCCGTCCGGTTTCGCCAATCAGACGCCGCATGATCTCGGCATTCTCCTGCACGAGCGTGTTGAGGTTGATGACGCGGGAGTTGAGTGGCTGACGGCGGCTAAAGGCTAGGAGCTGCTGGGTAAGGGCCGCGGCCTTGCGGCCGGCATGGTGAATCTCGGCGACCTCGCGCATCGCCTGTGGGTTAGCGGCGACGTGGGCGGCGAGGATTTCGCAGTAGCCGTTGATGACAGAGAGGAGGTTGTTGAAGTCGTGCGCCACGCCGCCGGCGAGTCGGCCCACGGCGTCGAGACGCTGGGCATGCACCAGCGCCTCCTGCAGCCGGCGCTTTTCAGTCTGATCGCGGTAGGTGGCGACGATATGGGAAATCTTTCCGCCGGGGCAGCACACCGGATCAAAGCTCCACGCGGCGCTGATCGTCTGCCCATCAGCCCGCAGCAACATGCCTTCGCCCACGAGGGGCTGCCCTGGTTGGGCCTTGGGCGACCAGTGCCGCAGGCGCTCCAGGTCGGCGCGCTCCAGGTGGAGGAAGCCATGGGACCGGCCGACAAGGTCCCTGGCACTATGCCCGGTGATCGCGCAGAAGCTGTCGTTGGCAAAGAGGATCGTCAGACCGAACTCCGAGCAGCGACGCTCGGCGATGAATACGCCCTCGCTTTGCGCGCGCAACGCTGCGGCCAGCAGCGCGGCCGGCACGGCCTTGTTCGCCCGGGGACTGGCGGCGACCCGGCGACCGGAGCGCGCGGCCTTCTTCTTCATGGGGCGAGGCGTTCGACCGTCCAGTCTCCGTTTTTGCCGCGGCTATAGCGCAGACGGTCGTGGAGGCGACTGCGGCGGCCCTGCCAAAATTCCACCGTCTCTGGCGCCACGCGCCACCCGCCCCAGTTGGGCGGCGTCGGCACTTCCTCTCCGGCGTATTTTTTCTCGAGCGCCTTCATCGCATCTTCGAGCACCGCACGGCCCGAGATGATGGAGCTCTGCTGCGATACCCACGCGCCCAGCTGGCTTGCGCGGGGGCGCGAGTGGAAATACGCCTCGCTCTCCTCGCGCGCGACTTTCGTGAGCGTGCCCTCGACGATTACCTGGCGCTCCAGCGCGATCCACGGAAACAGCAGGGTGACCTGCGGATTGGCGGCGATTTCGCGGCCCTTGCGGCTCTCGTAATTCGAGTAAAACACGAAGCCGCGCCCGTCGAGACCCTTGAGGAGCACGGTGCGCGCCGAGGGACGGCCCTCGCGCGTCGCAGTCGCGAGCGTCATCGCGTTGGGCTCGGTAAGCTTGGCCGCCTCGGCCTCTTGGAACCATTTCTCGAACTGGCGGAACGGGTCCTTCGCGAGATCCTTTTCCGCGAGACCGGCGAGCGAGTAATCTTTTCTGAGGTCGGCGAGGGCCATTTATCCGAAACGTGCGACGCCCCCACCTCTCTGTCAAAATCTCATCTTGTCAGAGCCACGATTTGCGCGTGCGCAGCGGGAAAAAGGGTGAGCAGGTCGGCCTGGCGGCCGATTGTGCACTCCCGTTCGACCCATTGCGGCGCCATGGTGCAGCTGACGAGCGCCCAGCCGCGCGCCCCGCCGGGGACGATACGGGCGCCCTGCCAAGTGGCGCGCGACACCACGAGCTGGGGGATCTCGCCGGCGAGGAGGTCGCCGCCGAGTCGCCGGACGGTTGCGCGGCCATCGGCCGGGTCGAGAATGACATGCTCCAGCGGGTCGCCAGCGTGGAAGAGCCAGATTTCGTCGGTTTCCAGCCGGTGGAGCGCCGAGAAATCCTCTGGGGTCACCAGAAAGTAGATGACAGCCCAAGCCGCGCGGTCCGGGCTGACTTTTTCCGGGCTTTCCCAGGTCCGGCGAAACCACCCGCCTTCGCCCGGAAGGGGCTCCAGGCCCAATTTTGCGATGATCTGGCGTGCCTCGTCGTTCATGGCTCCTACGCAACACCCTTTGTGCCCTCGCGCGAAGAATTTTTCCGTGTCTTCCGGATGGGCTGCCGGCACCCTTTGCACCGTGACCCCTTCGGCCTACATCGACCGCCACTCCGACGATCTGCTTGCGCTGCTCCGCCGCCTCGTCGCGATCGACACGACCAATCCCCCCGGGCTCAGCTACGACGCCATCACGGCATTGCTGACCAAGGAAGTCGCCGCTGCGGGCCTCGCGGCGCGCCGGTTCGCGATCCCGGCGGCGTTGCTCAAGAAGTCCCTTCCTCCCGAACAGCACGCCTACCCGCGATTCAACGTCCTCGGCAAACTCGCCGCACCGGGCGCGAAGAAAACCGTCCATTTCAACGCCCACTATGACGTCGTGCCTGTTTCCGGCACCTGGCGCCACGGCAGCCCCTTTAGCGGCGCCGTCGATGGCGGCTGGATTTACGGCCGCGGCACGTCTGACATGAAGGGCTCCATCGCGAGTCTGCTCCTTGCGCTCACGGCGCTCCGCGCCACGCGCACGGCGCCGAAGCTGAACGTCGAAGTCTCGTTCACGGCCGACGAGGAGACCGATTCGGTGCTCGGCGCCGGCTGGCTCGTCGACCACGCGCCCATCCGCCCCGACTACGCGATCGTTATGGAAGGAGGCGAACTCAACCAAGTCTGCTGCGGGCATAATGGCACCCTCTGGCTCGAAGTCACGGTGCACGGCCGCGCCGCTCACGGCTCTACGCCAGAGAAAGGTATCAACGCCCTCGAAAAAATGTCCGCGCTCGTCCTCGCCCTTGGCGATTACGCGCGCCGGCTGGAGAAACGCACTTTCGTCACCCCCGAGGGAAAAACCATGCGGCCCACGCTGAACGTCGGCGGCGAGTTCTCCGCCGGGCCGGGCGGCAAGATCAACACGGTGCCGTCGCTCGCTCGCTTCACGATCGACCGTCGGGTGTTGGCTGTGGAGAACCACCCGGCCGCCGAGCGCGACCTGCGGGCCTTCCTCGCGGCGGCTGCGCGCAATATCCCGGGCTGCAAGATCACCGTCACAAAGATTTCCGAGAACTTCTCCTGTTTCTCAAAGCCGACGCATCCATTTTTTTCCGCGATGGCCGGCTGCGTGACCAGAGTGCGTAAGCAGAAGACCGTGTTCAATGTCTCTACGGGCTTCAACGACATGCACTTCTTCGCGAGCCACCTGAAGATCCCGACGCTCGGCTACGGCCCCGGCGGCGAGGACTATCACGCGATCGATGAGCGGGCCAAAGTGAAGGAGCTTATCGCTAGCGCGAAAATCTACGCCGAACTCCTCACAACATTCTCAGGCTAAGACCCCGTTCGAAAGAAATAGAGCTACCCCTTCAGTCCTTGCCGAATCATGTTTACGGCAATGGCGGCGAGTAGCATCGACACGATTTTCGAAATAGCGCGCATCCCCGTCGGGCTGACGATGCGTCCGATCCGCTCGCTGAAGGCAAAGGCCAGCACCACGATTACGAGATTAGCCGCCAGTGCCGCGAAGGTCACCGCCACGCCTTGCGTTTGCGCCAGCAAAATAAGCGTCGTGATCGAAGCCGGGCCGGCAATTAGCGGCATCCCGAGCGGCACCACGCCGAAATCATCGGCCAGCTTTTCCGGCTCCGCGGCGGCCGAGTGGATCAGATCGCGCGCCGCGAGGATGAAGAGGATCAATCCGCCGGCGATTTGGAAGTCGCTCGGAGTGATCCCCAGCGCAGCAAAGATGGTCTGACCGAGAAACAAGAACAGGAGCGCCACTGCCCCGCCCGTCCACGTCGCTTGGGTGGCGATTCGCTTCTTGGTCGCTTCGGGCACACCGGCACCGAGCGCGAGAAAGACCGCGGCGAGCCCGATCGGGTCGATCGCCACGAAAAGGGGGATGAACGCCTTCAGAAAACTTTCCACTAGGGGCGGCATGACGCTGTTACCCTGCACGTCGCCGCCCGGGCCGTCGAGCCTGCGCCGAACTCCGCTCTTGTTTCACCGTCCGGGGACCGGCAAGTTCCCGGGTTTCACGCCTCCAACCGCCCATGAAAATCAACGCCACGCTCACGCCCCAGCGCCTCACCAAGAAAACCGCGCGAGTCTTCGAACTCGCCGGCCAGAAGATCCGCGCCATCGACGCCGCGTGGGATCCCGCCAAGGGCACCCCCGTTTTCACCGTCGCCGGTAAATACACCTCACGCGGCTGGACAGAGTGGACTCAGGGCTTCCAGTTCGGCATGGGTTTCCTTCATTTTGACGCCACCGGTGACGCCTCTTCGCTGAAGCTCGCCCGCGAGAAGACCGTCAAGCTCATGGCCTCACACGTCTCGCACGTCGGCGTCCATGACCACGGCTTCAACAACGTCTCCACCTACGGCAACCTCCGCCGCCTCATCCTCGAGGGCAAGGTCGCGAAGGACCAAGGCGAACTCGACTATACCGAGATCGCACTGAAGGTCTCCGGCGCCGTCCAAGCCGCCCGTTACGCCACCACCAACGCCAAAGCCCCCTGGTCGCCCGTCGCCGGCGCCCCCGGCGTCGCGCCCAGCGGCTACGTCTACTCCTTCAACGGCCCGCAGTCCCTCTTCGCCGACACGATCCGCTCCATGCGCTCTCTCGTCGTCGCGCACCAGCTCGGCCACGCACTGATGGGCGAAGGAGACAAGCCCACCAATCTCCTCCACCGCGCCATCGAGCACGCCGCCACCACCGCGCGCTTCAACGTCTTCTTCGGCACTGGTCGTGACAGCTACGACGTCCGCGGCCGCGTCGCGCATGAGAGCGTCTTCAACCGGAACGACGGCCAGTTCCGGTGCCCGTCCTCGCAACAGGGCTACTCGCCGTTCACCACTTGGACGCGTGGCGCCGCTTGGATCATTGCCGGCTACGCCGAGCAGCTCGAATTCCTCGACACCGTCAAAGGCTCCGAGCTCGACGCCGTCGGCGGCCGCCGCGCCGTGACCGATCTCTTCCTCGAGACCGCCCGCGCCACGAGCGACTACTACATCGACGGTTATTCCGCGAAAGACGGCGTGCCCTACTGGGATTCGATGGCCCTCAACAGCCACAAGCTCGGCGACATCACCAAGAAAAACGCCGATCCCTACAACGCCCACGAACCCGTCGACAGCTCCGCCGCCGCCATCGCCGCGCAGGGCTTCCTCCGCCTCGGCACCTACCTCGCCGCCAAGGGTGAGAAGGCCGCCGGTAAACGCTACTTCCAGGCCGGCCTCACCATCGCCGACACCCTCTTCGACGAGCCCTATCTCTCCACCGACAAGAAACACCAGGGCCTCCTTCTCCACAGCGTCTACCACCGTCCAAACGGCTGGGACCACGTCGCCAAGGGCCAGAAGGTCCCGAACGGCGAATCCTCCATGTGGGGCGACTACCACGCCATGGAGCTCGCGCTCCTGATCCAGCGCCTCGCCGAAGAGAAATACTACACGTTCTTCTGAGCTGTGTCCTCCGCCGGGCAGGGCTCGAGCTCCGGACTTTTCGCTCGGAGCTCGGCCGTTACCTGCACTCGCCTCGTGTCCACACCACTTCTCTACGAATCCCACTGCCACACGCCGTTGTGCAAACACGCGCACGGCGAGCCCGTGGAATATGCCGCCGAAGCCCTCGCGCGCGGCCTGAAGGGCATCATCTTCACCTGCCACTGCCCGCTACCCGACCGCATCTCGCACGCCGTCCGCATGGCGCCCGAGCAATACGACCACTACATCGAGCTCGTCGCCGCCGCCCGTGAGCATTTCACCGGCCGCCTCGATGTCCGTCTCGGCCTCGAGAGCGACTACTACCCCGGCGTCGAACCGTGGCTCGAAAAACTCCACGCCCGTGCCCCGCTGCACCACGTGCTCGGCTCGGTGCACCCACAGGTGCCGGATTACCGCGCGCGTTTCTTCCACGGCAACTGGTTCGAATACCAACAGCTCTACTTCGACCACCTCGCTCGCTCGGCCGAAACCGGCCTCTACGACACCCTCGCGCACCCTGATCTGATCAAAAACGAGTCGCCCACCGAATGGCACTTTGAGCGCATTCTCCCGTTCATCGAACGCGCCCTTGACCGCATCGCTGCCACCGGCGTCGCGATGGAGCTCAACACCAGCGGCGCCAACAAAGCCATCCGCGAGATCAACCCGAGTCCCTCGATTCTCCGCCTCATGCACGCTCGCGGCATCCCGGTCGTCC
Organism: Opitutia bacterium; assembly: GCA_947453695.1. GTDB lineage: Bacteria > Verrucomicrobiota > Verrucomicrobiia > Opitutales > Opitutaceae > GAS368. The sequence continues at coordinate 9,707 of CANGHW010000176.1, forward strand.
TCGGTGCCGATGCTCACCGCCCCACGCGCGTCGCCGACGGCTACGCCAACGCCCTCCTCACCCTGCAGGAAGCCGGCTACACCGAGATCAACTTCTTCCTCGACCGCCGCCGCCAAACCATCCCCATCCCCGCCGCCCTCGCTTCGCTGCGCTGAGCGCGTCCCCGCGTCGCTTCGCTCCGCCATGTCCGCCGCGCCGCTCAACCTCTACGACCTCACCCGCGAGCAACTGCGCGCGTTGTTCGTCTCATGGGAATTGTCGCCGGTGCATGCCGCGACGCTGTGGAACTACCTCTACCTCGGCCTCGCCGAGTCGTTTTCCGAGACGGCCATGCCCGACCTCCCGGCGAAGGTGCGCACCCGCCTCCTTGCGGAGACCTCCATCGGCGTCCTGCCGACCGCGCTCGAAACCGATTCCACCGACGGTTTCACCCGCAAATACCTTCTCCGCCTCGCCGACGCCGAACGCATCGAGACCGTCCTCATGCGCTACAAGGGTCGCGTCACCGCTTGCGTGAGTTCGCAGGTGGGCTGCGCGATGGGCTGTGTGTTTTGCGCGACCGGCCAGATGGGCTACACGCGGCACCTCACTCCCGGCGAGATTGTCGCGCAGGCCGTGCATGTCGCCCGTGCCCTCCGCGCACCTGAAGCCGGTGTGGCTTCGTCCGCCGCCCAAGCCCGGGCTCGAGCGGAGGCCGCCAAAGCCGGGGAGCGGCTACGCAACATCGTGCTCATGGGCATGGGTGAGCCGTTGCACAACTACGACGCCGTCATGCACGCGGTCGACATCCTCCGCGACGAGGCCGGCCTCGCCCTCGGCGGCGAACGAATCACGGTCAGCAC
>CANGHW010000177.1 GCA_947453695.1 Opitutia bacterium
CGCGACCGCATTTTCTTCTTCGATCTCTGCGACCCCGAAAAGCGCTCCGTCGAGGATCTTCGCGCCGCCCTCACCGCGATGGCCAAGTTTGCCGGGTTTGGCCGCGTCACCCTCGGGCTCAATCTGAAGGAAGCGCAACAGGTCTACGCTGCGCTCGGTTTCGCCGCCATCGGGGAAGACCCTGCCAGCCTCCAGCAGATGGCAGCCGAAATCCGCGCCAAGCTCGCCCTGACCACTGTCGTTGTTCACCCGCGCGAGTGCGCCGCCTGCGCCACTGTCGAGGGCACCTGGTGCGTGCCCGGTCCTTACACCAGCACGCCGCTGATCACCACGGGCGCCGGCGATCACTTCAATGCCGGTTTCACCACCGGCCAGTTGCTCGGTCTCACGCCGGAGTCCTGCCTCGCCCTCGGCGTCTCAACCAGTGGCCACTACGTGCGCACGGCGCAGAGCCCTTCTCTTTCGGATTTGGAAACCTTCCTCGCCAACTGGCGCTAAGCCCGTCACTCTGCTGCCATGCCACAAAAACCCAAGACCGCCGGCCGCCTGATCTCGTTCGAAGGCTCCGAAGGCTCCGGCAAATCCACGCAGATTGCGCGCCTCGCCGCACACTTTCAGAAGATCGGCCGCGAAGTCGTCACGACTCGTGAACCCGGCGGCACTGAGATCGGCGAACAGATTCGCAATATCATCGTCCACAATTCCAAGGGCGATGAGATGTGCGCCGAGACCGAGCTCCTCCTCTTCACCGCCGCTCGCGCCCAACTCGTGCGCGAGGTAATTACCCCGGCCCTCGGCCGTGGTGTCATCGTCCTCAGCGATCGCTATCTCGACTCTTCGACCGTGTATCAGGGCATCGCCCGCAACCTCGCCGCCGATCCCGTCGCGCAGGTCAACCGCTTCGCCGTCGGCAGCATCATGCCCGACCTTACGATCGTCATCGATGTGCCCACCGAGGTCAGCCTCGCCCGCCTCAAGCAGCGCGCCTCTGATCTGCCTGATCGCATGGAGCGCGAGAACGTCGATTTCTACAACAAGGTCCGCGAGGGCTACCTCGTGCTCGCGAAAGGCATGCCGGAGCGCTTTATCGTGGTTGATGGCACCAAGACCGAAGACTCGATCGAAAAGAAGATTTGGTCCGAAGTGCAGGCGCGCCTGAAGTGATGCCCTCGGACTGGGCCCTTCCTGGCCTGGACTGATTGCGTTTTCCGCCTCCCTCATTGCCGCCATGACTGCCGCCACGCCCTGGCCCCCTGCCCTCGCTGGCACGCCCGCCGTCGCTGTCATTGAGCAAGCCATTGCCCGCCGCCGGCTCTCGCACAGCCTGCTCTTGCACGGTGACGATCCCGACACGCTCGTCGCCATCGCGCTCGCCATCGCCGATCGCCTGCTCAACGGCGCCGATGGTGCCCGGGCCCAGGTCACCTTCCCGCCGGATCAACATCCTGACTGTTTCGCCCTTCGCCCGGCGGGTAAGATGCGCCAGATCTCCGCCGACGCCACTCGCGAGCTGATCACGAAGGTTCAGGTTTCTCCCGCCGTCGCGCCGCGCAAGGTGGCGATCCTCCATGAGGTCGATCGCATGAACACCGCCGCGGCCAACGTGTTTCTCAAAACCCTCGAGGAGCCCCCCGCCCACACCACGCTTCTCCTGCTCACGACGCGCCCCTACGCGCTCTTGCCTACGATCCGGAGCCGCGTGCTCCAGTTTAGGTTTCCCTCACTCGGGATCCCACTCGCCGCGGACGGTTGGACCCCATGGCTCGAAGATTACCGCACGTGGCTCGGTCGACTGACCGAAGGTGTCACTGATAAACGGGTCGCCGCCGATCACATCTTCACACTCTATGGCCTCGTCGCCCGCTTCGGTGCCGTGCTCGACTTTGCCACGGACGAAGTCTGGAAACTCCAAAAGGAGAAGCTTCCACCCGACCTCGACGACGACGAGCAGGTCGCGATTGAGACCGGCATCGCCAACGGCCTCCGCTCCCGCCTCTTTGCCGAGATCGAGCAAGCCACCCGCGCCTTCGCCCTCCCCCGCCTCACGCGTGGCGACGAAACCACGCGCCGCGCCCTGACCGCCTCGATCGAAAAACTCGAGCACAACGCCGGGCTCCTTCGGCTAAATCTCAACGAATCCGCCGCGCTGGAGGATTTCCTCCTCTCGTCTCTACGGCTCTGGACGAAGCGCTGAGTCCTCATTTGGGCTCCGGAGTGTTTGGCGGGCGGACGCGGCTAACTGAATCCCGTGCCCGCTCAGCGCGTCAGGCTGCCCACGCGCCCCACTCGCTCATTTCCGCCCGACGGCTTTTGGCGCACGTTTGCCCCGCTTCGCGGCTTACATGCCATACCGCTGGTGCCTCGCTGATGCGGGGTAGATAAAGCCGGGCCCCAGCGCCCGGCTCTCAATGCGCGGCGTCCTCCTTCCCTACGCCAAGCCCAAGTGCTTCAGCGCCTCCGGCGTCGGACCTTCGTAGGTCGTGATCGCGACGTTGCCGACGTAGCCGATGTCTTTCATCCCCTCGGGCGTGGAGTAGAATCCTCCCGCCGTGAGATCGCGAAACTTCCGGAAGAATTGCGCCGCCTGCTTAAACTCGGGCTTCGCTTTGCCATACGAACAGATGTCGTCACAGATCGCGCTCTTCTGCTTGAGCACGAGGTCGGCGAAATCGTTGCTGAAGCGTTTTTGCGCTTCCGCGTCGATCCACGCCAGACCTTCGAGCACCGTCTTCTTGTCGGCATCGTGGCCGGGATACGGAGCACTGATCCATTCGTCGACGAAATCAGGCACGCCCACTTTCGACGCCGCTGGCGATTTGTCATCCGCCGGGATGATCACATCGCACAGCGCGGTCGCGGAGCGGCGCTGCGTCGCGTTAAACGTGAGCGGCCATACGTCGCCGGGTTTGTAGACCTTCACCAGATCCGGATCCGTGCCATAGCCCACGCCTGCCGTGGCGGTGCCTTCAGCCGCCATGGCGGCCCGATCCATCACCGCCACCGAGGCGGCGGCCGTGAGCATCCACTTGATCGCAGAGCGGCGATCCATCCGGGGCATTTCAAGCGAGTCAGGGGTATTCATGTCAGAGGTTTCCTTTCCGCATTTCTTCGAGCATGTAGTCGGTCGACCGCCAAGCCAGGGCCATGATGGTGAGCGTGGGATTCTTGTCCGCATTCGAGCAAAACGCGCCACCGTCCGTGACAAACAAGTTCTTCACGTCCCAAGTCTGGCACCATTGGTTCGTCACCGATTTTTTCGGATCCGCACCCATGATCGTGCCGCCGACTTCGTGAATGATCTTACCGCCGGGCTCGATTGCCTGCGCACCCGTTGCATCCGGTTTGCCCGCTTTGCCACCCATCGACTCGATGATTTCGACAAAGGTCTTCTGCATGTGCGCCGCCTGCCGGGTCTCGTGCTCCGACCACTTCCAGTGGAAACGCAGCACGGGGATACCCCACTTGTCTTTCACCGTCGGATCGAGTTCGCAGAAGGAGTCATCATTGGGGATCATTTCGCCGCGACCGGCGAAGCCCATAAACGAGCCGTAGTAGCGGCGCGCGTCTTCCTTGAATTGTTTGCCGTAGTTGCCGCCCGTCAGGCTCTCCACTCCGCCCGTCGCACCCATGCCCGGCATGCGCCGTCCGGATTCGAATTCGATGTGGTAGCCCCGCGCGAAGCCGAGCTTCCCGGCGTGCTGCTCCTTGTAGAGCCACCACGGCACGTAGACGTGCGCGCCACCGGCGCCGTCTTCGTTGTGCACCGGCAGATTTTCGAGCGCCGGGATTTGGCCACCGAGGCGTGCGCCCACGGTATCCATGATATACTTGCCCACGAGGCCGCTGGAGTTGGCGAGTCCGTTCGGGAAGCGCGGCGACTTGGAGTTGAGCAAAATACGCACGGACTCGGCGGAGCTCGCCGCCAGGACCACCACGCGGGCCTTCACCGTATATTCCTGCTTCGTCTTGCGATCAATGTAGCTCACGCCCGTCGCCTTGCCGCTATCATCCACGATCACCGCCCGCACCATCGCATCGGTGAGGATGTCAAGGTTACCCGTGGCGAGCGCCGGCGGCAGATGCACCGTCGTGGATTGGTAGTTGGCCTTGATCGAGCAGCCACGTCCGCAGGGCGTCGCCCAGAAACACGCCTGGCGTTCGCGCATCGCCTGCGCCAGCACACGTTGGGCTTTCACGTTCTTCGGGTGAATCTTCGCCGGGAGCTTATCCGCATCCTGCTTCACGCTGAGCACCGCGCGATGGATATGCGTCACCGGAATGCCGAGCTTCTTGGCCCGGTGCTGTGCGAGTAGTTCACCCGCACGCATCTTCGGCGGCGGCAGCAAGCACCCGTCCGGCGAGTCCGGCGTGTTTTCCAGACCGGTATTGGTGCCGTAGATGCCCACGAGCATCTCCGTCTTGTCATAGTAGGGAGCGAGGTCCTCGTAGGACAGCGGCCAGTCCATGCCGAGGCCGTCACGTGAGTAGGGCTTGAAATCGTAGGGCCCATTGCGGAGTGAGATGCGCCCCCAGTGGTTAGTGCGGCCACCGAGCATGCGCGCGCGCCACCACCAGAATTTTTGGGCCGGATCGCTCGAAGCACTGGTGTAGGGCTCCCCCGGCACCTGCCAGCCTCCGTCGACCGTGGAGTCATGAAAACCAAAGGGCTTGTCCGGCGTGCTCGCCCCGCGCAGCGGTGCCTGGGCGTTGGTCTGAAACATCGGCGTTTCCTTCACCGGGTCGTAGTTGCGCCCGGCTTCCAGCATGAGGACTTTGGCGCCCTCCATAGTGAGCGTGTAGGCGGTCTGGCCGCCGCCGGCACCGGAGCCGACGACGATGACATCATAGGTAGGCTGAGTCTTGCTGGACGTAATGTGGGGCATGGGAAAAGGGGTTAAACTGACCGGACGTTGAGCAAAGTGTTCAGGCCTCGCGCACGAGCGCCACAAATTTTTCGCGTGTTTCCATATGCGGGTTGTGGCCGCTCTCGGCGATGCGCGCGATTCGCGCCGCTGGGAAATGCCGGCGGATCATCTCTTCATCGCCGGGTTCGATGTAGTCCGACTGCCCCCCTGCGATAAACAATGTCGGCCCATCGTAGCGATCACCCGCCACGAGCGGATTCTTTTCCATGGCCGGGAGCGCCGCCGTGATCGCTGGTAGATTGATGCTCCAGCGCCAAGTGCCCTCGTCGCCCCGCTCCAAATTCGTCGCGAGAAACTTCCGCATGCCGAGGCTGCTCACTCGCGCCTCGAAGCGCATCTCCGCTTCCCCGCGCGAGTGCACACTGCCTAAATCGAGTTCATTCATGGCCGCGAAATTAATGCGGTGCGCGGGCCAGAAATAGTCCTTCGGCGCGATATCGGCGACGATCAGCCGTTCCACCCGCGTCGGATGCCGACACGCCACGAGCATCGCCGTCTTTCCGCCCATACTGTGGCCCAACAACGTGACCCGGCCGAGCCCCTGGGCATCGAGCCACTCCACCACATCATCCGCATGGTCGGCGTAAGACATGCCGTCGGCATGGGGCGAGCTGCCATGATTCCGCAGATCCAACGCCAGCACATGAAATGCGTCCGTCAGATCGCGCCCCGCCGTCTGCCAGTTCCGGGATGAGCCCAGCAAGCCATGCAGCACCACCAGCACTGGCTTTCCCGCCCCGCCCAGATCGCGATGAAAAAGTATCACGCGCCTACACCAACCACCCCCGCGAGCGGATCAAGCCCGCCCCACAGAAAATTTTCGTGTATTTCGGGTGTTTCGTGGTTCCACTCCCCGCTCTTCTTTCATGTCCGACGCCGCCAAACTCACCCCGATGATGCAGCAGTATTTCGAGGTCAAACGTGGCCTTCCGAAAGACACGCTCTTGCTCTTCCGCCTTGGTGATTTCTTCGAGCTTTTCTTCGACGACGCCGTCATCGCCTCCAAGCTCCTCGGCCTCACCCTTACGCGCCGTCAGGATCATCCCATGGCCGGGCTCCCGTCCCAGGCCCTCGACAACTACGTCAACAAGCTCCTCGCCCACGGTAAGAAGGTCGCCATCTGCGACCAGGCCGAGCCTGCCAAAGCCGGCAAACTCGTCCGCCGCCAGCTTACCCGTATTCTTTCTCCCGGCACCACCCTCGCCGCCAACCAACTCGACGCCGCACGCAATCACTACCTCTGCGCCGTGGCCCTTGATAAACACGGGCTCCACGCCGCCTGGCTCGATCTCTCCACCGGTGAGTTCCGCGTCGCGACCGATGCCCAGATCGCCAATCTCCTCCCCGTTCTCACCGCCCTCGATCCGGCCGAGTTGCTCATCATCGATGGCGAGCGCGAGCGCTGGCAGGCCGCCCCGCACGAGCAGACCGCCACTCACGCCCTCCACGCCTTTGCCTCGACGCGCCTCGTCACCGAGTTGCCCGGCTACCACTTTGATACCTCCACCGGCGCGAAGACCGTCATCGATACCCTTGGCGTTCTAAATCTGGAAGGCTTTGGCCTCCCCCACTCCCACCCCGGCCTCGGCCCCGCCGGCGCCCTCGTCTACTACGCGACGGAAAACCTCTGCGCCAAACCGGAAAACCTCCGCGGTCTGCAGGAATACCGCAGCGCCCGCACTCTCCTGCTCGACCCTGCCACGCTGCGCAATCTCGAGATCTTCTCCTCCAGCCGCGGCGCTCGCGATGGCTCGCTCCTCTCCGCCATCAACCGCACCGGCACGTCCGCCGGCGCCCGCCTCCTTGAGCGTTGGCTCGCCGCCCCCACCCTCGACCTTGCCGAGATCACCCGCCGCCAATCCCTCGTCGGCGAACTCCTCGCCCAGCCCACCCGCCTCGCCTCACTTCGCGAACTCCTCGGCCACGTCCGCGACATCCCCCGCATCCTCGGCCGCCTCCAGAATCGCCTGCGCAATCCTCGCGAGCTCGGCGGCGTCCGAGACACCCTCGCCCAGATCCCCACGCTCCACGCCGAGCTCGCCGGCTTCGGGGCCGACTCCCGGCTCTCCGCGCTCCGTTCCCAGCTGCAGGAGCTCCCTGCGCTGCGACAGCTCCTGCTCAGCGCCCTCGCCGACGAGCTCCCCAACGACCTCGCCGATGGCAACTACCTCCGCGCCGGTTACGATGCCGAGCTGGACCGCCTCCGGTCGCTCACGTCCAATAACAAGACTTGGCTCTCCGACCTTGAGCGCGCCGAGCAGGAGCGCACCGGCATCCGTAGCCTGAAGGTCCGCTTCACGAACAATTTTGGTTACTACATCGAGGTGACCAAGGCCAACCTCCACCTCGTCCCCGCCGACTACATCCGTCGCCAGACCACCGTCGGTGGCGAGCGCTACGTCACCGAGTCGCTCAAGCAAAAGGAGAAGGAGATCTTCCACGCCGAGGAAAACGCCGCCACGCGCGAGCTCGAGCTTTTCAACCAACTCGTCGCGACGGTCCTCGACGATTCCGTCGCCCTCGCCCACACCGCCGATGCCCTCGCCGAGCTCGACGTCCTCGCCGGCTGGGCGCTCCTCGCGCGCGAGTGGGATTATTGCCGCCCCACCATCGACGAGGGCGAGGTCCTTGAAATCACCGAGGGCCGTCACCCCGTCGTCGAGCAGATGCTCCGCTCCCCCGACACCACCGTCGCCAGCGGTGCCAGCGCCGCCTTCGTCCCCAACGATACCCTGCTCACCTGCGACGATGCCCAGATCGTCCTCCTCACCGGTCCCAACATGGCCGGTAAGTCGACTTACATCCGCCAGATCGCCCTCATCACCCTCCTTGCTCAAGTCGGATCCTGGGTCCCGGCCAAGTCCTGCCGCGTCGGCCTCGTCGACCGCATCTTCTCCCGCGTGGGCGCCAGCGACGACCTCGCCCGCGGCAATTCGACCTTCATGGTCGAGATGAACGAGACCGCCAACATCCTTAACAACGCCACCGACCGCTCCCTCATCATCCTCGACGAGATCGGCCGCGGCACCTCCACCTACGACGGCCTCTCCATCGCCTGGGCCGTCGTCGAGCACCTCCACCGCGCCCCCGATCGCGGCCCCCGCACGCTCTTCGCCACGCACTACCAGGAGCTCACCCAGCTCGATAAACACCTCACCCGCCTGCGTAATTTCTCCGTCGCAGTGAAGGAGTGGAATGACGACATCGTCTTCGTCCGCCGCGTCGTTCCCGGCGCCGCCGATCGCAGCTACGGCATCCAAGTCGCCCGCCTCGCCGGCCTGCCCCTCAGTGTGATCGACCGCGCGAAAACCATCCTCGCCAAACTCGAGAGCGACGACACCGCCGTCACCCTCCCCGCGGCCACCCCGACGGCGAAGCCCAAGAAAAAAATCTCCGTCGCTCCCACCGACGACACGCAGCTTTCGCTGCTGTAAGCGCCGCGGCCCGCGCCGCCCGCTGGGAGCAGCGGGATAAAACGAGCAGATCCGAGGTGACACCCTGGGCCGCTCCAACGTGAGGACCGGATTCTTTTCGCGCCTTGCTTGCGAGCATTCCAACCGCCCCATTCGCGTCCTTCGCGGGGCCGCCCAGCATTCAGCAGCGGCCAATGGATATTCCAAAGGGCGTTCTGATTTACGCTTACGGACTCATTCAGTTGGAGGCGGAGGAGCGAGGAGAGATGGCGAGCAGATTTCAGTCGAGGAAGCCCGACGCATGCCCGGAGGGCCTGTGGAGCGGCTGATCGAGACTGAAAGGTGCCGCCAGATCGCCTCGATCGGACCCGATCAACTGAATGAGTCCGGCCACGGCCGTTTTCTGTTCCGCAAAGCTCAATTTAGCTTTTGCAGAGAGCGCTTGGAAGACCGCTAAGCCCATTTCCGTTTCCTCGATTACCATTTTCTGGACCACCATGCTCCCTTCACGGACTGCAGGCATCGCTTCGCCCGACGCAAATACCGGTTCGTCTCCCGCGAATATCGCTTAGCCGATCGCGAATACCTCTTCGTCGACTACGAATACCTCTTCGTCGACTACGAATACCCCTTCGTTGATTACGAATACCGGTCCGATCGCCCCGAATACCCTTTCATCTATTACGAATGACGCTTCGCCGAGCGCGAATACCCGTTCGACCGTTACGAATACCTCTTCGTCCACTACGAATACCCCTTCGTCCATTACGAATACCGCTTTGTCCACTACGAATACCGCTTCGTGCATTACGAATACCTCTTCGCCGACTACGAATACTGCGCACAATTCCCGACCACGCCTGCGTGGAACGCAGAGGCCACTGCACGCCACGCAACGACTCCTTGCCTTCCGCAGCGGCCCCTGCGAGGTCCGCCGAGCCCGCTTCGAGCCGCGCCGAGGGTGATGCGAGGTCCGCAGAGGTCAGTGGGCCGACCGCAAGGCATGATTGATCACCCGCCGAGGGCGCTGCAGGTTACCCCGAGCGCAATGCGACGTCCGCCGACACCACTGCGCCGACTGCAAACACCGCTTCGAGGTCCGCAACTAGGACTTCTTGCGTGCATCGGGCGCCCCCCTCCGTCGTCCGAGGACCGAGGAACTGCCCCCGGTCCTTCCCCTTCCCTTTTAGCCAAGTTCCCTCGGCCACGCTCAATTACGCCGTCCGTCGAGCCCCGCGACGGATCGCGAAGAGTTGCTTCGCCTGGATAATCGTCTCGCGCAGGACCTCTGGCGTCAGCGCCTGCTTCGGATCATCGCCGATGCCCTTCGCCGGCTGCACGTGCGCCTCGATGCACAAACCATCCGCGCCATAGGCCACGGCGGCCAGCGCTGCGGCCGGCACATACGACGCCTTGCCGACGGAGTGCGAGGGATCGACCACCACGGGCGCCCAGGTCTTTTCCTTCAGGAGCGGCGTGATGCTTTCGTCCGGGTGATTGCGGTAGCCATCGAGCGTCGGGGTCGTGCCGCGCGGGCAGAGGATCACGTTGGGATTGCCGAAGGCCGCGATGTATTCCGCAGCCGAGATGAACTCACTGAGCGGCCCCATGTGGATGCTGCGTTTCAGCAGCACCGCATTGTCTCGCTCAGCGATCGCCTTGCCGATGGCCCGGAGGAGGGAGTAATTCAGCGCATTGCGCGCACCGACCTGGAGAGTGTGCACGCCCGCATCGAGGGCCAATTTGATGTGTGACTCTTCCATCACCTCGGTGTCCACGGGGAGCCCGGTGCGCCGTGACGCTTCCATCAGAATATCGAGCGACTTCACGTCGCCTTGGAACGTGTAGGGATTCGTGCGCGGCTTCCACACGCCGCCGCGCAGCGCCTGGGCGCCGGCCTCTTTCACCGCCGCCGCCGTCTCGTAGAAGTAATTCGGATTCTTCGGATCGATGGTGCACGCCCCGGCGATCACGAGCAATTCCTCGCCGAGCGTCACGCCGCCCATCGTGATGCGGTGGCTCGCGAGATCGGAGCGTTTGTCCATCAGCTTGAAGGGCGACTGGATGCGATCGATCCGGTCGACGTAGGTGAGTCCCTCCAGCCGGTTGATCATGAGTTCGTCACGCTCGTCACCCACGATGGCATAG
>CANGHW010000178.1 GCA_947453695.1 Opitutia bacterium
CTCCTCATCGCCGTGCTCGTGATCTACATCGTGCTGGGCGTGCTCTATGAAGACTTCGTCCACCCGCTCACCATTCTCTCCGGCCTGCCCGCCGCCACCTTCGGCGCGCTCGTGACGCTCCTCATCTTCGGCCAGGAGCTCAACATGTATGGCTATGTCGGTCTGATCATGCTCATCGGCATCGTGAAGAAAAACGCCATCATGATGATCGACTTCGCTCTCGATGCCCGCCGCCACCACGGCAAATCCGCCGAGGCCGCCATCTACGAGGCCTGTATCGTGCGTTTCCGCCCGATTATGATGACCACGCTCGCCGCGCTCGCCGGCACGCTGCCCATCGCCCTCGGCTGGGGCGCCGGCGCCGAATCCCGCCGCACCCTCGGTCTCGCCGTCTGCGGCGGCCTCGTCGTCTCGCAGATCCTCACGCTCTATATCACGCCGGTATTCTATCTCTATATGGAGCGCTTCACGAAATACGTCACCCCGAAGCCCGTTCCGGCCAATATCGAGGACGCCGCGCCCACGCCGGCCCACGCGTTGAGCAAGTAGTCGGGCCCTTCGCCCACCGGCCGGCGACGCAAGCTGGCGCCCTGCACCGTCCGGTCCGGGCAAAAAAATAAGCCGTCTCGACCCCTCGAGACGGCTTTCTGACCTAACACCAAGCAAACCTTGAACTGACTACCACGGGGAAAGACGCGGCTCCGCGCGCCGCGTTCAATTTCGTCGAAAATATTTTTGTCGCCTGTCTTTCGCCCCCGGCTCGTCCTCGTTCCATGTCCGCCGTCCCCCCTCGTCTCGCCCAGCAGATCGCCTTCATCGCCGAGTGCGACAAACTGAAGGAAATCTTCCGCCAGACGATCAACTCCCAGAGCCGTCGCCCGGAAAACGACGCCGAGCACTCCTGGGCCCTCTGCCTTTGTGTCATCGTCCTCGCCGAGCACGCCAATATCCCGAATCTCGACGTCCTGCGCGTCCTCAAGATGGGCCTGATCCACGATCTCGTGGAAATCGATGCCGGCGACACCTTCGCCTATGACACCGCCGCGATGGTCAACCAGCACGACCGTGAGGCCCGCGCCGCCGACCGGATTTTCGGCCTCCTCCCCGCTGACCAGTCCGCCGAATTCCGCGCCCTCTGGGACGAGTTTGAGGCCCGCACCACGCCCGAGGCGAAGTTTGCCCACGCCTGCGACCGCTTCCAGCCCATGCTCCTCAACGCCCGCACCGAAGGCGGCAGTTGGCGCAAACACAGCGTCACCCACAATAAAGCCCAGGGCCGCAACGCCCCCGTCCGTGATGGCTCGGTCGTCCTCTGGTCCGCCATCGAGGAAATGCTCCGCGACGCCGTCGCCGCCGGCCACCTCGCGCCAACCCCTGCCGCCGAGCCGCCGCCCGCGTCCGCGTCGATTTAGCCCTGAACTGACCGAGGACGAAACCATGGGTTGTCCACCCCTTCAGCAGACAGGCGGCGGGTTCCGCTTTTCAGTGGGTGGCCATGAGTTGTCCGAAATCACGACTGGGTAACGATGAGCTGTCCGGGGTTCTGGCGCTACCGCAGTCCTAGACGACTCGGGCCACTTTCATTCGGCACCGCGCCACATCGATAAGTTCATGCGTCGGCCACGTTCCAGAATCCTTCATTTGCGGAACTGGCCGATTTCACAGAGTGGCGCGCTGAGATGCACGCCCCTTCTGCTAGGCTTATTGAGATTGAGTCGAGGCTTGCAGCAACAATCCGCAGGTTGCCCCACGCTTCCTTTCGACCTCCGGAACCAACCCGGAAAACGTCCACGGGCCTCGTTTCCAACAGCCTACCGGCGGGCGCCACGGGGCCGGGACTGAACGCCCGGTTGGGTGTGTGAGGACAACCCGAGCGAGCATCGCGGCCTCGTTGCGGCTGGCCGGAATAGCAAACGCATGAGTAATACAATTGGCCCTTGAGAGTCGGACTTCGGTAAAGTGATCCCTCGGGGTGAGCCGCGACTCGGCGGGGACACCTTGCCCTGCCAGCATCCCAGTAGGATGGACTAACAGGAAGAGGGGACCGCTCAAGTCACACCCGTCACCGGTCCCTGCGGACGTCGTTGATACTCTTGTCGCTGTCAGCCTCCCGCAAAATGCAGATCTTTTTCTTCCGTCATATGTCGTCTGCCTTTCGTTTCCTGAATTCCTTTTCCGTAGCCTAGACTGACAATGCCGGCGGGCCAATTCTTGCCGGTCACCTCACTTGGCTTACAGCTTAATCTCGCTTGGTGTTGGAGAGGACAAAGCCCTGAGCGGCCGTTCAGGATCGAACTCAGGAGACTCGAAATCTGTTTCCACGACCCAATTCGCCTTCAGTCGCTCGCCCTTTAACCAGCGGTTGTAGAAATCACGATTGGCAGAGGCATGCGGATATTGATCAAAGATTGCGCCTTTCCCATCCATGCGGGGGTCCCCCTGCTTGCGGAGTTCGGCAAAAAGCCGGGCACGCATCGCGTCGCGCCGCGCGACATAGGCCGGATCAGCTGCGAGGTTTAATATACAATCGGGGTCACGTTTGAGATCGTAGAGTTCATCGGCGGGTTTGCGGTCGAAATTGAGCACCCAAAGCGCATGATTAATGCCCAGTCGATTCTGTGCGAGAATCTCGGTCTTGGTCGGCCCGCCATCGGTATTTAGATAGCCTGTGACTGGGTCACACATGGGCCACCGCGTCGGTTCAAAATTACGAACGTAGAGAAACCCGTCAGAGAACAGGCCGCGTGCAGGATAGCCGACATCGTTTGGTCGTCCGAGATCATGACGCTCCTGGCCGACTACTAGTATTTCGCGTCCCGGTTCAATCTGGCCGCCGTTCTTGTTCTGTAAGATTTTGCTCAGGCTACGGCCCTGCGGTGGTTCCATTCCGACGGATGCTGCCGTCAATCCAGCGACGTCGAGCAAAGTTGGAGCAATATCAATAAAGCTGACATAGTCCTGAACCGTCCGTCCGGGCTGTGTGATGCCAGCCGGCCAACGAATCGCAAAAGGCATGTGCAAAGAAAGTTCGTAGGTGGTGCCTTTAGCACGCGGAAATGGCATGCCATTGTCAGAGGTCACAATGACGATGGTATTCTCCAATTCACCCGCCTGCTGCAGGAAATCCAGCATCCGGCCCAACTGCTGGTCAAAGTATTCCACTTCGAGAGCATAATCCAACATGTCATTGCGGACAGTTTCCGTGTCTGGCCAAAAGGACGGCACGCGATCAATCTGGGAGGGCGACTTGCGTCCTACTTTAACGCCTGAGCCGTATTGATAGGCGCGATGTGGCTCGTGGGCGCCAAACCAGAAGCAGAACGGTTGTCCCGCCGGCTTTTTCTTGATGAACTCTGCGAGATTGGCCGCGTAATCTATGGGAGAGATATTCGGGGTCGGCGGCGTGGTCTTGATCTCGCTAAAGGCTGGGCCGGTAAGGAGGCGTGTCTTGCCATCCACTAGGCCTGGATCCCCGGGCCCCCACCCCTTACCCGAAAAGCCGGTAAGGTAACCGTTTGCGCCGAGGGCCTCCATGAACGTGCGGTAGCCCGCAGGATAGTAGCCGCCATGATCGCCCGCCGCCTCAAGTTGCCAACTATTGCGGCCGGTAAGCACCGTGGCGCGCGAGGGTGCGCACTTGGCATTCGGTGTATAGGCGCGGGCAAATCGCAAGCCTTCCCGTGCCACGCGGTCGAACGCGGGAGTCTGCACCCAACTGCAGCCATTCGCCGAGAAGTGCTGGTAGGAAGCGTCGTCTGAGATGCAAAAAAGAATATTGGGTTTGGTCGCCGCTGGGGCGATAGCGGCAGCCGCAGCAACGAGCAAGAGGGTAACAAGCTTTCGTGACATATTTATAGGGGGAGGCAAACGAACGACTGAAACGTAAATGATATGTCAGGTCTTGGATGGCGAAAATAGATGAATTTGGTCACTAGCTGGACTTTTCACTACTGACTTTCGAGTTACCACGTAACTTCGCTGCATTGGACGGCGCGTCCCACCTTTCGTTTATCTGAAGCTGAAGTCTTCGGGCCTGCCGAAACTCTAAGTGGGTGAAATCGACCGGCCGGCGAAAAATCCAGCTGCTGCGGTAAAATGTCCATGCCCTCATACGCTTAACTTAAGTAAACTCGACACAACCGCTCGTTCACGGGCCAACTCCGTCGACTGAAAGACGCTCCGTGAACTAGCCTCTCAGCTATCAGAATTGGCTCGAACCATACGCTGCATGGCCCCGCATCAGCGCACTTCCCCACGGATCCTCCCGATCTAACCCCAATCCATCCTCACCATGTTACCCCGACTAAGGCTCGGTTGCGTCGTAATCAGTCTGTTTTTCTGCGCCCGTCTCGGTGCGAGCCTGCAGGAAAACAAAGTCAGCGTTGCGGTAGACCGCCAACCAACATCGGCAGCTTACCGACAAGAAATCCGGATAAGCCCCGTCCAGAACGGCGCCCAGCGGCTCGAGATTACTCTCACCAATACCTCTGGCGCGGAACTAAGCCTGACCAGCTGGACAGTTGAGTTTCCATGGGTCGCGCTGGCAGGTCCGGATGATCTGCTTTCAACGGGCGGCTGGGACATGGGCCGCAGCGAGGCACGGGTCTGGTCGCCCGCCGCCGCCGAGAAGGTGACAACCGGAAGCTATCTCCTCTCGAAGAGCGCGGGCGGATTCTCGCTTGCAGCGTTCACCACGTGGCGGACTTTCAATGCAAAGCTCCGCTACGTGTCGGGCAAAGTAATTGTCTCGGGTGACGGTGAAGGACGATTACTGCGAGGAGGTGAGACCGTGGCGCTCGAGACCGTTTGGTTGAAGTCCGGTGCGGACTGGCAGGATCTTCTATTCGCATACGCAGATGAAATTGCCCGCGAAAATCACATCCGCCTCAACGCACCGAAACCCTATATTGGGTGGGCGACATGGGACTATTTCGGGCGCAACTGGACCTTCGATCAAGTGGTCGCGAACATGGACAAACTACTGGAGGTGTATCCCAAGGCCGACTTTCTCCAGATCGATGGTGGCTGGTGGCCGCAGCGTGGTGACTACATGATGGTGCGAGAAAACTTGCAGCCCGACGGAATGAAGCGCCTCGGTCACCTAATCCGGACGAAGCACCTGATTGCGGGTATTCATCTCGACGGCATGCGCGGCGACGCCAAGGCGCAGGTTGCCAAGGAGCACCCGGACTTTTTCTTGCGCGACGAAAAAGGCCGCATGCTTGTAGATTCGGCGGTTAAGGTTGGTGACAATCTCGACTACACCTTCTTCGATTTCTCGAACCCGGCGACCGGCGCCTATTTTACCGACGTCATGGCGAACATCCGCCGCAACTGGGGTTATGACTACTTCAAGGTCGATTTTCTTCGCTTCGGTATCAACGAGTTCATCCATACTGCGGTCGGCAAGAGCACAGTGGTCGTGCCGCACAACCGCGGGCTCACGAGCGTCGAGCGGCTTCATCTTGGTTTGACCGCCATGCGCAAAGGAATGGGCGCGGATGCTTTTTTCGTTGGGTGTTCAGCGGTCTTTGGCCCCACATTCGGCCACATAGATGGGCTGCGCTCGGGTGCCGACATAAATCCCGAGTTTCGCCAATTCAAGAAGTGCGCCGTAGATAACTCGGGCAATTTCTATCTCCACGGCAAGGTAGTCCACAACGACGCCGACTACCACGTGGTCCGCGCCAAGGAGGATCAAGACGAAACGCTCGTGAAGGCCGCCAACAAGGACGGCAAAAACATGACTTTGAACGAGGCCGAGATGTGGACTCATTTCGTCGCGCTTTGCGGTGGGCCGCGCTTGAACAGTGATAACCTCCCCACTCTGCGGGAGGAGCGCCGTGCGCTTTTCCGCTTCACCGCAGACTTCCCGACCGCTGAGCGCTACGTGCCACTCGATTTCTGGGCACACGCACGCGACGACGAGGATGTCTCCTCATCGATTTTGACCCAGGCAAAAGGTGATGTTTATCTCGGAGTCTTCAATTGGACGGTCGCCGAAAAAAAATGGATCGTGACCGGCCTGACGGCGGACGACCTCAAGATATTCAGTAAAATGTCCGGAGCCGCCGAGACGGAAAGTTCGGTCGGCAAGCTAACCATCACGCTGCCCGCCCGTCACTCGACCCTCTTCAAGCTCACCGGCGGTGATTTCGACCGGCTCCGTAAGACGATACAGATTAACTGAACTTTCTTTGTCCGATGGATCTACGCCCAACTCTACTGGCAGCCCTCTGTTTATCGGCGCTTGAGCTCGTCCACGCAACCCCGACGCCCGCGCCCAAACTACCACCGCATCCTTGGGGCGTCTATTCTTGGGGAGGCAAAGGCGACATCCCCATGGATCTGCCGATTCGCGGTATTCCAATGACGTGGCGGTGGCATGAGCTCGAGCCAGCCCGGGGAAAATTCAATTTCGACGAGGCGGTCCGCCGACCACTGGAGCAGCTCAAGGAGCGCGGACTTTACACCCACATCATGTTTCACGTGGCGCCGATCACGCCCGACTGGGTCTATGCGGCCGGCGTGCCAAAGGTTATCGTGCCGGAGCGCATCACTCCCGCGCGCAAATCGCAAAAGCCCACCTACCCGTATTATTTCGACCCGCTCTACAAGGAGATCCTGCACAATACGGTGGCGGCACTTGCCAACTACCTTGCGGCTTTGCCGACGGATCTAAAGGAGCGAGTCATTTTTATCCAAGTGGCCGAGGGAGCAACCGGTGACGGTCAACCCTACAAGGGCGTGCCGGTCGATCCGAAGTATCGCATCTCGGAGGAGGCGTGGAACGACTACCGCCGCGAAACCTGGGCTTACTATCAGGCGGCATTCCAGCGCGCGGACGGTTCGCTGAATATTCCGCTGCTGGTCAATGGCGACGCCAACACGCCGGTGGAGAATCAGTGGCTGCTCGACCACTGCCAGGCGTTTGGGGTTAAGCAGGGCATGTTCAGTCACGGGTATTTGGTCAGCGATACGGTCGAGCGGCTGGCCCGCTGGGAGAAGTTCCGTGCCGAGGCGCTGGCGCGCGGACATACGATGTTCACCCGTGGCGAGCAGGACGAGGAGTGGCGCGTCTGCGGCTGGAGCAGCCAAAATCCGCCGCGTGCATTCTATTGGTCCGGCCTCTTTGCCCTGCACTGCAAGCTGGATGTCTGGAACGTGCCTGCCGACGCCCTCGCCACCGAGCCAATCGGCGAGGCGGTGCGGATCTTCAATCGCTACGCCGGATTCAATGAGCCGGCCGGCAGCCCGGTTGCTTTCTGTGCATTGCGTCGCGGGCTTGATGCCTCCGACACGCAGACGTTCCCTGAGGACAAATTTGGAAAGGCCACGAAGGGCAATGTCGATCGCTACCTTGCGATCGCCAAGGCCTACGCACCGCTCGGGGCCCGGCAGGGCGACCCGGAGAAGGCCACCGGAGGCGGCATGCGCAATCGGCAGGCCGACGATCAGAATGATGTCGGCTGGGGTATTTGGCCCGGAAATTTCGAGCGCCACCTGACACAGCTCCGCCCCGAGGAGACCAGCATCGGCATTTGGAACACCGGCCCGTCGAAACACCCGTATGGTCTATTCGCTCGTCGATTCGATCACGCCAGTGGGCGCAAGGTGATGAACTTCCGTCTGGCCAACGGCTTCTTTGCTGAGCCCTCTTCGGCGCACGCGGTGAAACTGCGCATCGTCTACCTCGACGCCGGCCGGGGCGCGTGGGAACTCGCCTACGCAACGACGACGGGTGACACGGTCGCCACAAAGGTTGTGCTGACTGGCAGTGGTGAATGGCGCGAAGTGAACGTGACTTTGGCCAACGCGGTGTGGGACCACCGGCTCGGTGGCGGCGGCGACCTTGCGTTGCGCGCGACGGAAGGTGCTGACACCACTTTCCACCTGATCGAACTCGCGCGCTACTAGGCGCGGTCTGGTCCATGGAATCATCACCCGCGCAATCGATGCAGCTTCAACTTGTTTCCCCCATGTCGACTCCCCGTATCCGGATTATCCGCGGCACCATCCTGCTGGCTCTTGGTTGGTTGCTGAGTGCGGCGCCCATCCAAGCCGCCGAAGCTGCAGTGGCACGACTAAATGTGCTTTTCATCATGGCCGACGACCTGAACCACTGGGTCGGCTACACGGGCCGCAATAAGCAGACGATTACTCCCCATATTGATCGGCTGTCGGCCACGGGCATGAGCTTCACCCACGCCAATTGCGCGGCGCCAGTCTGCAATCCCTCGCGCACGGCGCTATTCTCCGGCCTGCGACCGGGGTCGACCGGTGTATACGGCAACGCCCAAGACTGGCGCCCGGCAGTTCCCGCTGATCTGACCCTCATCACCACGTTGCGCCGCTCCGGCTATGAAATGTTGGGCGCCGGCAAGCTCTACCACATGGGCTGGGACCGCCGGGAGGAGTATAACGACTACCTCGTGGAAAAAACCAGCGGACGCGGCTCGCCGCTCGTCACGCCGCAGGAGTTCTCGCAAGTTATCTTTGCCCCGCTCGCAGGCGATGACGAGGGGATGCCCGACTACCACGTTGCGAACTACGGCATCGCGCAACTGGCCAAGGCACACGACAAGCCGTTCTTTCTCGGCATCGGCTTTCACAAGCCGCACCCGCCCTTCATGGTGCCGAAGAAATACTTCGATCTGCATCCGCTCGATGCCATCGAGTTGCCGCCCTACCGGGAGGACGACCTCGATGACATCCCCTCCGTCGGCCAGCGCAAGGCCATCGGCGCCGGCACCCACGAAGCGATCGTGAAGGCCGGGCAGTGGAAGGCCGCGGTCCAGTCCTATCTCGCGACGATCTCGTTCGTCGACGCCCAGATCGGGCGCGTGCTCGACGCGCTGGAAAAATCGCCATACCGCGACAACACGATCGTTGTGCTGTTAGGCGATCATGGATGGGAACTTGGCGAGAAACACCACTGGGGTAAGACCACCCTTTGGGAAGAGGTCGCACGCGCCCCGCTAATCTGGCGAGTGCCCGGCCTCACCAAACCAGGCTCACTCTGCGCCCGAACGGTAGATTTCATGTCTATCTATCCGACGCTAACCGAACTTTGCGGGGCTCCAACGCCGAACCATGTGCAGGGTGTCAGCATCAAACCGCTGCTCGCTGACCCGCAGGCTCCCTGGGAGCGCCCGGGGGTAACCACCTCACAGCAAGGACAACATAGTATCCGCACCGCGAGATGGCGCTATATTCGCTATCAGGACGGAACCCACGAACTCTACGATGAAATCGCAGACCCGTTCGAATGGACCAATTTGGCCGGGAAGAAGGAGCTGGCCGGGATCATCGAAGAACTAGCCGTCTGGCTGCCGAAGGAGAACAAGACAGGCCTACAGCCTTCAGCCGGAGGGCTGGAAGAGGGGGAGAATCCGGCCTCCAAAGGCGACGGTGCGGGGCGACGCAAAACCCGCGCTGAAAAAAAATCTCGCTGAGTGCCAAACGCTTTTCAGCAAACAGCCTGGGCCGACCTTTCCCGGGCCAATGTCCGTCAAAGGCGCCCCCGCCGGTCAACGCTTTGAGTTCTCCTCGTTCAATAACTCGGGAAGAGACGCTTTTTTCTTCTTCGCGGTATTGTCCCGCGGGCCGCCTTGCTCGGGCGCATCGTAGTAAGGAGACGGCCGGTGTTCAGTTCGCATTATTGCTTCGATCATGTGCACAACGTCCGGGTGAGCAGCCGCGACATTGTTCTTTTCGACGGGATCGGCTGCGAGGTTGTAAAGTTCGAGTGGAGCCTTGGTCCCCAGCCGGTAGCCTTTCCAATCACCCATGCGCACCGCCTGCTGGAAATAGGGCTCGTAGATTTCGAAATAGATCGATTCATGCCGCGCCTGCTGGCCTTTACCGACCAAGGTCGGCACAATCGAATGACCGTCAACCCCTGGTGGAGTGGCAGCTCCGGCCAGCTCCGCTGCGGTCGGCAGAAAATCGACGAACGTGGTTAGCAAATCAGTGGTCATGCCCGGCTTGATCTTTGCCGGCCAGCGGGCGATGAACGGTGTGCGAGTGCCGCCTTCATAGAGTATCCGTTTGTATCCGCGCAGTCCCCCAGTGCTGCCGAGTGGCTCAATGAATTGGGCGTTGGCTCCGTTGTCGGAACTGAAAATCACCAGCGTCTGATCATCGATGCCCAGATCTTTCAGTTTCTGCATCACACGACCGACATCGCGATCCACGAGAGCAACCATCGCGGCATAGCTCCTGATTTCCTCCAGCCACGGTTTTTGACCGAACACGGGATTCTCCGGGATGACGTAGTCTCCGTGCGGCGGAGTCCAGGCGGCATAGCAAAAGAAGGGCCGGTCTTTGTTTTGCTCTATGAATGTGAGCGTCTCATTGGCGATGCGGGTGTGAGAATAGTCCGTCCACGTATGCTGGCCCGATTGCGCGTAGGGCACATCGGCGCCATTCTTTATGAGA
>CANGHW010000179.1 GCA_947453695.1 Opitutia bacterium
GGTGACTGATGGGATGGGGCGGTGGGGCGTGGGCATGATGGAAGAAAAGAAGAACTAGAGGTGGCTGGGTGGGAGCGCTACTTTTTGGCGATCTCGACGGCGTAGACGTGGCGGGCGCCGTGGAAATTGCCAGAGAAGATAACCCATTTGTTGTCGGGGGTGATGGAGCCGTTGGGCTCGATGCCGCCGCGGCCGGTGACGTAGTTGTGCTTGGCCATGTTCACGAGTTTCTCGCGGACCAAAGTCCCGTCGGGTTGCGGGCGGAAGAGGTTGATCCACTGACCATCGGGGGCGAAGGCAACCTGCGTGGGATCGCCGCCGTCGCCCATGAAGAGGCGGCTGTCGCGGGAGATGTTGTAGTGCACCGACCAGGCATTGCGCTCGACGGGATAGCGCGTCTCGCGGCCGGTCGCGAGTTCGACGCCGGCGATCCAGAAGACTTGGCTGCGGGGCGTCTGGAGATCGAACCAGATGGTTTTTCCGTCGTAGCTCCAGAATTCGTGGCCGGCGATTTCCATGTCCATCGTGCGCCGGTGGCGGAGCGTCTTTGCGGTGCCGTCGGTGCGAATCGTCCAGATGCGGTCGACTTCGTGCCACGTGCCCTCGTGGCAGTAGAGCAGCAGATTCGGATCGGTGGGCGAGAACTGCAGGTGGTTGAGCGCGCCGTATTGGTAGCCGACCGTGCGGGCCTCGCCGGTGGCGAGCTGGGTGAATGTGAAGGCCATGCCCTGGGGATTGAGCGCGCGACGGGCGAGGCCTTCCTCTTTGTTCACCGCGTATTGCTGCTCGGGAGTGAGCTCTTCGAGCTTCTTGCCGGGGAACATGCGGGCGAGTTGAGGGAGGGGCTCGCGGACGGCGGGTCGGGGCGTCGCGCCCGTCGGGTCCTCGGCGTAGAGCGTGGCGAGGGTAAACGTCTCGTCGCAATTGATGAGCGTCCGCGAGGCGTGGGGGAGTTTGCGGATGGCCTTGGTGTCGACGTGATAGGCGAAGACCTCGCCGCCGCCGAAATTTCCGCCGCCGCGGCCGCCGCGTTTGGTGGTAGCGGTTGGATCCGTGGGCGTGGTTGCTTCTGCCGTGGCGGGCAGAGGTGTGCTGCCGTCGCGCGTGGCTTGGGCGGAGGCAGGTGGGCCGCCACGGCCGGGAGGCGTGCCGCCGCGCACAAAGTAGATTTCGCGCGTGCGGCGCGCGGCGTAGGGCCCGCGGGCGGACGGGATGATCACCTCGGGTGCAGGGGGCGTGGTGCCGAGTTTGGTGAGGTCGAGCAGGACGATACCGGAGGGACTGTTGAAGATGAGTTTGTCGCCCTCGGGGGTGTAGCTGTTGTCGTGGAAGTAGAGCGTGGAGCTGCCGGGCTCAGTGGAGAGGCGGATGACGCGGTGGCCGGTATCGGCATCAATCCAGTCGGAGGGAGGTGGGGTGGGCTCTGCCGCGGTGAGGGCGGCGGAAAAGAGCAGCGGCAGGATCGAGGCGACGAAGGTAGGGCGTGGGGTAGGGCGCATGGGGTGGGCGCGGCGTGAACGTGGCCGGTGCTATTTTTGGATCTGGACGGCGTAAGTGTGCGTGGTGGCGCGCTGGCCGCGGCCGGGGTTGGAGTGGAAATTACCCGAGAAGATCAGCCACTTGCCGTCGCGGGTAAAGGTGAGGTTGGGCTCGACGCCGGTTTCCTTGCTGTAGTTGTGGTTGGCCATGTTCACGAGGCGCTCGGACTTGATCACGCCGATATCGATCAGGTCTTTCTTGTCGCGGTAGGAACTGCCGCGGACAGGCGAGGGGTAGAACGCGTAGATCCACTGGCCGTTGCCCGGCGGCGAGAGCTTCACCCCGTCGCCGCTGGTGGAGGCTACGCTGCCGGGGCCGCCGCCGTCGCCCGCGAAGAACGTGCCGTCGGGGGAGACGTTGTAGTGGACCGACCATTCTTCGCGCTTGAGGTTATACCACGTGCGGTGGCCCGTGGTGAGGTCCACGTTGGCCAGCCAGAAGACGGTGCTGCGCGGGGTCTGGAGGTCATACCAGACCTTCTTGCCGTCGGGGCTGAAGAACTCATGGCCCTCGATTTCCATGTTCATCGTGCGCTCGTGGAGCAGGCGGGCGGGGGAGCCGTCGGCGCGAACGGTCCAGGTGCGGTCATTGAAGTGCCACGGGCCTTCGTGGCAGAAGAGGATTTGGAGCGGATCGGTGGGGGAGCACTGGAGGTGGTTGGTCCAGTCGTTTTCGCGGTGGATCACGCGAAAGGCGCCGGTCTTCACGTCGATGGTGTAAATCATCTTTGCCGTGCCGGCCGCCCATTGGGCCTCGAGGGTGCCGCCGGCGCCGCCGGCGGGAGGGGTGCGCGGGATGGTCGGGCCGTCGGGATCGCGGGCGATGCCGACTAGGAGGGATTCGTCGCAGTTAAGGGCAAACTGGCCGCCGCGGCCGCGAGCGATTTCGGGGAGGGCGATCACGGTGCGCTCGGCGTGAGTGTCGAGGTGGAGGGCGACGATGGCGTCGTCGCGCCGGACGTAGGCCTCGCGGGTGCGCCACGCGGTGGCGATGGCGCGCGTGCGGGGCGCGACGATCTCGAGCTTGGGCGGAGAGCTGCCGAGCGTGGTGAGGTTGACCGTGGCGAGATCGACTACGCCGGGAGTATCGGTGCGCGTGTGAATGATGAGCTTATCGCCTTCGGGGGTGTAGCCGTTTTGGTGAAAGTAGAGGCTCGAGCCGCCCTGATCGGGAGACAGCCGGATGACGCGGTGGCCGGTGTCGGGGTCGATCCAATCGGACGGCAATGTGGACGCGGGCGGCGGGGTGGCCGGAGTGGACTCCGCGGCGACGCTGCGGGGGAGGAGTGCCGTGACGGCGAGGGCCCAGGAGAAGACGCAGGCTCGCGACGGAGAACGAAGAGGGAGGTGCATGAGGGGTTCGGCGCCTGACGCAGCGGGGGCGGACGCGATGCGGCCGGGTTGCGCGGACAGTCTGACCGCGGCCCAAGGTGAGCCCCTACGGGGTGGGCTTCAAGGCCGCGGTCACGGCGAGGGCATCACAGGTGAGCGTGAATTTTCCGCCTTCATTCTGCGTGGTGACGGGGCCGTGCGGGCCGACGGAGAGGGCAAAGGCGACGAGGGCCTCGTCGAGTTGGGCCAGGTCGAATTCGCGCTCTGCTCCGTGATAGAACTCAACATCGAGGTAGCAGAGATCGCCGGTGCGGCCCGTGGTGAGCCGGCCGGTGAGGTCACCCCAGCGGGCGCGGGCGAGGGTGACGTGGAAGGTGAGGGGACCGACGGCGAGCGTGGCCTCGGCGGGCGACTGCACGGTGATGACGGCGGACTTCGTGGCGGGGCCGCCGAGTTCGAAGCGCAGGCGGAGATCGCGGGCGCGGATCTTGGCCCCCTTCACTTTGTCGAGGGAGATGTGGGTGTCGCCGCCGTTGGTGATGAAATTCACCGCGCCGACCACGAGGCCGTCGCGTTGCGTGCCACGGAAAATCGCAGAGGAGAAGTCGTAGTCGTTTTTGAGCAAGCGAAGCTGGAGGTAGCCCGGGGCGGCGGCGGAGCCGAAGTGGGCGAGGAGCGGGCGGCGCTGGTTCCACATGTCGCCGCGGTTGATGGATCCGAGGGCAAATTGCGGATGGAGGTAGGTCGTGCCGACCGTCGTGGTGCGCTTGATAAATGTTTCGGTCACCGTGCGAGGAGCCGCGAGTGATGAGAAGAGCGGCTCCAAGTCGGGCGGGCAGGAGACGGGGAGGCGGAGTTCTTCGCGGTCAGGCAAATCGAGGCCGAAATCGACGCGACCCGCGGTGGCGCGCTGGATGAGTGCGAGGGTGCTCTCGGAGTTGAGCGAGCGGTAGGCGCGGCTATTGGGGCCCGCCCACTGGCGGGTGGGCGCATGGAAGTGGGTGGCAATCTCCTGCCAGGCGTGGCGGAGGAGTTCGTCGATCAGCGGTTGCGCGGTGGCGTCGCGCACATGGGCTTTGAGCCGCGAGAGCTCGAGCAGGGCGATGATCGTATAGGTGGGGCTGTTGTATTCCTCGAAGGTGCCGTTGTCCCGGGTGTAGGCGTGAAATCGGGCGAGGCGCTCGAGTCCGTAGGTGCGGTATTCGTCGTTGGCGAGGAGTTCGCCGGCGACTAGGGTCACGTAAGTGCCCATGATCGCGATGTTGGTGTAGCTGGGGCCGACGTTGCGCTTCTTGATGGCCGCGCAGGCGCGGAGGATCGAGGCGTCGACGGCGGCGGCGAGATCGGCGGGCAGGCGGGCGCGGTGATCGCGGGCGACCTGGAGCAAATTGACGCCGTTAAAATCGGCCCAGTTGAAATCGGGCGGACTCATCTGCGCGAGCGGCTCCTCCAGGAACCACGACCAGATGCCATGGGTTTTGCTGGCGGGATCGGCGTCCTGCAGCGCGATCACTCGGCGGAGGATGGCACAGGCGCGTTCGAGGTGCTCGGGTTTACCGGTGTCGAGCAGGCCGACGGCGTAGGAGAAAGCATCCCGGGTGGCGTGGACGAAGCCGCCCTTGAGCGTCGTGTGATAGCCGGGAGAGGAAAACGGGCGCCGGGGCATTTGCTCGGCGGGATCCCATTGGGCGTGAAAGGGCGCGAGGGCGCGCTCGAGACGGGCGAGTTGCGCGGCGTCGGGCGCGGTCCACGTGGCGTGGCCGACGGTGGCGAGCAGGGCAAAAACGAAGGCGGAGATGAGCGGGCGGAGCAAAGACATGGAAAGAGGCCGGTAGTGCGGCTCCCGCAGGAGACGTCGCCGCGGGCCGGCAGTTTCTCCGCGGCGGCTTCAGCGCCGGCGACGGAAATGGTGCACGCCGAGCAGACCGAGCCCGGCGGCGAGGAGCGCCACGGTGGACGGCTCGGGCACGGGCGTCACCGTGAGGGCGACGAGATTCGGCGTGTAGTTGACCGTAAAGAAATAGGACGTGCCGGCGTAGCTCGACTGGAACGTCGTGCCGGAGGTGGGCAGGCCGGCAAACGTGCCCGTGATACCGCTGCCGCCGGTGGTGATCTGGACGAGGTTGTAGGTCGTGTTGACGGTGGGGGCGGCGAGGAAGTTGAGACTGAGCGAGACGAGGCCGGCGCCGAGATCGACGACGGCGGGTGGATTCTGGAAGACGAGGCGGTCCGAGCTGGCGCCGGCGAAATCAAAGGTGAAGGCCGAGGCGCTGAGGACGGCGAGCGTGCCGCCGCTGAACGTGAGGGTCCCGAGACCGTTGGTGCCCGGCGCGACGGAGGCGCCATCGAGGCGGACATTGCCCGAGATCGTGCCCGCGCCCTCGAGCGTGCCGCCCTGCAAGGTGACGCCGGAGGCGCCCGGGCTCAGCGTGCCGTCGACGGTGAGTCGGCCACCCGTCTGGAGAAACGACGGGCCCGAGTGATTGACCGCGGCGCCGCTGCTGATGGCGAAGGATGAGCCGGTTTGGTTGGTGACGGAGCCGGACGTGTAGAGCGTGCCGCTGGCGATGGAGACCGTGCCTTGGTTGATGAGGTGGGGGAAAACCGAGGTGTATCCGCCGGCGCCGGTGCGGAGCAGGGTGGCGGTGGCGGGCAGGGTGAGGGTGCGCAGGGCGCCCGAGTAGGAGAGGAAACTGTTGGTGCCGGTGAGCGTGAGCGTGGAGAGGGGGAGCGGGGTGAAATTGGAACCGAGCAGGAGTGAGCCGCCGCTCTGGCCGGCGGTGCCGACGGTGGCGGTGCCGGTGTAGGCGGCGTTGTTCTGGAGCGTCAGCGAGCGGGCGGCGCCGATGGCGAGGTCGCCGTTGACGATGGCGCCATCGAGCGTGCCCGAGATCGGGGTGAGGGCGGCGGGGTCGATCGTGCCGCCGGTGATCGTGCCCTTGAGTTGGTAGCTGCCGCCGGAGGGGGCGAGGAGATTGGCGGCCGAATTGTCGAGCGTGCCGAGGACCTCGACGGTGCCGCCGCTCGCGAGCGAGATCGTGCCGAGACCGCCGGTGGTGAGATTGCCGTAGAGTTGGAGGACGCCGGAGGTGTCGGCGCTGAGCGTGCCGCGGTTGTCGAGGGAACGCACGGCGAGGGTATTGCCCGCGCCCGAAACGGAGGCGGTGGCGCCGGGAGCGTTGGTGAACACACCGGAGGAAGTCTGGGCGAACGAGGCGTTGCCGGAGACGGTGACCGTGCTCTGGTTGGCGACGTTGCCGTTGACGAAGAGCGTGCCGCCCGTGACGGCGAGGGTGCCCTGATTGACGACGTTGGGATAAACCGACGTGTAGCCGCCGACGCCGGCGCGGGTGAGGGACGCATTGCCAGCGAGAGTGAGCGTGGGAACCGCACCGGTGTAGGTGAGGAAGGAATTTGTGCCGGTGAGCACGAGGGCGCTGTTGGCCGGCGTGGCGAGGCTGTTCGCGAGGGAGAGGGTGCCGCCGCTCTGGCCGGCGGTGCCGACGCTCAACGTGCCGGTGGCGCCGCCGTTGTTTTTCAACGTGAGGGTGGCGGTGCCGACGGAGGCGTTGCCGGCGATCAGGGCGCCGTCGAGCGTGCCGGACGACTGGGTGAGGGCGTTGGCGGCGACGGTGCCACCGATGATCGTGCCCTTGAAAAGGTAGCTGCCGCCGGTCGGGGCGTTGAGCGTGGCGCTGGTATTGGTGAGCGTGCCGGCGAGCTCAGCCGCGCCGCCGTTGGCGAGGGTGATGGTGCCGAGGCCGGCGGTGGTCAGGTTGCCGTTGAGCTGGAGGAGGCCGCCGGTGTCGGCCGACAAAGTGCCGGCGTTGGCGAGTCCCGCGACGGCGAGGACACTGCCGACATCGCCGACGGTGGCGGTGGCGCCGGCCGCATTGGAAAACGTGTAGTTCGAGGCGGACTGGGAAAACGTCGAATTGCCGGAGACGGTGACGGCGCTCTGGTTGGTGACGTTGGCATTGATGTAAAACGTGCCGCCCCCGTTGACGGCCAGCGTGCCCTGGTTGAGGAGGTTGGCGTAGTCGGAAGTGTAGCCGGCGCCGGCGCGGGTGACGGTGGAATTGGCGGCGATGGTGAGCGTGGGGATGGCGCCGGTGTAAGAGAGGAAGGAATTGGTGCCGTTGAGGACGAGCGCGCTGCCGGACAGCGTGGTGATCGAGGAACCGAGATAAAGTGAGCCGCCGGCTTGGCCGGTGGTGCCCACGGTCAGGGTGTCGGCGAAGGCGGCGCCGTTTTTCAAGGTGAGGGTGGCGTTGCCGACGGAGGAGTTGCCAGTGAGCGTGGCCCCATCGAGCGTGCCGGACGAGTGCGTGAGGGCGGAGGCGTTGACGGTGCCGTTGCGGATCGTGCCCTTGAACCCGTAGGTGCCGCCGGTCGGAGCAGTGAGCGTGGCGCCGGTGTTGTCGAGGACGCCGGAGCTGGTGAGTTCGACGGCGCCGCCGGTGGCGAGAGTGATCTTGCCGAGGCCGGCGGTCGTGAACGAGCCGTTCAGCTGGACGAGGCCGGAGGATTCGGCGGAGACGGTGCCGCTGTTGGCGAGGCTGCTGAGGACGAGCGTGCTGCTGGCTCCGGTGATGAGAACGTTGGCGGCAGCGGCGTTGGTGAAGGTGCCGTTGGCGTAGAGCGTGCCGCCGCCGGAGACCGTCAGGGTGCCCTGATTGAGGAGGTGCGGGTAGGCGGAGGTGTAGCCAGCGCCGGCGCGGGTGACGGTGGAATTGCCGGTGATGGTGAGCGTGGGGACGGTGCCGGTGTAGGACAGGAAAGAATTGATGCCCTGGAGGACGAGCGCGCTGCCCGCGAGGGTGGTGGTGGAATTGCCCAGCGTGAGGGTGCCACCCGACTGCCCGGCGAGGCCGACCGTCAGGGTGTCGGTAAACGACGCGCCGTTTTTCAGGGTGAGGGTGGCGTTGCCGAGGGAGGCATTGCCGGCGAGCGTGGCACCGTCGAGGATGCCGGAAGAAAAAGTAACCGCGGAGGCGTTGACGGTGCCGCCGGTGATGGTGCCCCGGAATAGGTAGGTGCCGCCGGTGGGAGCGGTGAGGGTGGAGCCGGTGTTGTTGATGATGCCGGAGCTGGTGAGCTCGATGCTGCCGCCAGAGGCCAAGGTGATCGTGCCCAGATTGGAGGTGGACACGGTGCCGGTGAGTTGGATTGCGCCATTATTCGTGGCGCTGAGGGTGCCGGCATTGGCGAGGCCGGTGAGGGCGAGGATGCTACCGGCCGAGGTGACGGTGACGTCGCCGGAGGCGGTGTTGGTGAGGTTGCCGTTGGCGAACAGGGTGCCGCCACCGGAGACGGTGAGGGTGCCCTGATTGGCGAGGTGATCGTAGACCGAGGTGTAGCCGGCGCCGGTGCGGGTGAAGGAGGCGTTGGCGAGCAGGGTGAGCGTGCGGGCGGTGCCGCTGTAGGTCAGAAACGAGTTGATGCCGGCGAAAATGAGGGCGTTGGCCGTGGTGTAGTCGGCGCCGAGCGTGACCGTGCCCCCGGATTGGCCGGTGGTGCCGACGGAAAGCGTGCCGGTGAAGGTATCGGCCGCGCCGAGAGTGAGCGAGCCGGTGCCGACGGACGGGTTGGCGCCGAGGTCGGCGGCGCGGGCGGGCGAAGTGAGGAAAACGACGGAAAGCAGGAGCGCGGCGAGGCACGCGTGGGCGTGGCGAAGCAGCGTTGGTGCATTCATAGCGCAAAGTGCACGGACACCCCTGCGCTCAGACAAGCGGGGAATCTGCAAAAAAATGGGATTCCCGTGTAATCGCGCGCGGGAAATCCGTTACCCACGGAGGGTGGGCGGACGGGAGACGAGGTCGCGGATGGTCGATTTTACCAAGAGATGTCTCATCGGGACGGCTGATGATTCATGGCGGAGTTAGGACATTTCATGATTCACAAATCGTAAGTCCACGGAGCAAGGGCATCCCCGGCAAGCGATGGCACTGCGACTTCCCAAACGAAACAGAGCCGGCCCGAGGGAACCCCGAACCGGCTCGTTTCGATTTATCGACAAGGTGGCCGGCTGGGACAGCGTGTGCGTCCAATCGAGGGGGCCAACCTGTGCTCCCTCATGCGGGCTTTTGATCGACCCCAGGGAACTGGGATCTGCTGGGCCAAAAACGGGGGCCTTTTCAGGATCAAACCCCTACTCAGTATATCCGTCTTCCGAAGACGCGTTGATAAAACGGTCCTCTTAGGGACACGCATGCTGCAACTTACCGGTCAGCCGCATTCGAAAGCGGACGTTGTGATTTTCTTCGATTTAGAATGCGCCGTCGAGAAGAAGCCTAACGTGCGAAATCTAGGGGTAAATAAGTGGGCGCGGTTTACGCTAACTCCTAAGTTTTTTTGGCATCCATTGGGCTCGCGGCATCTGCATGATTCCCGAGGGGGCTTGGCGCATCGATAGCAGCGCCGACATTGTGCGCATCGGCGAATCGATGTGCGTGAAGAACTTCTTGTAGCCTGCGCAGAGGTAATTGAGGCCGGTCTCGCCTCCCGGTGCGCGGAGGAATCGATGTTTGGGGCACTCGCCGTGGCACGCGAATTTCACGGGGCACTCGCGGCAGTAGCGCGGCAACGTGGCCGACTTGCCCTGACCAAACGCGCGTTGTTGCGGGGAATCGACCATCGCGGCAAGCGACGTGTTGAGCAGGTTGCCAAGGTGGTAGCGCGGATAGACGTAGTGGTCGCAGCTGTAGATGTCACCGTTGTGCTCGATGGCGAGGTTGCGTCCGCAATTCTCAGAAAATACGCAGATGCCGGCCGGGTTTCCGGTCCAATTCGCGAGTGCCGCGTCGAAATGCTGAACGAAAACTTTTCCGACATCGCGCTGCACCCACTCGTCAAAAACGCGACAGAGGAAGTTGCCATATTCCAAGGGTCGCACGCTCCATGGGGTCACCTGCGTGTCCAGCGTTTCGGGATCGGCGTTGTCCGGCGGTGACGCGAGCCACAACTCTCCCTCTTTCGGATTTGCGGCGCTGCGCTCCACGATGGGTATGAACTGGATGTAGCCAGATCCAATCTCGCGGAGGAATTGATATACTTGGACCGGTTGCACCGAGTTCTTCCGGTGGACGGTGGTGAGAGTGTTGAATTCCACGCCGTGTTTTTTCAGTATCTGCAGGCCCGCCAACACTCGGTCAAAAGTCGCCTTGCCACCCTTGTCGACGCGATAGGCATCGTGCAGTTGCGCCGGGCCATCGATGCTCAAGCCGACAAGGAACTTGTGTTTAGCCAAAAACTCGCCCCACGAATCGTCCAGCAGGATACCATTGGTCTGAAAAGCGTTTTCGATTTTCTTGCCCTGAGCGTAGCGCGATTGAAGCGCCATAGCGTCCCGGAAAAAATCCACGCCAAGCAATGTGGGTTCACCGCCCTGCCAGGCGAAGCTCACGTTCGGTCCAGGTTGAGCCGCGATGTAGTCGCGAACGTATGTCTCGAGCACGTTGGGCTTCATCCGCATGTTGCCTGGTTCTCCGTAAAGTCGCTCCTTCTCGAGGTAGAAGCAGTAGCTGCAGTCGAGATTACACTTCGACCCAA
>CANGHW010000180.1 GCA_947453695.1 Opitutia bacterium
CTCCGCCAGTTTTGCTTTTGGAGCTTTGGTGGTGTGAAATGGCAGCGATCGTTACTGCAGTAACCTAGATCGATCAGTGCGACTTTGAGGATTTTCCGCGCTTATTTCCTCAAGACTTGCTGAGGCATGTCCAAGCCACCTCGTTGGGGTATGGAGTTTAAGCCGGTCCACTGAAGTTCATTGAACCTAGTTGCGCCCAGCGATGTGTATCGTCCGATCGTATTTGACTGTCGTAGTCGACTCAGCCCCACCAAATCAGGCCGATCTTGGGTCGGGCCCCGGAGGCGGACTCGACATCAGCCTGATGTCTTTGGTCCGGAAATAGCGATAAATGGTGCCCCCACGGGGAATCGAACCCCGCTTTGAAGATTGAGAATCTCCTGTCCTAACCGATAGACGATGAGGGCGAAAATCGGGAGTTGAGAGAGTCATGCTTCGAAGCAACACGTCAAGAGTCTTCGCAGCGGGGGCTCTAACGCGGGTGAAATTGCGGCACCTATGACAGTCTCCTCCACGACACTAGGCGGTGCCGGATGCAGTTAGCGACCAGAATAGGGGATACTTGAGCGGACTCCATTCATCGAGTGGGTTTCAAATCGGTAATTTGGCTGTTTCACCGGCCCAGAATTCAATTCGATGGTTGAACTAAGCTCTGCTCGAGCGCTCCGGCGCCTATTGAGGGCATGCGAAATCTCTTTGCCGTGAGGTGGCGGCCGCATAACTCCCCATGGATGCTCAAAATCGGGCCGAGCGTTCGCTCGATGACATCTCCAGAGTGACCTCTCCGGTCACCGCAGTTCTAGTAAAAGACGGTTCGGTCGAGACTTCGGTATTGGATCGCTTCGAGGAGATGGGGCGCTTCGATGTGAGGGCTGCTGGCAAGATCGGAGATCGTGCGGGCTACTTTGAGAATGCGGTCATAGGCTCGGGCCGAAAGATGGAGCTGCTCCATTGCCTGTTGCAGTAGGTCTCCGAGTGCGGGTTCGATCGCACAGTGTTTGCGGATTTGCGCGTGGGTCATGCGTGCGTTGACCGAGGTCTTGGAGCCTTGGAAGCGGGCTTGCTGCCGCATACGAGTGGCTTGGATGCGATCACGGAGTGCTACAGAGGGCTCACCGGGCTTTTCCGACCTTAATTCGTTAATCGACAGTGCAGGCGCCTCAATATGGATATCAATGCGGTCGAGGAGCGGTCCGCTGATACGTGCGCGATAGCGCTGCACTTGCGTAGGAGTGCAGCGGCACTCATGCTTGGTATCGCCCAAATAGCCGCAAGGACAGGGATTCATGGCGGCCACAAGCATGAACGCACAGGGTAGGGTGACTTTTCCGGCGCTGCGCGAAATCGTCACATCTCCGTCTTCCAGTGGCTGGCGAAGGACCTCCAGCGCCGAGCGTTTGAATTCAGGTAACTCGTCCAAGAAGAGGACGCCATGATGGGCGAGAGATATTTCCCCGGGGCCGGGGATGGTGCCGCCTCCCAGCAGCGCAACATCGGACACGGTATGGTGCGGGGAACGGAAGGGGCGAGCTCCCCAGTTCATCTCGCCGCTGATCGTGCGGCCCGCTGCAGAGTGAATGCCGAGAATTTCCAGGTGCTCGTCCAAGGTCGGCGACGGCATGATGGTCGGAATTCGTTTCGCGACCATGGATTTACCTGAGCCTGGCGGCCCAAGCATTAGAAGATTATGCGAACCTGCGACAGCGACCTCGACCGCTCGCCGCAGTGCATGCTGACCCTTGATTTCGGAGAAATCCGCCAAACCTTCGGGGGTCGTTGTCCCGGCTCGAAGACGGTTTTGGGCCGAATCGAGCGGCGCCAGCGGTTTTTCACCGCTCAAGAAGCGCACTGCGCGATCGAGGGAATCAACGGCATATACTTCAACTCCCTCGACCAGAGCGGCCTCTTCGGCTGAAACGGATGGTAATAGCAGGCCGCGTTTGCCGAGCGTTTTGGCCAGCTGCGCCATGGCAAGTGCGCCGCGAACGGGCCGGGTGCCGCCCGACAGGCTTAGTTCACCCGCGATCAACCACGAGCCCAAGTGATCACACTTCAACTGGCCCGTCGCGGCGAGGATACCGAGGGCGATGGGCAAATCATAAAAAGGGCCTTCTTTGCGTAGATTTCCCGGTGCGAGGTTGATCGTCGTGCGCGTGCGCGGCGGTCGAAAACCGCTGTTATTGAGCGCGGTAAAGACGCGATCGCTCGATTCCTTTACGGCGGTGTCTGCCAATCCGACAAGATACCACCTTGGTTCACCGGCTTCGCCAGCGTTGACCTCGACATGAACCGTTTCGGCGTCAATGCCTTGGAGGGCGGCGGAGGTAATCGTCGCGAGCATGGCGCGCGAATGTGGCGGCCGGCAGGCGCGGGGCGAGTCTACTTTTTATTTCCCGACTTTTTTGATTTACGCGCCACGCGCGCGTCATTCCGTCGTTTGATCAGGGAGATATTCTTTTCGATCGCCTCCAAATAGGCATTGGGACCGTGCGGATAAGGGCTGGATAGGAAGCGATAGACCGCCATGAAATCGCTCTCCAGCTTGGGCTGGACGAATTTTTTCCAAAACATCGGGGTGCGTTCGGCGACCTCCTCGATGGACTTAAAGGCGCGACGCGACGCGGGCAGGTGGATGAAGTCGTCGGACTCTTTGAACTCGTGAAAGAGGATTTCGAGCTCATCCGGGTAGTCAGCGGCAGCCATCTGCCCGAGATAATCGGCGGTAGCGAGGGCGCAGCCAACAATTCGCTCGTAGGGCTCGCGGAAATGCAGGCGGCTAATCTCCTTGGCTGGGCCGGTGCAGTTAATGGCTCCGAGGACAGCTTCTACCTCGTGATCATTGGCTCCGAGCGTGGGTAGATAGGAGGCGGCAAACGCACAGCTTCGCAATACGTGGCAAAAGGTATACTTGGCCCCGGTGCCCACGTTATCGGAGCGTAGCTTAAGATAACCGGAGTCGTGGAGTAACACGGCCGACAGACCGAGTTCAAATTGGCGCGCATTCAAACGCGGTTCGACTCCGGCGGCGTGGCGTCCTTCAAGCAACAGCACCATGCAAACTGTGGCTTGGAGTGTATGTTCAAGGTCGTGGTAGCGGAGGTCCACGGCGGCATAGTCGGGATGCCGGCCGGAAAAGAGCGTTTCGATGTCCCGAAAAATTGTGGTCAACCACGCGAGACTCGCCTCGGGATACATTTCAGCGAATTTCTTTTCGACAAAAGCTGCGACGGCTGATGCGTCTTTTGTATCAATGCTGGGCAACATAATTAGTGCGGCGCGTTTAAGTAGTTGGATGCGTCGCACCGAACCATATCCGGCGAACGTGCGGCGATTAAGAATTTGCCGAAAGTTGGAGCAAGTTCAATTCTAGGGTATTCACACCATGATGATCTCGGGAATCACGGGGGGCATGGGATGCGGTAAATCTACCGTCGGTCGACTCCTCGAGCGGTATGGATTTCGCCGTTTGGACGCGGATGCGTTGGTGCACGAGCGGGTTTTGACCGCGCCGGATGTGATCGAGACGCTCTGTCAGCGATATGGGCCTAGTGTTCGAGCGGCAGGTGGATTGATCGATCGAAAGGAGTTGGCGCGGGTGGTGTTTGGCCAGGAAGGAGAGCTGAAATGGTTGGAGGAGTTGACGCATCCACGAGTGTTTGCGCTCTGGCGCGAGTATTTCGCTCGCGAACCGCATGCTCGGTGGATCGTCGAGGTTCCTCTGCTCTTTGAGAAAGGTTTGGAAAATTGGTTTGATTTCACCGTATGCGTCGCGTGTTCTCCTCATCAGCAACTGGCCCGACTGGAGCAGCGCGGCATCTCGCGTGGGCTCGCCGGGCAGCGACTCGCCAAGCAACTGCCGCTCGTGCAGAAAATCGCGCAGTCCGATTTCGTCATCTGGAACTCGGGCTCTCCCGAATTTCTTCAGGCTGAGGTAGATCGCTTGGCTAAGGCGCTGATTTCGCACACTTGAAACCTCCTTTGGCGCTATGCGTCTGACGCTCGGGCGCCCACCGACTCCCTCCTGAAACCCTTACATGGCCCTCCCTCCCAAATCTGACGACGATTCGCCGTCGGCCAGCCCTGCTGGCGAAACCAAGAAATCGCGCCGCTCAGCCGCTCCTCGCGCCCGCAAGCCGAAAGCAGAAAAGGCTGAAAAAACGCCCAAAGCTCCGAAGGCTGAAAAAGCCGAGAAGGTCGAAAAGGCCGACCGCGCGGACAAGGTGGAACGGGCGGAAAAGCCGCAACGCGCCGAAAGATCGGAATCAGCTCCGGTTCAACGGGGCGCTACTCCCGAATTTACGTTTGAGCCTGCTCCCTCTGCCCCGGCTCCCTCGCCAGCTCGCGAGGAGCGTCCCGCCCCAGCGCCCGCGCCCGAGCCTGCTCACTTCCAGCCCACTCCCCGGAGCGAAGAGCGGACTCCGCCGCAGAGTGATCGCTCCGCTTCGGATTCTAGGCAGGACGATCGACCGGACTTCACCCCCTCTTCACCCGCCTCGGAGGCTCCCGGGTTCGTCAGCGAAGCCCCTTCTGCACAGCAACCCACGCAAGCGGGTGGCCAAGGTGGCACCGGGCAGGGGTTCTCTCAGGCCCACGGCGGTGGTGGCCGGGGCGAATGGCAGGACCGCGGTGGCGGTGGTGGCCGTGAGTTCTGGAAGCATGGCAAACGCAAACGCGGTCGCCACGGCGGTGGTGGCGGAGGCGGATGGCAACCGGGTGGGGGCGGGCAGCAGGGCGGAGGTGGAGGCGGCGGCCATGGTGGTCGCGAGCAACATCCGCCTCAACCGCCACCGCCGAGCACGACCCCCGTGTTTGGCGACTTACCGAATCCCTCGCGGTTCAATGATCTCGCCGCACTCGATGCACTTGCGACCTCTTTGTCGGCTGATGCGGGCGAGCCTTTGCGCCTCAATGAGCTTTATGCGCTGACCTTGGGCGAGCTCACCGCGTTTGCCCGCCGCTATGGCGTGGCAGTAGAGGGCGCGCCGCATCGGCGCCTGTTGCTCAGCCAGATTTTTGCGACTGCGGCGGAGAGCAAGCGGGTGATTCGCGACAGCGGTTACATCGACGTCACAGACCGAGGTGCGTTTGTCGTTCATCAACACGTCAACTACCGACTCTACCCCGAGGATGCCTATTTGCCCGAGAGTCTCGTCAAGCGCTACGGCTTGAAGCGAGGCCACAAAGTCGAGGTCACGGTCCAGGCTCCTCAAACTGGCGAACGCTGTCCCTCCGTGGTGCGCGTCGATTCGGTGATGGGAGGGGCACCCGAAGTGATTGCTAATGTGACGCCCTTCGAGGAGCTCGTGCCCTATTATCCGCTCAAGCGGATCTTGCTCGAGTCGGAAGAAATTCATCCCAAGGACGTTTCGATGCGGGCCGTGGATATTCTCACCCCCATCGGCTTTGGCCAGCGTGGCCTAATTGTGGCCCCACCGCGCACAGGTAAGACGGTGCTCCTGCAAAACATCGCCAACTCGATTTCGGCCAACAGCCCCGAGGTAAAACTCATTCTTCTGCTGATCGATGAGCGCCCGGAGGAGGTTACGGACTTCAAGCGCCACACGAAGGGAGAGGTCGTTTCGTCGACATTCGATGAGACACCAGAGAGTCACATTCACTGCGCCGAGATGGTCATTGAGATCTGCCGGCGTCGCGTGGAGCAAGGCGAGCACGTCGTGATCTTGCTCGACTCCATCACGCGTCTCGCACGCGCCTATAACGCGCTGAGTGGAAATGGCGGTAAGACCATGTCCGGCGGTCTCGAATCCAATGCACTGCAGAAGCCCAAACGTTTCTTTGGTTCCGCGCGTAACATCGAGGGCGGCGGCAGCCTGACGATCATTGCGAGCGCCCTCATCGACACTGGGTCGCGCATGGACGAGATAATCTTCGAGGAGTTCAAAGGCACGGGCAATAGTGAGCTTCACCTTGATCGCGGACTCGTTGAGCGCCGCATCTTCCCGGCCATCAATATCGATCGGTCTGGCACTCGCAAAGAGGAGCTTATCTACCATCCAGAGGAGCTGCAGAGAATCTACGGCCTGCGCCGCGCGATGCAGGGACTTGGCCCGATTGAGTCGATGGAGATGCTGATCACCCGGCTGAAGAAGACGAAATCCAACGCCGAGTTTCTGCTCAGTTTGGCCCGCCAATAGTTCCTCTCCGTGCGATGACCCCAGCCAACCCCGCCCCTTCCTCGCCTACTTCCGCGGACGATTTCGTCATTCAATTGGCGGTGGAGCGTCGACTCATCAATGCGATGCAAGTCGACGCGGCGCGCGCGATCATCGCCGGCCACTCCGATCCTGCGACCTCGGCGCCACGCGTGCTCGACTTACTCGTGCAGCAGGGCGCCTTGGGAGCGCGCAGTGTTGCAGAAATGTTGGCCAGTGAGTTTGGCATGGCGATGGCGCCGGACATGACAAACATCCGCATCACCGGCGATACCTTGGAGCTCATTCCGCGGGCGGTGGCCGCCCGCTATCGTTTAGTGCCCCTCCATCGGGAGGGAAATAAATTGAAGATCGCTATCGCCGACCCGCTCGACACGGACGGCATCGATGCTTTGGCGCACATCGTGAAGCTTACGATCGAGCCCCTGGTTGCGACCGCCGAGGATATTTCCGATGCGATCAATCGGTTTTACGGCAAGGACGCCAATTCCATCGACGACCTACTCAACGATCTTTCGGTGACAGGCGGTGGCGGGGACGCTGCGGCGGTAACCACGGAGGCAAGTTCGGTCGCCGATGCCAGTAATACCGAGGCTGATGGTCCGATCATCAAGCTCGTGCACCAAATCATGTTTGAGGCGATCCAGCGTCGCGCATCGGACATTCATTTGGAGCCCCTGGAGAAACGTTTCCGCGTTCGCTACCGCATCGACGGTGTTTTGCTCGAAGTGGAGAATCCGCCGAAGCGTCTGCAGCTTTCCATCATTTCCCGCCTGAAGATTATGGCGAATATCTCGATCGCGGAGAAACGCATTCCGCAAGACGGGCGTATTCAGATTTCGGTCGGCGGCAAACAACTCGATCTCCGCGTCTCCTCCCTGCCGACGGCCCACGGCGAGAGTATCGTGATGCGTATTCTCGACAAAGAGGGCCTTACCCTCGGTCTGCCCGAACTTGGCTTCTTTGCCGACGATGCCGCGACCTTCGAGCGCCTCATTTCCCTCCCTGATGGAATTCTGTTGGTCACTGGACCGACTGGCTCGGGTAAGACGACGACGCTCTACGGCTGTCTGCACTTTATTAATAAACCCGACCGGAAGATCATCACGGTCGAAGACCCGGTCGAGTATCAGCTGAACGGTATCAACCAGGTGCCGGTGCGACACGATGTGGGAATGACGTTCGCTTCCGCGCTACGCGCGATGCTCCGGCAGGCGCCCAATATCGTCATGGTGGGTGAAATCCGTGACTTGGAGACGGCGGAGATTGCGATCAACGCCTCGCTTACGGGTCATATGGTTTTCTCGACCCTGCACACCAACGATGCGCCTGGTGCCATTACCCGTCTCATCGATATCGGCGTGAAGCCTTTCCTGGTTTCCACGTCGTTACGCTGCGCCATGGCCCAGCGCCTCGTGCGCAAGATCTGCTCCAAGTGCAAAAAGCCAATGACGCCGACTCCACAGGAGTTGCGCTCGCTCAATATTAATCCCGCGCAAGCCTCGACCGCGACGTTTGCGAAGGGCGAAGGGTGCGCGAACTGTAACGCGACGGGCTATCGTGGGCGCATGGGTATCTTCGAGATCTTCGTCATCAATGAGGAAATTCAGAAGATGATCTACGAAGGGGCCGGATCGGCAAAACTGCGCGATAAAGCCCGCTCCGTCGGCATGCGCACCATGCGCGAAGATGGCACCCGTAAGGTGACCGCCGGTTTGACCACGATTGAAGAGGTCGTCTCGATTACGGTTGGTGACGTCAGTTAAACTCTAACCCCTGTTTTACCCCATGAGCTACGACATGAACGATCTGCTGGACCTGATGGTGGATCAAGGTGCCTCCGACCTTCACTTGCAGGTCGGACAGCCGCCGACGCTCCGTCTCAGTGGTAGCATGACTCCGATCGATGGTCCGGCCCTGACTCCGGCGGACACCGAGAAGCTGATGCAGTCGATCACGCCCGATGCTCATATCAGCCACGTAAAGCTCAACGGTGGCGCCGACTTTGGTTTCGCGTTTGGCGAAAAGGCGCGTTTCCGCGTGTCGGTGATGAAGTCGAAGTCGAACTACGGCATGGTCCTTCGGCAGATTCCGTATCGGATGTTCGGTCTGCGTGACATTGGACTGCCGGATAAGATTCGCGAACTGCTCTATCGTCCCCGCGGTTTGATTCTAGTGACCGGCCCGACGGGTTCGGGCAAGTCGACCACGCTGGCCTCGATGGTGAACTACATCAATGAGACGCGCGATGGACACATCATCACCATCGAAGATCCGATCGAGTATTACCATAGCCACAAGCGCTGCATCGTCATGCAGCGCGAGGTGCACGTTGATGTGCCCAGCTTTTCCGAAGCCATCCGCCGTGCGCTCCGCCAAGATCCAGATGTGATTCTCGTTGGTGAAATGCGCGACTTGGAGACGATCGAAGCCGCGATCAGCGCCGCGGAAACAGGTCACTTGGTCTTCGGCACGCTACACACTAACAGCGCGGCCAAGACGGTGGACCGCATTGTCGATGCGTTTCCCGCCAACATGAAGGACATGATCCGCACGCAGCTCGCTTCGTCGCTCGTGGCGGTTATTTCCCAAGTGCTGTGTAAGAAGATCGGTGGCGGCCGCATCGCTGGCTATGAGATCATGGTCAATACGACGTCGATTGGCTCGCTGATACGAGAAAACAAAACCTTCCGCATTTCGTCCGATATTCAGACCGGCGCCCAGCTGGGTATGATCACCATGGACACCCATCTTATGAGCCTGGTGAACCGCGAACTCGTTACCCCCGACGAGGCCTTGGAGAAGGCGCAAGACCCCAATGTCATGCGCGAAAACTTCCTGAAAATGGGTCTGAAGCTGCGAGAGATGTAATCCGCCGCGAAATCGTTCGTCCGAACACCTAATGTTCCCCAGCCACAGCCCCGCCATCTACGAGTTTCTCAAGGAGCAACGTCTCGTTGATCCCAACCAGCTCGATGAGCTCAATGAGGAGCACAAGGCGACCGGCAAACCACTCGCCGATGTCGTGGTTGACCTTGGTATCCTCGACAAACCGGCGCTGCTGCATCGCATCGCCGAACATTTGGGCTACGACTATCTCTCCGAGCTTCCCGTGCAGTTCCCCGGTGAAGCCATCGCGGCGCTCACGGGCAAGCTAGCGCGCGATTACGGTGTGATGCCACTCAATGCCGATGCGCAGAACATCGACTTGCTGGTTAGCGATCCGTTTAACACTCAGGCCATCGACGACCTGACTTTTGCCCTTGGTCGCAATGTTCGTTTGTTCTTCGCCGATCCCGACAAGATCGATGTGCAGATCAAGCAGCACTACGGTGAGGATGAGGCGAGTATCGATGACTTGCTGCAGGAGATCAGCACCGGAAAACTGGCCACCGAGTCGACCAATCTGTCGGACCGTGACATCGAGTCGATGGCGGAGCAGACCCCGATCATCCGGTTCGTTAACCTGGTCATTGGTCAGGCGATTCGCGACAAGGCGAGTGACATTCACTTCGAGCCCTTTGAGCACGAATTCAAGATCCGCTACCGTATCGACGGAGCGCTCTACGAGATGGCGCCTCCGCCGAAGCAGCTGTCTCTGCCCATTCTCTCGCGCATCAAGGTCCTGGCTTCGCTGAACATTGCCGAGCGCCGCATCCCGCAGGACGGACGCATCAAGATCAACATTGGCGGTCGCGCGGTTGACTTGCGCGTTTCGACCCTGCCTACCCAATTTGGTGAGAGCGTGGTGCTGCGCGTGCTCGACCAA
The DNA here is from genome assembly GCA_947453695.1 of Opitutia bacterium. Lineage (GTDB taxonomy): Bacteria > Verrucomicrobiota > Verrucomicrobiia > Opitutales > Opitutaceae > GAS368. The sequence continues at coordinate 9,943 of CANGHW010000180.1, forward strand.
TCGGCGGTGCAACTCGACATCTCGCAGCTCGGTATGCCGTCGGATGTGTTCAACGGTATTCAGGATATCGTGCGGCGGCCCAATGGTATTTTCGTCGTCACGGGCCCGACCGGATCTGGTAAGACCACGACGCTCTACAGCGCGCTGCGCATTATTAACACTGCAGACCTGAAGCTCCTCACGGCTGAAGACCCTGTGGAGTATGAAATCGAGGGCATCATGCAGGTGCCGGTCAATCCGCTGGTCGGCCTTACATTCGCGGCGGCGCTTCGTTCGTTCCTC
>CANGHW010000181.1 GCA_947453695.1 Opitutia bacterium
CGGGTGATCCGCTCGCACCCGTCGGTCGAGATCCACTCCATAGCTGAACAACTCCTTTTGTCCTTCGTGTTGGCCCATCATCTTGACGATGTCAGACGAGCCTGAGTCACGGATGTTCAACTACGGCACGATTTGGGCAACAGGCCCTTACCCCATGACCCCTTTGGGGCTTCATTCTTGTCGAAACTATTCCTCCCATAGCATAGATCTTACGTCAGCAATTGTTTTTCTGAGTCCCATTTCCACGGAGTGAAAAGCCTGATCTTTATCGATCCATTCCTTTATAGGTTTTCCAGCGGTAGGAAGCCCTTGGATTTCGCCCAAGCAATTTGTCCAACTACACCTACGAACTATTACGGGCACCAAACGGGCTCTATTTTTCTCGTGCCGTTTTTTGGCTATAGGCAGCTCAGTTTTCTGGACATAGTCTGATACTAATAAGTCCGTGCTCATAAGGAAAATGTAGAGTTCGGCTTCTTCGAGCTTTCGTTTAATTACCTCATCCCAGTGCTCACCTGCCTTTATTTGTAGGTCACACCATATCTCTACTAATCCCTCTCTTTGTAAGAGATCTAGATTTGGTGAAAGCTTTTCCCTCCATTTTTCATCTTCGTGTGCGTAACTTATGAAGATCTTTAATGGGCGCGTTTTTGAGGAGTTTTCGCCCCTTTTTTGGCGCACGCCTGGCAATTCCGTAGAATCTAAAACCTTCGAAACATCTACGGACATGACGCGCTGTCCTACGCTTTTCGGCAGAAACTTCACAAGTCGCTGCTCGAGGATGCCAAGCTCTAAACAATTCACCCATTCGGCCGGGTGAGATTCAAGTGCCACGAATTCCACTGGCTTAAACTCCCTAAGCTCTATATGTATACGATCAAAGTTTTCCCGGATTACTGCTAAGAGCCGACGTCGTTTGTCGACATCCCCAGTTACGCGAACAATCACCTGCCTCTCTTGCCTGTCTGCTTTGACCAGCGCTCTACAGCCCTCCCATCTAAGCACTACGCCGGAGCGCCATCGATCAACTGGACCACTCATAGTGTGAGTGCGCGTGATAAATCGGGGGAGCAGGCCCTCTGGCATTAGCCGATATTCGTATTTGAAGTTTAGGCAGGTATTGGGCTGGAAAAAATCCTCGATAGCTGGTTCCTCTTTTCCGAGGAGTTCTGGGACTAAGTATCGTTTCTCCGAGGGGTCATCGTGGAACGGAAAACATAGCTCAAATTTTCTCATCAGCTCGACGATGAAGCCGTGCATTCGAGGTGGATAGTCTTTCCGGGGTAAGATGTCGGCGAGATCTGACAGCCGGAGTTCACCCTTCTTTGTTGCGAGACGCTTGCTTGTTATTGTGTGATAAACTCCTTCGGTGATCCAGTGAGGATTCAAGACTGTTTCTTCACGAAGTTGAGGATCTCCGCGGAAATTCAGCGCGACCCCCAAAGCATTCAGAAAAATAGCTAACTGCTCTTGGCCTTGCGCGTCGGATTCACCTAGCTCGTTGCAAATTTTTCGATACTCATCAAATGAAATAAAGGGCTCCTTCATCTCGGCGAGTCGTTCCTTTATTTGGAACCATCCCAAGGGAAAATCTGCTCGGACGTGATCCATCGCAGTAATCGCTTGCTCAATTTCTCGTCTTAAGTCCGGTATGCCGTTTCGCAATTTTGGCCGACAGTCTGTCTCTACGAACGCCCGGATAAACGGATACTTTGACTGCAGTGCGCGTCGATTTACTTGGAAGGGCTGAATCTTCGATTTATTTAATACGACTATTGTCGGCGAACTGCCGCCAAATGTTTTTACGAATTTGAGCCAATATTCGGCATCTTCATCCTCTGCGCCCGCGCGACCGTTTAAGACGACTAGGTATAGACTGCGTTCGGTTAGAAAAAATTGATGTGTGGCGTGCTGAATTTCTTGGCCGCCGAAATCCCATACATGTAGTCGAATCGTGCCATCATTAGTAAGGATGGGCCACTGTGTAATCGCGATCCCTCGCGTCAATGAAGTGGCTCTGAATTTATCGAAAACGAGCCGATTCACCAGGCATGTTTTTCCGACTTCTCCGCGTCCCAATATTATCAATTTTGCTTCATTGAGAGGGCTTTTCCCGGTGCGTGTTCTGAAGTAATAATCTAAGATATTTTGAGGATTTGCGGGAGATCTACTTGAGTGCTCTGAGTCACTCCATTTGGGGCCAAGCACTTCCGTTGGTATTCGGAGCTCATCATTGTCATGAAGATATAGCTCCCTTAGGTTAGTGAGCTTTGTTAGCGCTGGCGACAGTTCGCGAAGTTGGTTTCCGTATAGGAATAGTATCTCAAGTTCTGTGAGTTCGCCTATGCAGTCGGGGACTGTGGATATTCTATTGTTCCAGAGTAGTAGCGTTCTTAATTTGCGTAAACTTCCTAGCCATAGTGGTATCTCTGAGATATTATTCCCTCCTAAGCCGAGGCTTTCCAGTTCTTTCAATTGTCGGATCGAGGGCGGCACTTCGGCTAGGCGATTTGCATATAAGCTGAGGTGGCGAAGTCGGCGCATATCGCCAATCCACTGAGGAACTGTTTCAAGTGGGTTGTCTCCTAGGTCGAGGTCCCGAAGGTTGGGTAGTTGCGAAATATAATCGGGCAATTGCCTTAAGCGATTGTGTGAAAGATTGAGTTTCGATAACGAATTCAGACTAAGGATTGAATTCGGAATATCGGTGAGGCCTAGTTCGTCCAGGTTAAGCTCCGCATCCCTGTTCTCATAGGCCAGGTGAATTCGCCTTTCGGCTTCGGCGAGGGCATTGTTTGGGTCTTCAAAGTGGAATTGAAAACTATGATCCTTCATTTGATCGCCTGATTGATTTATGTAATATTCCAATTGATATCAGAATCATTTCGAGCAGACTCCACTCGCGAAGTGGTAGACAAGGAGGTGCTGAAATGGCTCGGTATTTGATATCAACTACTCAGCCTCGTCCTTAATGCAGCCGATCCTTTGAAGAGGAGCGCGGTATCTCGAATCTGTCGAATGCTGTGACGGTTTCCTGTCGGGCTTTTCCCGGCCGAGCCAAGTAGTTGTCTAAAGCTTGCGTGGGTCTTGCTTTGCGCTCTTTGTTGGAAGTGGCGGGGTGGGAGGCGGCGTTGTGCGTCTGGTGGAAAGCGTCTCGCAGCGTTCGATGACATACTTCATGGCGCCGATACATTCTTTCACTCGTATATGTCCTCTGGTGAAATCGGGTAGATCATTGACCCGATCTAGTATGTAGCTTGATGCTCCAGTGATTTCTTTGCACATGCTTTCGGTTAGTTGGGAGCCGAATTTGTCTACAAAGACGCGGTATTCCTTGGCGGTCTTGTATGTATAGTGTCGTCTTTCGTCCTCCGCTTGCCGCGATAGGATGCTGTGGGCGAGGCGGAATTTTTCCATTGCGGCCTCTATATTATTCTCCTTGTTTGTGACTTCCTGCAGTAGGAATCGTGCAAAGTGATTGTCGATTTGATATGTGTTGAAGCCTGTCCTTTCGGCGTGTGAATATGCCACGTCAAAATAGATTTTTGCCCGCTTTAGGTCTCCTGCAACGAGACTTGCGATTGCATACTGAAGCCAAAATAGAGGGTTGTGTTCGAATTGGGGGAGTATTTTTATTGCTTCATAATATCTCAGTGACTCCGCGCTGAGATCCGAATCTTTGAGGATTCGTTGAATGTTTGCAAATCTAGCAAGTTCTGACAGTAATACTCGATATGAGGCGCCGCCTTGCCCTGCTTTCGATACATGCGTTGTGAGTCTAATTAGGATGTTTACTATTTCCTTGGCGGGGATTGATCTTAGTGTAAACGCTGAAACTGTAGACGATTTTATTCGTGCCTCTTCCGTTGAAAAGTCAATCAATTGGGCGACGCATGAGTTCGATTTAAACTGCGAGCTGGATAGGACTTCGACGCCCCAAATATCGGCTAGTAGGTCAATGGTGCATGGGAAGCCCATTAGTGCTGTAATAAAGGTAGTTGATATGATTTCAAAATACCTTGGCGATCCCTGTAGTTCTGTAATCAGTGATGCGATTCTGCGGCCTATGTCTTTGGACTCAAGTAAAGACAAGAGAATGCCGTGCACCTCTCCACCAAATTCATCTGATATCGCTTTGAATTTATTTTCGACTGATTGCCCTGATCTGGAGCGCCACAATCCGTAGCGATCCAGTGTATTAACGAACCAAGTGCATTCCGCGTCTGTTAGCTTATCGATATAGAGTTCTGGAATTGTTGATAGCCCCATCATCTCTTCCAGTCGCTCGAACAGAACATCATGAATGGCATGCCGGGCTGCGACTACTAGCTGAACGTTATCGTTTTTGACGGCGGCGATTGCTTGGATTTCTCTAAGCCAATTCTGGTAATTGTCGATGAGGACGAGGATCTTGCCGGGGAGTTGAGTGATTCGTTCGAACTCTCTGGCTGCGTTTTCTTGTTGAGAGTGCGCTTCAAATACGCGGTAGCCTTGCTCAAGAGCTTCGTATGCTAGACCCCGTAGCATGAGCGTCTTTCCGTTTCCAAGTAGTGCGGTGATCGCTATGGCTTTCTTGTTCTCTGCTAGTAGTGTGAGTATCTGCGAGCTTCGATTTCGCCTTAAGTAGTAGGATTCAGTTGAGTGAAGGCTTGAGAGAACGACAGCGTCCTCTATCCGTCCCAGTTCAAATAGATCAAATACCTCTTGGTCGGTTGGTGGGCGTTGCGTTTCTGGAGGCAGAATTTCACGGAGTGAAATTAGCGGCTGTTCGACGAGGGGATGAAAGTAGGTTCTGCGAACGTTTGCGACCTCTGTTGCAAACGTGACTGTATCGACAGAATGTCGAGTTCCATATCGAGATACGCGCTGCGTCAATAGTGGGTTGTCTGAGCTTCCGACGATAAAGAAGCATTTGTTTTTTAAGTGTGGGCTGTCATATAGTAGTCTGCGAATATCTAGGTCATACATGCTGTAGCCCAGAAAGAAAACCGAACGCGATAGCCGGATGTCTTCTCGCAGTTTGACTGCCCAAGGGGAGTTGGCAATTGATGCGGTGATGTAACTGGTTTCGGTGAGTTTGAAACTGTTGTCTAAGGTTGTTGGTGAAAGGTTTGATATGGATCCATTTAGATGGATAATCGATCTCTTTCCTGGGTCTATTGAGAATGGACTGTCATCGACTGTGAGTATCTGTAGAAAAGGTGTTGTGCCGGCTGATGCGACCTCGAATACATTGTCATAGTTTGTGGTATAGACCCGGTGCCAAGGGACGCGACATAGTTCTGTTTGTTGGGGTGTCACTTTTGTGACTAAGAATTCTTCCTTAAGTTCATCAATAATGGCTTGGTATCCAAATTTCAGTTTAAAGGCTTCGGCGCTATCTTCCAGCGGAGCTGTTGGGGGTAGTCCAGCGGCGGTTGCGAGATGGAGAGCGAGTTCGGCGCCATTTTTGAGTTCGATGTTCCGGCGGTTTAGTGCGCCTCGCGAGAAGCCTGCGCCTGTAAAGAGAACGGCATCGCCGGCAAGTGCATGTTCTATAGCTTCATTGATAGTCATCGGGATGAAAGAGATTCAGATTGATTGGATGCTATATTTTGTGACGATTATTCCGCCTCGACTTTGATGTCGCTGATACATCTCGTGACGAAGTTGTAGTGGGGGAAGAAAATGGCCGCTCATATGCGGCATCGCTCTACGGCATGGTTGCGTGGACAAACGAGGTGGCAATGGCGGAGTTGTCGCGTTGCCGCACGTGGAGTTTCGCGGTGGCCATCGACATCAGGATAAAGAAAGGCGCGGCGATCAGGCCCATGATGCCGTAAAGTCAGGCAATCATCTTGCCGAGTTGCAGGGCGGCGATGCGTTTCAGACGGCGGACTGTGGGCGAGGGCGGCGGCATCAAGGGGAGCCTCGGCTACTTTTGATACTTTTCAACCAAGGCGGCTCTGAGCTTGGCGTATTCTTCGGGAGAAACCTTTTTATCCACGAGCAGGGCATCGAGTTTGTTGAGTTCGTCGATGAAATCCTTGGTTTTGTTGGTAGTCGCCGCTGCTACTTGATCGGTCTTGGTGCTCAGCCGCACGTTTACGGTGTTAGGTGCGAGGTTGTATTGCGCGCCGGTCATGGCATCGACGCCCCAGCCGATCAGGCCGCCGGCGATAATATTGCCCGCCACCGCTCCGCCCATCGACTTGGTGACAGCGACGCTTTCCGGCGCGAAGCCTTCCTTCTCGATCACGATCATATGGTTTTGCTTCCGGCTCAGCGTGACGGTCGCGGGCGTCGTGCCGGCGGGCGCACCGTCGACGGAGATTCGGGCCCCGGTGGGATCGGAAGAGACGGGGATCACTTGCGTGGTCCCTTTTACAATCGTGGCGCAGCCGGTGAGAAAGGCACTGGCCAAGGTGAGCGTGAGGAGGAGGAGCGCCGACGTTAGTTTTTTCATGGGGTAGATTGGAAGCGGGGTTACGGTTACGAAGGCGGAGCGGCGGGTTTGCCCGGGGCTCACTCCACCTCGACCTCGATGCCGCCGATCCATTTGGCGAGGAGGTTGTAGAGGGCGGCGCCGATGAGGCCGACCACGAAGCCCATGGCGGCGTAGAAGAAGGGTGCCGCGATGGCGAAGCCGACGCCCATGATGGCGAAGATGCCGCGTTGCTGGGCCGGGAGATTGGCGGTGGCCATCGACATCAGAAAAAAGAAGGGCACAGCGATCAGGCCCATCATGCCGTAGAGGCAGGCCATCATTTTGCCGAGTTGCAGGGGGGCGATGCGTTTCAGGCGGCGGACCGTGGGCGAGAGCGGCGGAATCATGGGTGGGGTATTCGGGAGGGGTAAACGAGCGGAAGCGGGCGATGCGCTTTGATCACTGAGTTGCTCAGGGGGACACAGCTTGGACAGGGCCAAGTGAGTAGACTTACTCAGGGCGCCACAACGTCGGACGCTACGGATGACACAGAGTAGCGGGCTACCTTTTAAAAGGTAGGGACGGCTGAGCGCGTTGCGCTCAGCCGTCGAAGTTGGGAGATGGGGGGGCGCGCGAAGCGCGCACGGTTGGACGGTTGTGCGCTCTGCGCGCACGGTCGGGCGGTTGGACGGTGGCGCGCTACGCGCGGACGGTTGGACGGTTCGTTGCCCGGGCTCTCAACTTTCAACTCGCGCGCGGGCGTCGGGGTGATGGCGGAGGATCTCCGTGCGGATGTCGACGAGGTTGTTTAACTGGAGCGTGATTTGCAGGCGGCCGTCGGGGAGTTCGACCTTGGTCTGCGAGGGGTGCCAGCGGATGTCGCGGGCTTCGTGGGCCGGGTGGCCGCCTCGCACGTGACCGGTGGTTCCCCGAGCGAAGCGAAAACGGCTTTTGCCCACCCATGATGTCCATCGCGGCGATTGAGCGCGGCGACAATCGGCCCGGAATCGACGACGTAACGCGGCTCAGCTACTCAGGCCCTTGCGCCGAGACAAATCCTTTGGTCCGTCAACCATGCCAATGGCGTCCGGCGCGAACTGCCATTTTTTGCGGAGCTTCACCGCGAACGCCGCCGTGGAGTCGTTCCCCGTCTTGCCGGCTTTTCCAGCGACCACGGATTTTCGGGAAACGTTGCTCGTGCGCATGACGGATGGGTTTCAGTCCTCGGCGTTGTAGTCAAGAAGGCGGCGGGATTCGGCAAACCCGGTGGTGCGCGGGACGCGCACACGGTTGGACGGTGGCGCGCGGGGCGCACGCGGTCGGACGGTGGTGCGCGATGCGCGCACGGTTGGACGGTTGCCGGTGGCGCTCGCTCGGTAACTCAGCTCTTATCGGTCTGGGGTCTCAACGTTCACCGTTCAGCTTTCAACTCGGGCGTTGGCGTCGGGGGTGGGGCTTGCCGCCACCACGGGCTGCGGGGGGCGGCTATACATGGCGTGCATTTTCGCGGCGTCGGCGGCGAGGGTGGCGCGGAGTTCGGCGGGGGCCAGGGCTTCGGCGTCGGGGCCGTGGCGCAGGATCGCGGTGCGGATGTCGACGAGGTTGTTGAGCTGGAGCGTGATTTGCAGGCGGCCGTCGGGTAGCTCGACTTTGGTCTGCGAGGCGTGCCAGCGGATGTCGCGGGCTTCGTGGGCGGGGAGGCCGCCTCGCACGTGACCGGCGGTTCGCCGAGCGAAGCGAAAACGGCTTTTGCCCACCCATGATGTCCGTCACGGCGATTGAGCGCGGCGACGATCGGCCCGGAATCGACGATGTAACGCGGCTCAGCTACTCAGGCCCTTGCGCCGAGACAAATCCTTTGGGCCGTCGACCATGCCAATGGCGTCCGGCGCGAACTGCCATTTTTTGCGGAGCTTCACCGCGAAAGCCGTCGATGAGTCGTTCCCCGCCTTGCCGGCTTTTCCACCGACCACGGATTTTCGGGCAACGTTGCTCGTGCGCATGACGGATAGGTTTCAGTCCTCGGCGCCGTGGTCAAGAAGGCGGCGGGATTCGGCAAACCCGGTGGTGCGCGGAGCGCATGCGCGCACGGTCGGACGGTGGTGCGCGGGGCGCACACGGTTGGACGGTGGTGCGGGACGCACACGGTCGGACGGTTGGACGGTTGCCGGTGGCCCTCGCTCGGTAACTCAGCTCTTATCGGTCCGGGCTCTCAACTCTCACCGTTCAGCTTTCAACTCGGGCGCTGGCGTCGGGGGTGGGGATTGCCGCTACCACGGGTTGCGGGGGGCGGCTATACATGGCGTGCATTTTCGCGGCGTCGGCGGCGAGGGTCGCGCGGAGTTCGGCGGGGGCCAGGGCTTCGGCGTCGGGGCCGTGGCGCAGGATCTCGGTGCGGATGTCGACGAGGTTGTTGAGCTGGAGCGTGATTTGCAGGCGGCCGTCGGGGAGCTCGACTTTGGTCTGCGAGGCGTGCCAGCGGATGTCGCGGGCTTCGTGGGCGGGGAGGCCGCTGAGCACGACGACGACGGTGTGCTGCTCATCGCCGGTGTAGGCGCCGAGGTTGCCGGCGAGGTGGGTCTGCGCGTCGTAGTGGGCGGGGCGGGTGAAGGCTTTGCCGGTGTTTTTCGCGTCGTGGATGCGCGAGAGGCGGAAGTGGCGGTAGTCGCCGGCCTTGGGGTCCCAGCTCACGAGGATCCAGTGTTTGCCGGGGCAGGCGACGTTGAGCGGCTGCACGGTGCGGGGCTCGGGGACGCCACCGGGCTTCTGATACACGATGTGCAGCTCGTGGTTGAGCTGGCAGGTCTCCATGAGGACGCCCATGAAGCGGTATTCGGCGATCTCGGCTTCGCTGGGCAAAAAGATCGCGCCGTTGATGAGGTCGAAGGGAAAGGTGACGGCGCCGGCGACGAGCGGGGCGAGTTTCTCCATGACGGAGCGGAGGGCGTGGCCGAGGGGCGTGCCGCGCCAGGCGGCGAGGAGGCGGCTCGCGAGGGCGAAGGCGATGGCCTCGCCGACGCTGATCTTGGTAAAGGGCAACTTGTCGAACGTGCGGCTGTAACGATAGCCGCCCTTCGTGCCGGGGACGGGGACGATGGGGGCGTCGAGCCGGTCGCGCATGTGCTCGATGTCGCGCTCGATGGTGCGTTCATCGACGCCAAATTCCTCGGACATGGAGTAGAGGGTGACGACTTCGTCGCGCTTGAGACGTTCGTGGAGGCGTTGACGGCGATAGGACGGAGCGAGGCTGTCGCTCGCACGGGGGGAGTGCTGCTTTTTCTTGGTCATGGGGCGAAACGGGGAAGGCCGCGGCAGTGGGGCGGAGGGCGCGAGGGCGCGGCGGAGCTGACGGGAAACGGAAAAATGATCCGGGGCGGCGAGGCAATGTTTGAGCGCGGGGAAAATGGATTAGTCTATCGGCGAACGACCAAGGCAGGGGGCACGGAGGACCCGAAGCCCGGAGGAGATTGCCACAAAGAGGCACAAAAATCGGAGGGCGATGGATGATCGCAAGGCGCCTATAGGCGCTCGGCCAAGGCAGCGGTTACGGAGGACACGGAGTGCACAGAGCGGGAGAGGCGGGAGCCGGGCTGAGCCAAAAACTCAGGTAGGAGAAACCTCGAAGGGACACGGAGTCCGGAGGGGATTGCCACAAAGAGGCACAAAAATCGGAGGGCGATGGATGGTCTCAAGGCGCCTATAGGCGCTCGGGCTC
>CANGHW010000182.1 GCA_947453695.1 Opitutia bacterium
AACGCACGCCGTCCGCATCCATCACAAAGGTCCCCACATCCATGTGCGCGTGACTCGCCGAGGGCGTGCCCGCCTTCAGCGCCACGTAACTCGCCTCGGCTGTCCAGGCGCTGCGGTGAAACGCCACCGGGTTCACGCCGCCCGCCGACCACGAGAGCGCCGGAGGGGCCGACGGTTTCTCCTGTGTGGGCGAGAGCCAGAGCATGATAAACGGATCTGTGCGGTCGCGCCCGCCGCGCCGCGCTTTTTTCCCATCGCCCCCCGCGATCTTCGCCCACTCGCTGAAAAGCAGATACGGCTCCTGGCGCTGCGCCGCGAACCAGAACATCGCGGCCGACACGCCCTGCCCGCCGCGGCCCGCATCCGAATAGTTGAAGTGATATCCCGACGGTCCCGTCACATGCAAGTAGTAGTCCGCCGTCGCGAGAAATCCCGGCCGCTGCGTCAGCCCAAAATCCGTGCCGAGCACCGATTGCAGCGCCGAAATCAACATCACGTTGTAGGTCGTGCCGTAGCCCCAGTAGCCCGGCCCTTCGGGATAAGCTCCGTCCGGCGCATATTCGTGCATCGACACTGGCACCGTGTTCACCGCGCGCGCGATCAGCTCCGCCGCCAGCGCCGGCTCAGTCTCCGCCACCGCCAGCGAGCCGATCGTGATGCCGCCATTGCACACCTGGTTCCAATTGTTCGTCGCCTTCGTCCACGCACTCGAGGTCTGACTCGCCTTCAGTCCTTTCGCGACGATCGCCTCGCGCAGCAGCCGCCGCGTGGGCTCATCGAGGTCGTTGTAGAGCCAGTCGTAGCCGATCCCCACCGCGGCCGTCATCTCCGCCACATCGAGAAAGTGCTTCGGGTTCCAGTCGGCAAACCCCGCCACCGCCACCAGCTCCGCCCGTGCCCGCTCGAAATATTTCTTCTCCCCCGTCAACCGCCACGCCAGCCCGAGGTGCAGCACGCGCGAGAGCGCGGTGCGTGATTTGTCGAGCAGCCGCCGACCAATCAAGACCCGCTCCACCGGCTTCGTCGTCAGCTGTCGGTCCGCCTCGGCCAGCAGTCCCGCCTGCAGATTCTTCCACACGAGATCGCTCGCCACCCGCTGTTTGATCGCCGCCTCGCCGCCCGCCGGCAGGTAGAGCCGCGGATGCGTCGGCGCCACGTCGCGCACGCGCCGCGCCACCTCCGTCGTCTCCACGGCGCACGCCACGCCCACACTCCACACCAGCGCCAGCCAACTCACGGCCAAACCCGAAAGCGAAACACGAAGAGCGGTTTTCATCTCGATGGAAGACGTCCTCCGCCGCGCCCGGCTACGGCCAAAAGCTGCGCATCTTTTGCTCTCCACGGGAACGAGCTTGAGCACGCCGCACCGTCCGCCGAAGTTTGCCGAGCCCCGCCCGCCCCGCTTCCCGCTCGCCTCTCCCCTGCGCGCCCCACGCCATCTTCTCTTCCCCATGACCACCTCCCGTCGTCACTTCCTCGCCGGTCTCAGCACCGCCGCCGCCGCGACTTGGCTGCAGCCGCTCCGCGCCGCCGATCCCGCCAAGGATCTCATCGTCGGCCACGGCTCCCACCGCTACCGCGTGAACAAGAACTGGGTGCCCGCGGGCCAGGGTCGCTTCCATCCGATTCTCAACTGCCACGAGATGGTCCAGGTCGCCGACGGCCGCCTCTTCATGATCGGCGACCATCCGGAGCACCAGATGCTCGTCTTCAAACCCGACGGCACGATCCTCGAGTCGTGGGGCAGCGTCTGGCCCGGCGGCCACGGTCTCACCCTCGCCCGCGAAAACGGCGCCGAGTTCCTCTTCGTCTGCGATTCCGGCCTCTGGAAATCCGGCAACGGCGCCTACCGGCAGACCGGCCGCGTCACCAAGATCGATCTCACCGGCCGCGAGATTTTCTCCCTCAGTCATCCCATGAGCGTCGGCGCCTACGAGCCGAAGATGCTGTTCAATCCCACCGAGACCGCCATCGCCCCCAACGGCGATATCTACGTCGTCGATGGCTACGGCTCCAACTTCGTCCTGCGCTACGATCGCAACGGCAAATTCCTCGCCCGCTTCGGCGGCAAAGACGGCGTCCCCGAGTCCCAGCGCCTCAACAACGCCCACGGCATCGCCGTCGATCTCCGCGCCGGTGTCGACAAGGCCACCCTTCTCGTCACGTCGCGCGCCGATCTCTGCTTCCGCCGCTTTACCCTCGACGGCCAGTATCTCGAAACACTCCCCGTCCCCGGCTGCATGGTCTGCCGCCCTGTCATCTCGGGCCAGGAACTTTACGCCGGCGTCTGCTGGTCCAAGGACCCCGTCGCCAGCAAACTCCCCAACAACCCTTCCGGTTTCACCGTCATCCTCGACGCCGCCGGCAAAGTCATCAGCGCCCCCGGCGGCACCGCCCCCACCTACGTTGACGGCAAACTCACCCCGCTCAACCGCGACCAGCCGATCATCGACCACGGTCACGATGTCTGCGTCCTCGCCAACGGCGACGTCCTCGTCTGCCAGTGGAACGCCTACCAGACCTACCCGGTGAAACTCGAGCGCCTCGCCTCATGATTCCGCTTTCCCGCCTGCGCCGCCCTCCCGCCTCGCGTCTGTTCCGCGCGCTAGCGCTCGTCACGCTCGCCATCCTCGCCGCCCTCCCCGCGTCGTCCCTTCGCGCCGCTGCCGCTGCCGCTGCGCCCGCCGCCCGCCCCAACATCGTCGTCATCCTCGTCGACGACATGGGCTTCTCCGACCTCGGTTGCTACGGCTCCGAAATCCCCACACCCAATCTCGATAAGCTCGCCTCCGGCGGCCTCCGCTTCTCGCAGTTCTACAACACCGGCCGCTGCTGCCCCACGCGCGCCTCCCTCCTCACCGGCCTCTACTCCCACCAGACCGGCGTCGGCAACATGGTCAACGACGACGGCCCCGCCTACCCGGGCTACCGCGGTTTCCTAAACACGTCGTGCGTCACCCTGGCCGAGGTCCTCCGGCCCGCCGGCTACTTCACCGCCATGAGCGGCAAGTGGCACGTCGGTCAGGCCGCCGGCGTCACCCCGTGGACCCGCGGCTTCGACCGCTCCCTCAACGCCGCCGCCGGTGGCTTCTACCAACCCGGCCACGAGCGCGCCAAACTCTTCCTCAACGGGGAGGCCCTCGCCGAAGACGATCCCCGCCTCGGGAAAAATTGGTATACGACCGATCTGTGGACCACCTACGGCCTCAAGTTCATCGACGAGGCCCGCGCCGCGCAAAAACCGTTCTTCCTCTACCTCGCGCACAACGCCCCGCACTTCCCGCTCCAGGCTCCCGCCGAAGACATCGCGAAATTCCGCGGCCGCTACCAAGCCGGCTGGGACAAACTTCGCGCCGAGCGCTACGCCCGCCAGCAAACTCTCGGTCTCATCGACGCCCGCTTCGCCCTCTCGCCGCGCGCTGACGTCGTGAAGGCGTGGGACTCGCTCACGCCCGCCGAGCAGGACCGCTTCGACCACCTCATGGCCGTCTACGCCGCCTGCGTCTACCACATGGACCTCGCCGTCGGCCGCCTCGTCGACGGCCTCCGCGAGCGCGGTGTCCTCGACAACACCCTGCTCCTCTTCATGAGCGACAACGGCGGCAACGCCGAGTCCGGTCCCGACGGCCGCACCAACGGCGATCCCACCACCGCCACCTCCGCTTGGTATTGCGGCGAGTCCTGGGCCAATCTCCAAAACACGCCCTTCCGCCGCTACAAGCACTTCAACCACGAGGGCGGCATCGCCTCGCCTCTCATCGCGCATTGGCCCGCCGGCATCGCCGCCCGCGGTGAGTGGCGCACTCAACCCGGCCACCTCGTCGACATCATGGCCACCGTGGTCGACCTCGGCCGCGCTCCCTACCCGACCCAATTCAACGGCCAGCCCATTCTCCCGATGGAAGGCCGCAGCCTCGCCCCTACCTTTTCCGCGCCGCCCGCTCCCTCCGTCGCTCCCTCTCCCGACCGCGCCCTCTTCTGGGAACACGAGGGCAATGCCGCCGTCCGCGTCGGCGACTGGAAGCTCGTCCGCTTCCACCGCGACGGCGCGTGGGAGCTCTACAACCTTGCGACCGATCGCACCGAGCTCCACGACCTCGCCGCCACCCAGCCCGCCCGCGCCTCCGCCCTCGCCGCCCAGTGGGAAGCCTGGGCCCAACGCGCCCACGTGAAACCCGCTCCCGGCGAAGACCCCGCCAACGCCGGCAAAGCCAAGGGCAAAAACAAGGCCAAGAAAAAGTCCGTCGAGTGATCGCCCGGAGGGCCGCGTCGAACGGCTCCCGTCTACTTCAATCGTCTGTGCTTCGGCCCCGACACGATCGGCCTTCTTTCCATCCGCCGAGGACGCCCGTCGAGGTCGGCGCCAGCGGCAATCCACCCACGCGCGTGGTCACCATGCCCGCGAGCAAATCCACCGCCACGATGCCGACCTCCCGCGGCCGCTCGTCGATCCCGCTCACGTCCTTCATCACCGAGCCCGCCGTGGTCATGCAGGCCAGCCCCACCTTCCCGCGCATCCGAAGTTTCAAGGTCTGCCGGACCCACTCGAGTTCTCGGGCATTGGACCCGATCACCGCATCCGGTTTCTCCCGGCGAAACCACGCGATCAGCCGTTCCGCCGACAGCTCTACCATGATCAAGGGATCGACCTGGCCCACGGCCTCCCTCCGCCCATGCCACATCGTCGCCGCATCGAGCACGTGGTTCACCCGCATGTCATGCTCGCTACTCGTGACATACCCGAGCCGGCGATAGCCCCGCGCCGCCAGCTCCCGGCACAGTAGCAATCCGTTGGAAAAATGATCGGGTGTCACCCGGTTCACCGCCGGCGCCAGCACACTCGTCGTCGCCGCCACCACGGAAAATTTCTCCCAGCTGCACAGCCCCGCCAGATCGATCGGCCGGTGTTGCGGTAGTAACAGCAGTCCCTGCACCCCGCGGTTGAGCAGCACCCGCTGCAGCCCCGGCCACGCCGTCGGTTCGGGCGACACATGCATGACCAAGAATCCATAGCCGAGCGCCTCCGCGCGCGCCCGCGCTCCCGCGATCACCGCTAGGGTATACGGCTCCCGACTGTCCTGCGGTCGGGTCGTGAGGCCGCAGATCACGCTCTTGAACCGCGGGCGGTTTCGGCTTCGCACATGGTGCATCAACTTCGCGATCTCGGGATCAGGCCGATAGCCCAGTTTGGCCGCGATCTTCTCAATGCGCCCGCGCGTCTCTTCGGCAATGCCGTCCCGCTGTCCTAGGGCCCGCGACACCGTCATCGCGCTCACGCCCGCCCGTTTCGCCACGTCACGGAGCGTCACTTGAGCCGGCGAATGGGTCTGATCGGGCATCTTTTTCGTTACGTTAACGAAGAAAAAACGTCGTGTGCTTCTCCGGGCAATCTTGAATCACGCGCGTTCACTTCCGTCTGCCTACCCCCATGACCCCTGTCACCTGTCACCGCCGTTTTCCTGCTCCACTAATTCTCCGGACCGCGCTCTTCGCCGGCTCGGCTCTGGCCGCCGCCGCGCAATCCGCGCCGCCCCCACCGGCTGCCTCGCTCGCTGCCCCCAAGGAGGAGACCATCACGCTCTCGCCATTCACCATCAGCACCGATCGTGACACCGGCTTCGTGGCCGCCAGTTCCCTCGCCGGCGGCCGTCTCGCCACCGATCTCAAGGATACGCCCGTCGCCTACTCCGTCCTCACCCGCGACTTCATCGACGCCCTCGGCATCACCAACCAGTTCGACGCTTCCGACTGGGCGCCCAACAGCGTCAAGAGCATCGCCGCCAATGGTGGCGGCTACGGCGACGACGTTTCCAACGCCCCCGGCACCTACAATGTCCGCGGCGCCGGCGGCGGTCGCGCCCAGCGCAATTTCTTCATCTATTTTTCGCCCAACGACAGCTACGTCGTCGAGCGCTTCGACTTCGGCCGCGGCCCCAACGCCATCCTCTTCGGCAACGGCGGCCTCGGCGGCGTCTCCACCGTCACCACCAAGCAGGCCCGCTTCGGCAACAACTTCACCGAGATCGCCCAGACCTTCGGCTCTTGGAACAACTCCCGCACCACGCTCGACGTAAATCGCGCCCTCAACGATCGCCTCGCCGTCCGCACCGCCGCCGTCTACTCCGACTCCGACGGCTGGCGCGACAAGCAGTTCGAAAAGGTCCGCGCCGCGTTTCTCACCACGACCTTCAAGCTCTCGCGCAACACCACCCTCCGCGCCGAGGGCGAATACGGTGAGAGCAAGCGCAACCAGACCTTCAACAACCTCACCGACCAACTCAGCGGCTGGAACGGCAAGACGGTCTTCTCCGGCCGCGCCGACGATCTCAACAACCTCACCAACGCCCAGAACCTGCCGCTGGACGCCACCGGCCGCCCAATCACCAACGCCAATCTCCTCGGCATCACCCGCCGCAGCACCGGCTACCAGGTCTTCAACCCGTTCTCCGGCGTCAACGCCGTGATGAGTTACCAAAACGACCCCATCACCCTCGCCGGCGGCGCCAACGGTCAGACTCCCCTCGCGGGTTTTGTGCAAGGCTCGCTCCCGTCCTTCGCCAGCGCCGGCGCCAATCTCCTCTACTCCCTCAATCTCCCCGGCAACCGCTTCGACAACGCCATCGCCGGCTCCGCGTTCCGCCTCCCCTCCAAGAGCTTCAGCTTGGCCTCCGACGCGCCCGTCATCCAAGAGCGCTTCAAGGACGTCCAGCTCACCGCCGATCACCGCATCGGCGACCTTTACCTGCAGGCCGCCGCCGACCTCAACCGCGCCAACCAGCGCATCAACAACATCGATGTGCGTAACTCCAACGTGATGTATATCGACATCAACAAGGTCCTCCCCACCGGCGCGCCCAACACGCATTTTCTCCAGCCCTACGCCGACGGCATTCTCCGCCGCAACCTCAACTACCGCAATTCCCAGGGCGCCCGTTTCGCCGCCGGCTACGTCAAAGACGCCGGCAAGTGGGGCAACTTCACCTTCAACACCATGGGCGGCATCTCGGTGAACGAATACCTCAACCAGGCCGAGAATCTCACCATCGCCCAAAACGCCGACCGCCGCCGTTGGGGCGCCACCGGTGTCGCCCTCGGCGAGACCGATCGCATCCGCGTCCGCCGCTACTGGAACGAAGACTCCCGCGGCTACTACGAGCCCACCAGCATCCGCTTCGTCGATCCGGTCAACAATATCGACAAGACTATCAATCCGTTCTGGGCCCTCGAAAACGACCGCAACGATTCCCAGCAATACACCAAGACCCGCTTCACCTACGGCATCGCCTCCGTTAACGCGAAGTTCTTCCAGAATCGCCTCATCCTCCTCGGCGCCGTCCGTGGCGATGACTTCTACAACTACAACCGCCAGCAAACGCACGGCGGCGACTACGATCCCGTGAACTGGAACGGCAAAACCGTTCTCTGGAAGCCCGACGGTCCCGCCAACTGGGGCACGCTCACCTACGTTCCCAAGGACGCCAACGGCGTTGCTACCGGCCCCGCCGTCCCCGCCGACACCCGCCCCCGCGACGGCAACGGCAACCGCCTCGCCCAATACGCCAACGACAAATTCAAGGACGACTTCAACGCCCCCGCGGTGAAGGAGAAGAAGGTCACCAAGACCATCGGCACCGTCTTCCATCTCACCAAGTGGCTGAGCCCGTTCGTGAACTACGCGGAGACTTTCAACCCGCCCTCCGCCATCCAGCGCATCGACTCCAGCTTCCTCCCGCCCACCGTCGCCAAGGGCGTCGACCTCGGCCTCCGCGGCACCTTCCTTGATGGCCGCCTCATCGTCTCTGTGCTGCGCTACAAGAACACCGAGGTAAACGCCTCCTTCGGTTCCACCGGCGTCGGCGACATCAACGCCATCGCCGCTGCCAACGCCCTCGGCGACACCTCCGCCGCCGGCCGCAACATTCGCAGCTTCGCCAGCATCCCCAGCGTCCTCACCGACCTCCAGGACCGCGAGGCCAAGGGCTACGAATTCGAGGCCGTCGCCAATCTCACCAAGCAATGGCGCCTCTCCGGCAACATCGGCCTGCCCAAAGTCTACCAGACCAACGCCGCCCGCGACTTCATCAAGTTCTACGCCGCCAACAAGGACACCCTGAAACAGATCGTCATCGACGCCGGCGGCCTCGTCGACGCGGCCGACAATGCCACGGTCGACGCCAGCATCCCCAACAACAACCGCTCCCCTGACGTCAACGGCGCCGTCAATTCCTACAACAACCTCCGCATCGCCCGCCAAAACGCCGTCGCCAGCAAGCGCATCGTCCAGGACCAGCCCGCGATCAACCTCTTCACCGACTACACCCTCGGCAGCACGCCGCTCAAGGGCCTCCGCCTCGGCACCGGCGTGAACTACCGTGGCAAGCAAATCATCGGCTACCGCGCCTCCGACACGATCGTGAACCCCGCCAACTCGCTCACCGCCATCGACGATCCCAACGTCGACGCCTACACCGCGGTCTACTCCCCCGCCTCCTACTACACCGTCGTGTTGACCATGGGCTACACGTTGAAGCTGCAGAAAGGCCGCACCGTCCGCTTCGACTTCCGCGTCAACAACCTCCTCAACGACCAGGGCCCGATCTACGGTGTAAGCACCGCCCTCCGTCCGAAAAACGGCGACCTCACCACCCCCGCCCGCGAGACCGTCGCCAACGTCTACAGCTACAAAAATCCCACGACCCTGAGCCTCACCACGACCGTGCGGTTCTGATCGCTCTCCCGCAGCACGGTGCTTCAGCCCGTGCTTCCCCCACTCAACGCCCGTCCCTCCCCGGACGGGCGTTATTGCATCCGCCCCAGGTAGGGACGCCTCTCCGAAGCGTCCGCCCTCAGCCAGACTCATTCAGTTGGAGGCGGAGGAGCCAGGAGAGATGGCGGGCAGATTTCAGTCGAGGAAGCCCGACGCATGCCCGGAGGGCCTGTGGAGCGGCTGACGCACCTAGCGCGACAGCGCGGAGATGGTCACGCCGCAGGCGTGGCCCCGCAGCGCAGCGGAGGGGTGAGTCGGGGTGGGTGCCCTCCGGGCACTCCGGCTCACAGACTGAAAGGTGCCGCCAAATCGCCTCGATCCGACCCGATCAACTGAATGAGTTTGGCTCAAATTTCGGGATGGCCCTCCGGCTCCGAGCCGTCCAACCGTGCGCGCCGCAGGCGCTCCCCGCCCACCGTCCAACCGTGCGCGCCTGGCGCACCACCGTCCGACCGCGCGCGCATTGCGCGCCCCCTTTCGTGTCTTTCGTGGTTCCCCACCTCTGATTCCGCCTCCGCCTTCCGTGTATTCCGTGGGCCATTGCCTCAGTTTCTTTTAGATTTCCCTCCGTCATTCGCCCCATTCGCGTCATTCGCGGGCACCCATCGGAGCCTCCCTTTCGTGTTTTTCGTGTCTTTCGTGGTTCCCCACCTCCGATTCCGCCTCCGCCCTCCGTGTATTCCGTGGGCCATTGCCTCAGTTTCTTTTGGATTTCCGTCCGTCATTCGCCTCTTTCGCACGATTCGCGGGCACCCATCTGTGCCGTCCTTTCGTGTTTTTCGTGTCTTTCGTGGTTCCCACCTCCGATTTCGCCTCCGCCTTCCGTGTGTTCCGTGTATTCCGTGGGCCATTGTCTCGGTTTCTTTTGGATTTCCCTCCGTCATTCGCCCCATTCGCATGATTCGCGGGCAATCTCCGACCATGCACAGCGCTCTCTCGAGCCTGCACAGCCCCCTGCGCCGTCTGCACAGCCGTCTACGCCGCCTGCACGGCCCGCTAAACTTTTTCGCAGGCCTCTGCGCCGCGTGCACAGCCCGCTAAAAGAATTCGCAGCGCTCTGCGGCGCGTGCATGGCGCGCTAAAAAAATTCGCAGCCCTCTGTGTCGCCTGCACAGCCCGCTAAACTTTTTCGCAGCGCTCTGCGGCGCGTGCACGGCCCGCTAAAAAAATTCGCAGCCCTCTGCGTCGCCTGCACAGCCCGCTAAACTTTTTCGCAGCGCTCTGCGGCGCGTGCGCGGCCCGCTAAAGAAATTCGCAGCC
>CANGHW010000183.1 GCA_947453695.1 Opitutia bacterium
ACGGTGAGGGTGAACTGGCCGAGGGTGCTGGCGCTCTTCGAATCTACGGTGATCGCGTAAGTGGTGTCGGCGACCGCATCGATGGTGCAGAGCGACGACGTCTGGGAATTGGCGGGACCGGAGTTATCGCTCGAGGAGACGAGCGTGAGCGCGTTGAGGGCGGAACCGGTGTAAACAGCGAGGAGGGGATCGAAGTCATTGCTGACCGCGGCGAAGTGAAAACGACCGGAACGCGGCGCGGTCCAACGATACCAGAGGGACGTGCCACCGGTGTTGTTGAGAATGCGCGGCTCGCTAGGTTCGCGGGTGCAATTGGCATTGGTCGCCGTAAGGCCGTCGCTGAGACCGGTGAGGGTGACGGGGGTGGCGAAGGCGTCGTTGGCCGGGACGCTGCCGAGGTTGAGCAAGGTGAGTCCGGAGCCGGCATTTTTGCCGGCGACGGCGATGAAGTAGGTGAGGCCGGCCTGCGCCGTGAAATCGATGCGACTGGTGGTGGTGGCGCCATCGTCGTCGTTGAAGGCGACCTGGGTGAGCGACGGGCTTGTGGAGCCATTCCCGGGAGTGCCGGTGTAGACCGCCAGCACGGTGTCGTAGGCAGAGCCGGTGGTGGTGAGGCGCACAACGGCCGTGGCGGTGGGAGTCCACTCCCACCACAGTGAGGCGGAGCCGTTGCCGGGTTCGGCGAGGCCGGCCTCGAGGGTGGCGCCGGTGTTGTTGGAGCGGACGAGGAAATTGTCGCCGGCGAGTTTGGCGCGTTGGGTGAAGTCGTCGTTGAACGGGCGGTTGCTCGTGGTGGAGAGGGCGCCGAGCAGATTCAGCCGCGAGCCGTTTTGCGATTTGCCAGCGTAGCGGGGAATGATCTCGGCGCCACGCAGCAGGCGGTTGATGAGCTGACGGTAGGTGTCTTCGGGGAACTGGGCTTTGAGGAGCGCGAGGGCCCCGGCGACGTGGGGAGCGGCCATCGAAGTGCCGGAGAGCGTAGCGGTGCCAGTGTTGTTCGTGTAGCCGAGGGAGAGAATGGCCTCGCCGGGGGCGAGGACGTCGACGGCGGTGCCGAAATTGGAGCTCGTGGCGACGGTCTCGCTGCGGGTGGTGGAGCCGACGGTGACGATGTTATCGAGGGAGAAACTGGCCGGGTAGTGGCGCGCGACATCCATGTTGGCGGAGTCGTTGCCGGCGGCGGCGACAAAGATGACGCCCGCGTCGCGCGCCGCGGTGACGGCGGCAAGCTCGGTCTGGGAAAAGGTGGAGGCGCCGGTATCGCCGTAGCTGGCGTTGATGATGTGGGCGCCGTGGGAGATGGCGTAGTTGATGCCGGCCGCGATGTCCGACACCGAGCCACTGCCGCTGCCCGGGAAGACCTTGACGGCCATGATTTGAACTTTCCAGGCGACACCGGAGACGCCGGTGCCGTTGTTACCGACGGCGCCGATGATCCCGGCGACGTGGGAGCCGTGGCCGCCGTCGTCCGTGGGGTTGCCATTCACGAGGGCGCCGCGACCGCCGACGAAATTGGCACCGTTGCGATCGTTGGCTGCGGACGGACGCGGATTGACCCAGAGATTGGCGGCGAGGTCCTGGTGGGTGAGATTGACGCCGGTATCGACGACAGCGACGACGACATTGGGGGCGTCGTGCAGGATGTCCCACGCGGCGAGGGCCTTGATGTCGGCCCCGACGAAGCCACCGGACTGGCCGGTGTTGTTGAGCGGCCACTGGGAAGTGAACGACGTGTCGTTGGGGGTGACGTCGAGATGGCGCAGTTGGTCGCGTTCGACGAAATCGTAGCGGCCAGTGGCCTGGAGGCGCGCGACTGCGGCGGCGGTGTCTTCACCGGCGTCGAGTTCGATCACCCGAAGATCGTGCAGGTGGGAAAAGGTGGCGCGGACGCGGGTGCGCTCGCGGGATTCGGCGGCATCGACCGTGGCACGGTGGGAGGCACGTGGCCGGGCGAGCAGAACGCCGTCGCGGAAACCCTGGGCGAGCTCTTTGGGGGTGAGGCCGGTCGAATCGGTGGCGTGAGCGGCGGTAAGACTGACGAGGGCAAGCAGCAGGAAGCGAAAAATGGGCACGCGCATGGCAGGGTGGACGCACGGTAGGTGCGGGAAGTTGGGAGACAAGCGCGGGACAAACAGGTGCCGCATATCTCCGGCGGGCCGGAGCGAACTATTGTCGGGCGGAGGAGGGCGACTTAAGCGCCGTAGGCGGGGAGACGTGGGATGGGCGCGATGGAACCATCGGGAGGGTGGGCGCCGCGATGCATGCGGTGGCGGGCTTTCTTTTGCTCGCTGAAGAATCGACGTCCCGAGGGCGGCTCCGAATTGTAAGTTAGTGAGTGAAGCAGACGCTGAAATATCGCCTCAAGTGCAGGCACAGGGCTGGTGGGGCGCTGCACTTTTGAAGGATTCAAGGGAACTGAGCCCTAATGCTTTCCTGGTGGGAGCGGGAATGAGACTGGGATTTCACTGCGTAGGAAAATGGGCTGGCTTCACGCGATGCACAAGAGCCAGAGGCAGCGCCTTTGATGCGACAAATATCAGATCGCATTCTGACTCGGCTAGGGGTGGAGTTTTGCCGTGATCAACAAGCTGTGGTTGGAGTTGGTGCGGTCTGAGAAGCGTCGTGCGGCAACGATTCTTCGAGTAGTGGGACTCTTGCTGATAGCAACGCTTGGGCGAGCCGCCGAGGGACCGAAGAACATACCAGTGGAGAGCTTCTTAAGATGGCCGGCCATTGAGGATGCCAAACTCTCGCCCGACGGCAAATTTCTCGGGTATCTGACTGGCGATGGAGAGATACCCAACGTGGTGGTCATGGATATTCAGACGGGAGACACGAAATGTATTATGGTTGGCGCCGTCGCCTTCGAATGGGCCACAAACACACGAATAGTTGCCATAAGGGTCGGAGGCATCGCAGTTCTGGCGGCAGACCGCAATGGCGAGAATCTGAAGGAGTTAGTTAGCCCCGAACAAACCGCGGAAATCAGGCTGACGAAATTTTTGGCTGCGCGGGCGGATGAAGCGGGTTGGATTCTGATGGGGATACCGCCTGGTTTGAGGGAGTCGGCGGGAGCCGTCCGGCTCAACGTCTTTGACGGTCGCCGTGAATCTGGCAGCCCAATTTATGTCTCAGCCAAAAAGTGGCTCGCAGATCGGGAGGGGCGGCTTCGGATAGCCATCGACCATCGTGAACTCACGACAATAGTGCGTCACCGGCCGCCGAGTAGCACGAAATGGGAGACGCTTGTTCAATATGGGAAGCATTCCGATTGGTTCGAACCCTTGGGATTTGAGGCAGGAGGGAATATTCTCCTGGTGAAAGCCTATCGCGGAAAACCAACCCTGGGTCTGTATAGATATGATTTATCCAAACGCGAATATGTAGAGGTCATGGCGGAGCAGGCGCAGTTTGATGTAGAGGGACTTTGCTGGCCGAATAATGCCGGCCGGGTGCTCGGTGCATACTATGAGGCTGACCTGCCGAAAGCGGTGTGGTTCGACTCCGCGGCGGCAAATTTACAAGAGCGAATCGACAAGCTTCGGCCCGGAAAAGTTAATCGAATTACAAGCCAATCGGACGACGGGAGCCGGACGGTGATCTATTCGTATAGTGATCAGCATGCCGGGGCATACCTCCTTTTCGACGAGTCTAATCAAACCCTACAGTTGATCACGGCAACGCACCCGTGGCTGGGTGAAGTGGCGCTGGCGCAGAAGAGGCCAATTTCGTTTCAAGCACGGGACGGAATGCGACTACACGGGTATCTCACGATACCACCGGGCCGCGAGGATCGCTTCCTCCCGATGATCGTGTTGCCCCACGATGGCCCGTGGGAGCGAACGGTGTGGAGTTTTGATCCACGGGTGCAGTTTCTCGCAAGTCGTGGGTATGCAGTGCTCCAGATCAATTATCGGGGGTCCACGGGATATGGCCGCAGCTTTTTTGAGGCCGGGTTCAGCGAATGGCATCGCTCAGTGGTGGGTGATCTCGCCGATGCAACGAAGTGGGCGGTCGATCAAGGTGTAGCTGATCCGAAGCGGCTGGCGGTTCTTGGCGTCGGTTACGGTGGTTTTGCTGCACAGCGAGCACTCGCTTTATATCCCGGGTTTTTTCGATGCGGAATCAGTCTCGCCGGGTTCAATGATTTGGACGTCCTGCTCGATTACCCCATAGGGAACGCCCAGAAATTTACGCGAGACTGGCGGAAGGTGATGTGGGGGGATTTGTTCGGCGATCGATCCAGGGAAGATTCGTCAGCGCCGAGGCATCAGTCCAAGGTGGTTGATCCGCTCCTATTGGTCTCAGGGGAAATCAGTGAGTTTGTTAACGCATGGGCCGCAAAGCGATTTGCCTCGGAGCTCAAGAAGCAAGGCTCACCCGTCGAGCCTGTCGTGATCGACAACCATTCGCTGAGCATTCACGACCAGAAAAATCAGGCGCAAATCTACCTGCGCGTGGAGG
Organism: Opitutia bacterium; assembly: GCA_947453695.1. Taxonomy (GTDB): domain Bacteria; phylum Verrucomicrobiota; class Verrucomicrobiia; order Opitutales; family Opitutaceae; genus GAS368. The sequence continues at coordinate 4,465 of CANGHW010000183.1, forward strand.
CGTTTTTGGCGAAGCACCTGGCGATGGAGGCCGCGGGCGTGGATCAGCTCGGCTCGGGTGGAACGAAGAAATAAAAAGGCGCGGAATATTCCGCGTCGCGAATTCCATCTTGATGGTGGCGGGCGCGCTGAGCCGGGACCATGCAATTGAGAGCGAGCTAAGTCGGTCGGGACCAGCTCTGGCGGAGAGGGCGGCAACTGCATCGCAGTCATCGTCGGCGCTGAGTGGGCGGAGGAGAACGAGCCACTAGTGACGGCGTTGAGGGGGCAACGGCGAGATTGAGCGTGGGCTTGCTGGCGGCATGGCTAAAGACCGCGGCGCAGGAAAAGAGGCGCCAGCGTAGGGTGGTCAGTTCCGAGCGCTGGGGCTGACCGAGCCGGCGCTGCAGGCTGACGCACAGGCTATGGGCGCAGATGGCGCGCAGATAGATAGGGGTTGTGAGGCAGCGGAAGGCGGCAGCGCTTGATACTCCCGACAAAGGGCGGCGGGGAACTCGTCCGAATTTTCGCCCCGCCGCTCGTCGACGCTCACTGCCACCGTGTTGGGCGTATCGTCCGCCATACGCCGCGTGGCGTCTGGCGGATGGGGGGTGAACGAGCCCGTTGCGAGTGACGGGGCGGGCGGAGAGGTGACGCTTACTGATTGATTTGATCGCATGGGACTTAGGTCACGCTGGGGCACGAGGGCCGGGCAGCCCGGGCTGAAGCTCCGGGCTACGGGCGCGGTGCCGGCACGGGCTGCCCCAGCGGTCTAAAATGACTGCCGGCGAGGGTGGAAAGATGCAGTCGGCAGGCGTGGGCGGGGGGGCCTGTGGGCCGATTTGGGGCATCCGGGCGCTCCGGGGGCACGCGACGTGGCTATTTGTGCCGTCGCGACCCCGATTTTATTGAAATAGACGATTCGCAGCAGTTTACATGCGTTTCTGGCGGCGCATCAGGCGGTCCCGGCCGCCAATGATGTGGTCCCGGGGCGCGACCATGCGGTCCCGGCGGCGCGCGATGCGGTCCCGGCGGCGCGCGATGCGGTCCCGGCGGGTATTCATGCGGTCCTGGAGAGCCACGATACGGTCCCGGCCACCGATGATGTGGTCCCGGCGGCCCATCATGCGGTCGCGGTCGCGCATGATGCGGTTCCCGGCGGCGCAACACGCGGTCCCGGCGGCGGGTGTTGCGGTCCCGGATGACACCGATGCCGACTTTTGCGGTGAAAGAGCCGACTTGGGCGACGATGATGCCGACCTGGACGTTAGTGATGCCGTCTTGGAGAATGACGATGCCTTCCTGGAGGATGACGATGCCGACTTGGAGGATGACGATGTCGACCTGGAGGTTGATGGTGCCGACTCGGGGAGTCGACGGGCGGTCCTGGTGATCGCTAGGTGGTCCCGGCGATGGCACGGGTGGAGCCGGCGCTCGCGGGCGGAGGGGGTGGGGCGTCAGGGCGATCCGGTGGCCGGAGGGGCGTCAGTTTGGAGTCCTACGATGGGCCGGGGTGGCGGATGTTCACGACGGAGTGGAAAGAGGTCCGGCGCGCTTCGCCGCTGCCGACGAGGTTGCTGCAGGGGCCGGTGGCGGATCGGAGATGAACTGAGCAAGGGGCCGGGTGCAGCGCGATTGGGATACCGGAAGCGGATCGGCCTCTGGTATTGATGGTCACTCACACGTGACGCAGGGCGAGTGGCCGATTTGGGGCTGGCCGACGGTTAGCATCGCAGCAATCCACCGCAGCATTTGTTTCCCGATCCGCAGGTTCGGCTTGCTCTCGTTAGCTAAAGAATCGACGGCATGCGGGCTGGCCAGCATTGTGAATCAGTGAGTGAAGCGGACGCTGAAAAAATCTCCCCTCGTGCGGGCGCGGCTGGTGGGGCGCTGCATTTTTCAGGAACTATGGTGGGCCCCCTGATGGATTTCGTTGCGCCAACCAGGCTCCGAAAAAGGCGAAGGCCGATCGCAGGCAGAAGAAAGCCGGCACCCTGCCCCATGACAGCCGCTGAATTTTTATGAAATCATCCCTCGTTTGGCCAGCGGCGGCGCTCCTCTTCGGAGTCTATTTCGCCGCCGTCATTCCCGGCTCTTCCGCGGAGAAACCGATCAATCTCCTCTTCATTATGACGGACCAGCAGCGCTGGGACGCCATGAGTTGCGCCGGCAACCCCGTGATCAAAACGCCCAACCTAGACCGGCTCGCGGAGGAGGGCGCGCGTTTCGCCAAATTCTATTCGTCTTGTCCGGTCTGCACTCCCGCCCGAACGGTCATCCTTACCGGTCACGCGCTCGAGTCGAACCACGTCTGGAGCAACACCAATGTGACCACGTCGGAACTCCCGGCTGAATTGTTGTCGTTCGACCAGGTCCTCCTGCGCAACGGCTACAAGGGGGAGTATTACGGAAAATGGCACGTCCCCTATCAACTCGCCCTCGACTACACGCGTCCCGTCCGCTGGCTCAACGGCAAGAACAAGCCCCCCGGCAGCAAGGCAGATATCTCCGACTCCGACGCTTACCGCGAGTATGTCCGCAAAAACGTCCCGGCGCGGGACCCCAAGCCTGGCCAACTCGTGCAGAAAAACGGCGTATGGCCCTACACGCCGATCCCACTCGATGAAAACTACGGCAAGGCCGACGCCAGTAAAGCCTCGCAAGCCGAAGCCTACGGCCGTCTCGAGATTCCTCCGGAGCACAGCAGCACCGCCTATACGGCCAAAGAAGGCATTGAAGCGTTGGAGCGGCTCAAGGACGGTCCATTCACCCTCACTATCTCCCTCGATCCACCTCATCCGCCGATGATGGTATCCGAGCCGTTCTACAGCATGTATCCTCCGGAAAAGATTCCGGTGCCGGCGAGCCTCGCCGATCCGCGGACCAATTCGCCCTACGCTGATCGCACCAAAGGTCCTCGTGACGCCCTTTACCGCGATCCGCAGAACATTCGGCAGATGACCTCCATCTACTACGGCATGATTTCCGAGGTCGACCTGTGGGTCGGAAAGATCCTGCAGCGACTCGACGAACTGGGACTGGCCCAGAATACCCTGGTGGTGTTTACCAGCGACCACGGCGAGGAACTGGGGGAACACGGGATGCACGGGAAGTTTGTCTTCTACGAAGGCTCGGTGCACGTGCCTCTACTCTTACGCCTGCCCGGCGTGATTCCCGCGCAGACCGTCGTCACGGCCCCGGCCTCACAGCTCGATCTGTTCGGCACCATCCTTGATTACCTCAACCAACCCAGTCGCCCCACGGAGGGCCGCAGCCTCCGTGCACTGATCGAGGGTCAGGAAAGTGGAGTCGGCCGCATTGCGGTCTCCGAGTGGCCCGCGGCCCAGTTGCCCGGGTTCATGGTGACTGATGGCCGCTGGAAATTATTATACGGGCGCAACGCTACGAACAAATCGCTCGACGCCCTCTACGATCTCCAGACCGACCCGCACGAGATGAACAACCTGATCGGACGCAATCCTGGCCGGGAAAAATACCGGGCCGAAGCGACGCGGATGAAAAATCTTCTCATCGACTGGCTCACGCGCGTGAAGTCGCCGCTGCTTGATTCCGTGCGAGCACGACCGGTGCTTTCCGACGCACAGCCTCCCGCGGCCGAGCCCATGCAAAAAAAGTCCCGACCCAAGCAGTAACATGAAACTCGCCGCTCTCGCCCTCGCCTGCTCCCTCCTCGTTGCGCTGGAGACGCTCCGCGCCGCCCCGCCCTCGGCCAAGCCCAACATCATCTTCATCCTCGCAGACGATTCCGGCTACGCCGACTTCGGCTGCTATGGGCATCCCTATGCGCGAACGCCCAACATCGACCAACTGGCAACCGAGGGCACGCGCTTCACCCAGTTCTATGCGACCGGGGTTACCTGCTGTCCTTCGCGCACGGGCTGGATGACGAGCAAATGGCCGGCGTCGTATCCGACTTATCCCGCGAACGGTGGCTTTGCCGACCGGGTGACGATCACGGAATTGTTGCACCAAAACGGCTATGCCACCGGCCACTTCGGCAAGTGGCACATCGGCCCGGAGGAGCAAAAGAAGCCCGGCACCTATGGCATCGAGGTCATCAGTGCCGGAGAAAGCGGCGCGAAGAAAGCGAACACGTCCGGTCGCGATGCGCCGATTTACGACGAGGCGATCAAGTTCATCGAGCAGCACCAAAGCGGTCCATTTTATCTCAACGTCTGGAGTCATATCTCACACCACAAAGTCGATCCCCCGCAGCGCTACATCGACCTGTTCAAAGACGTGAAAGTGGACGAGACGAAGTTCGCCGAACCCATGCAGGAGAAGTTTGCCTCCTGCAAAGCGCAGGGCGGCGACGTGAGCGAGCACATGCGCGCCTACCTCGCCGACCTCTTCTCAATGGATGAAGACATCGGCCGCCTGCTGAAACGGTTGGATGAACTCGGCCTGCGCGAGAATACGATCGTCGTCTTTTCCAGCGACCAAGGCCCGGCCCCGATTGGCGCACCGGCCAAACGAGTGGGCAAAAGCGACGACGCCAACGCCCAGCTGCGGCTCAATGCGATGGGCTACTCGGGGATTTTTCGCGGCGGGAAACACGGCTTGTCCGAAGGCGGCGTGCGGGTGCCGCTCATCGTGCGCTGGCCCGCCCGGGTGCCCGCGCAGCGCGTGGACGACAAATCCCTCCTCTCCGGGGCCGATTGGCTGCCCACGCTATGCTCGATCACCGGTGTGAAGATCAACGCGTCGAACTTCGATGGCGAAGATACCTCCGTCGCGTGGTTCGGCCAAACCGAGTTTGTCCGAACGAAGCCATTGCTGTGGAAGACGAGCGCACCCGGCAGCGATGCCGCGATCCGCGAAGGCCCGTGGAAACTTATCCGTCCCACGCGCAAGAACGGGGCCGAACTCGCGCTCTACGACATCGTCAACGACCCCGGGGAGAAACATAACCTCGTTTCCCGGCATCCCGACGTCGTTAAGCAACTCTCGGCCAAAGTTGCCGCCTGGGTCGCGACCTTGCCGAAGGCCTACATCAAGACAGACGACCCCGACAAGTAAGCTCCGTCTCAGGCGCCAGCCTCTGGTAGTGCTTCGCGACGATGCCTTAGAGCTGGTAGAACGTCGCCTTGCCGAGGGTGACGGGCTTGAAGTCGAGATCGAGGGTGACGGTGGTCTCGGCGCCGCCGAGCACGAGGTAGCCGCCGGGAGCCAGCACGGATTTCACCTGCTGGAGAATCCGTTGCCGCGTGGGGACGTCGAAATAGATCATGACATTCCGCAGGAAGACGACGTGGGCCCGGGGCAGATAGGGCCACGTGGTGGCGAGGTTCATCTCGCGAAATTCGGTGCGAGCGCGGATCGAGGGGTGGATCGTCCATTGCCCGCCCTGAGATTGAAAATACTTCACGAGCAGCCGGGCAGGGAGTCCGCGGTTGACCTCGATCTGGCCAAACACGCCGGAGCGGGCCCGGGTCACCACGGAAGGTGACAGGTCGGTGCCCAGGATCGTCACGGGGAGATCGGGGAAATGCTCCGAGACGAGCATCGAGATGCT
>CANGHW010000184.1 GCA_947453695.1 Opitutia bacterium
ACGCTCGCAAACCTGCGGAACACGCTCGCAAACCTGCGGAACACGCTCGCAAACCTGCGGAACACGCTCGCAAACCTGCGGAACACGCTCGCAAACCTGCGGAACGGTCAGTTGCGTCGCCTCAACGCCTTTCAGCCAAGAAAAGCCGGCCGTTTTCGCCGGCCGGCCGCCCGAAATCTCTCCGGTCGCGCGTCAGACGTAGTCGCGATACACCGGCTGAAACATCCGACTCGCGATATCTTCCTTCAAATCGACGGGCCGCGGGCGATGCGCCAAGCCCTCGGCATACGCGATCTTGGCCACCGCCACGGCGATGTGCAGCGACACTTCCCGCACGCGCGTGAGCGACGGATAGACGCGACCGATCGCGAGGTCTTCCTGGCCCACCAAACTCGCGAGCGTCTGCGCGGCGGCGAGGAACATCGAATCGGTGACCTCTCGCGCTTCGCAGGCGAGCGCCCCGAGGCCGACGCCGGGGAAAATATAGATGTTGTTGCCCTGACCAGGCACATGGCGCCGGCCGTTGAGTTCGAAGGCCGGGAACGGGCTCCCGCTGGCAAAGATCGCGCGTCCACCCGACCAGGTGTAAGCCTGCTCGGCGGTGCACTCCGCCTTCGACGTCGGATTGGAGAGCGCGAAGATGATCGGCCGTGGGTTGTTCGCCGACATCATCTCGACGACTTCGCGGGTAAAGGTCTGCGGCATGCCCGATACGCCGATGAGCGCGGTGGGACGCAGCGCCTTCACTGCTTCGGCCAAAGTAGCGACGAACTCGTGGTCGTGGGCGTAGTGGAGCTTGTGCTCGGCGAGTTGAGCCGCGCGCGACTTCACGACGAGACCCTTCGAGTCGACAAACCAGCACCGCTGCCGCGCCTCGGCCTCGGTGAGCCCTTCGGCCTGCGCTGCGGCCACATAAAGATCTGCGATGCCCGTGCCCGCCTCACCCGCACCGAGAAACAGCAGGCGCTGGTCGCGGAGCTTGCCGCCCGTAAGCTGGAGCCCGCCGATCACCCCCGCGAGCGCGACCGCCGCTGTGCCCTGGATATCGTCGTTGAAGCTCGGGAGCCGCCGGCGGTTTTGTTGGAGCAAGCGAAACGCGTTGGTGTTGCCGAAGTCCTCCCACTGCAGGAGCGCCTTGGGAAACACCGTCTGCACGGCGGTCACGAACTCCTCAATGAAGTCGTCGTAGACTTTGCCGCGCGCCCGTTTCTCGCGAAGACCGATGTAGAACTCACCATCGAGCAACGAGGCGTTGTCGGTGCCGACATCGAGCGTGATCGGCAGCGTGTAGTAGGGATGCACGCCCGCGCACGCAGTATAGAGGGAGAGCTTGCCGATCGGGATGCCCATGCCGAGGGCACCAAGATCGCCGAGACCCAAAATGCGCTCGCCATCGGTCACGACGATAAGCCGCGCCTGCTCGTGCGGCCACATACGGAGGATCTCCGCGATCCGTCCGCGCTCGCGCAACGTGATGAACATGCCGCGGGCCCGGCGGTAAATGGAGCCGTATTCGAGACAGGCCTGCCCAACCGTCGGCGTATAAATGAGCGGCACCATCTCCTCCACGTTCTCCATCACGAGACGGTAGAACAGTGTCTCGTTTCGATTCTGGAGATTGGTGAGATAGATGTATTTCTCGAGCGCGTCCGACTTGCGCCGCACGGCGGCGAGGCTGCGTCCGACCTGTTCTTCGAGCGTGAAAACCCGCGGTGGCAACAGACCGCGCAGGCCGAGCGCGTCCCGCTCCCGCTCGGTGAAAGCGGTGCCCTTGTTGAGCAGCGGATCGTTGAGCAAGGCCGCCGCACGCGGCTGGTGGGGTGCGCCCCAGGCGGAAAGTCCCGTGGAATAAGAGGTCGGAGGCATGGCGACACTATATCCGCTCTTACCCACCGGGCCTCCGCAAATCTTGCGGATTGCTGCGTCAATCTTGGGTCCACTCTCGAACGCGCCGTTTGCCTCCGATACGCGGGGTTTTCCCCGGCCGCGTCATCTGTCGCGACGTTGCTCCCACGCGCGTAACCACGACGACGAACACCGAAGCCCGCGATCAGGCCGCCGGTCCGTGCGCAGCCGCCGCCAGAGCGAGCCGCCGCCCCGAGGCGATACAGTTGGCGAGCGAGATACCGTCGCGGCTGTTGCCACCGAAGAAGAGTCCCGGCGCCGTGGCCTCAATCTGGGCGTAGAGCGCCTTATAGCGCTCGTAGCCAACCGTGTATTGCGGGATCGCCCGGGGCCAGCGTCGCACGTGGGTGTAAACCGGCGCCGCGCGCACCCCCAGGAGGTGCGCGAGTTCGCTCTGCACCACTGCCAGCAGCCCCGCATCATCGCGCCGCCCGAGCTCCGGACTGCGCATGCCCCCGACAAATGTCGTGATGGCCACGTGCCCCTCCGGCGCTCGACCGGGAAACAGCGTGCTCGAGAACAAGGTGCCCAGAATCTGCCGGCGCTCCACCTCGGGCACGAGCATGCCAAAGCCATCGAGCGCATGCGCGACATCCTCCCGACGGTAACCGGTGAACACCGAGGCCACGGGCGGGTGCGCGATCTCCCGCAAACCACCGAGTTGCGTCGCCCCTGGCACATTCTCAAACGGCAGTGCCGCGATCGCATCGCCGGGCATCGCCACGACGACCGAGGAAAATGTTTCGATGGCGCCCAGCGCCCCCGCGCCCTCTGACTCCACTTCCCACACCGTTCCACGGCGCCGGATCGCCCGCACAACGGCTTTCAACCTCACGGCCGGACCGAGATCGCGGGCGATCGTCTGCGGTAGTTCCTCGAGTCCGCCGGCAAACGAAAAAATCCGTCCCTTCGGTCCGCCACTTGCGTTGCGCTTCGCCCACGCCCCGCGCAGTAGCGAGCCGTGCTCCTGCTCCAGTGCATGCAATTTCGGAAACGCCTCGCGCACCGAGAGGAGTCGGGGATCGCCGGCGTAAACCCCGCCCACAAATGGATTGATCGCGTAGTCGAGAAACTCGCGACCGAGGCGGCGCTCCACGAAGTCCGCCACACTCTCCGAGCCATCGGCCGGCCCGCGCGCGCGCCACGGCTCACCCACGAGGCCGAGCTTCGCACCGAACGAAAACAGCTTGGTCGTCACAAAACTCAGTGGCGAATCCGGCATCGCGACCGGCGCCGCGCCCCGGACGATGTAACGCTTCTTCGCGCTGGGCGCCGCGTAAAGCCGGCGCGAACCGAGCCCGAGCGCGTCGATAAACGTCGCCACCTCGGCCGAGCCTTCGAGCAGTGAATTCGGCCCGAGTTCGTGGAGCCACTCGCCCTCACGGTGCGCGCAGATCGCCCCGCCCACGCGGGGCGCCGACTCAAAGACGACCGGGGCCAAACCTGCTCGCTGCAACTCCCACGCGGCCGTCAATCCCGTGAGCCCGCCCCCAATCACTGCGACACGCGCGCGAAATGGAGAGGCGGAGAAACGGGCAGCAGCGGGGGAAGTCATGGACGATCGAGCGGATCGAGGATGGTGAAGATGAGCGGCACGCGCATGCGGGTATTCACTTTGGTGCCGCCGCGGATGCCAGCGCGAAACTTCCATTTCGAAACACCGGTGACGGCCGCATCATTAAATCCCGGGTGCTCGCTCATCACGATCACGGGATTCGTCACCCGCCCTTGCGTGTCGACGATGAAGTCAACCTGAACGGTCACCCGCAGCCCTTCGCGCCGCAGGCTCGGCGGATAGACCGGCGAAGGTTGGAAGAGCGGCTCCGGGATGCGGTCAAGGTCGGCCAAATCGAAAATCTTCCCGAAATTACCCGCACCTTTGCCGGCCCGACTGATGTGTTCCGGAATGGTGAACATCTTCACGTCGCCCATATCCGGCCGCGGCAACAGCGACGCGAAGTCGAGCTGTTGCACGAAGTCGCCGGGCTTCGGGATTTGCGGCGTGTCGGCCAGCATCGGGGCCAGTGTGCCCAGATCGGGCGGCGGCGGTTCATCGTCTTTCACGACCGGCTCGGGTTCCTCCAGCTCCTTGATCTGTGGGATCACGAGCGCGATCACGGGCGCCTCGTCGACGGCTTTCGTTTTGGCGACGGGTTTGTGCCCGGCGAAGCCGAAGAAGATTACGCCGTGCACGGCAGCGGAGATGAGAATGGAGGCGGCAACGCGAGTGCGGGAACGACGGGGCGTATCATAACGCCACGATCCCACGGGAATCGGACGGTAACTGCGCGCGGTTTTCCCCGGAGCGGGGAGAGCCAGCGCGACGGGTAGGGAGTGGGTCACGGTGGTCATAAGAGTAGTCTACGGCACACAGCCTCAGTTCGCTTGGCATCGGTTGCGCGAAGCTGCGCAAAGCTTGCGGTCGCGATTACTTTTTTAACTGAGGCGGCGACGGGGTTCGGCACCGAATCACGCGGCAAAACCGAAACGAAATTGGGCCTCATCCGACTTGATGTTCAGGGAAACACAGATGCGATCCGAGGCGATGGCGGCGGCCGCCACTTTCACGATCCGCGCAAATTCGTGCGGCGGGAGTTCCTCACCGTCACGCCGGATGGTGTGCAAACTGAGTCCGCGCTCTAGAATCTGCCGCACGAAATCTTCACAGGCCACCGCTTCGTCAACGTAGTGATGTTGATGCTCCGAGCGGACGTGTCCGCGAAAACCCAGGCTGTATTCGATCGTGTATTTTTTTAGCATGGCATCACCTGTTTTTGAGTTTGAAGAACGCCGGAGCTGATCCGGTGGCGCAGTGTAGTCCCGCCCGCACCCCGCTGCTGCTCGGCGCTTGGCCAAAGCCCCGCAGCGATTGGCCAGCAGCCCGCGGCGTCGCGGACGGATAACACCTTTGGACAGCTCAAGAAATGCGCAGTGATTCACACTCCGTGCGCACGTTCCGCGCTTTGCTCGCCCGCCGGTAAACGACAATCTTGCGCCTGTGAGCACAGGCCGAACCTTCACCGATTGGAAATCCCGCGGAGTCTCCGCTGCCGACACGATCGCGGCGGTGGCCAGCGGCAACACTGTCTTCGTGCACGGAGCGTGCGCGACCCCGGCGCCCCTGATCGATGCGCTTTGTGCGCGGCGCGATCTCGAAAAGGTGAAACTCTATCACCTCCACACCGCGGGCCCGGCACCCTTTGCGGAGCGCGGCCGCGAGAAGGAGTTTCGCTCCGTCTCGCTTTTCACCGGCGCCCCGCTTCGACAGGCCATCGCCGAGGATCGTGCGGACTTCGTCCCGATCTTCCTCTCCGATATTCCCGGCCTGTTCCTCTCCGGTGCGGTCAAACTCGATGTCGCGATCCTCCAGGTTTCGCCGCCCGATGCCCATGGCCTCTGCTCGCTCGGCACTTCCTGCGACGCGGCCAAAGCCGCGAGCGAAACCGCCAAGATCATCATCGCCGAGATCAACGAGCAGATGCCCCGCACGCACGGCAACAACGTGCTGCCCTTTGACCGCATCCACGCTTTCGTCGCGACGGACCGGCCGCTCGTCGAGCACCACGTCGAACCCGAGACTTCGGTCGAGGCCCGCATCGGCGATCTCGTCGCTGGACTCGTCGAAGATGGCTCCACGCTCCAGATGGGCATCGGCGGCATCCCCGACGCGGCCCTCGCGCGCATGCACAACAAACGCGATCTCGGCATTCACACGGAAATGTTTTCCGACCGGGTGGTCGATCTCGTGGAATCGGGCGCCGTCACCAACCGCCACAAGGCCGTCGGCAGCGGTCGCATCGTCACCAGCTTTATCAATGGCACGCGCCGGCTCTTCGACTTCGTCCACGACAACCCGCTGGTTGCCTTTTACCCGTGTGACTGGACCAACGACACGTCGGTGATCCGCAAAAATCCGAAGGTCGTCGCCATCAATTCTGCGATCCAGATCGACCTCACCGGCCAGGTCTGCGCCGACTCCATCGGCCATCGGATCTTCTCCGGCATTGGCGGCCAGATGGACTTTATCCGTGGCGCGGCTCTCTCCCGCGGCGGCAAGCCCATCATAGCGCTGCCCTCAACCGCCGCCGGCGGAAAAATCTCGCGCCTCGTCGTTCAACTCAACGCCGGCGCCGGCGTCGTGACCACCCGCGGCCACGTGCATTGGGTGGTGACGGAATACGGCGCCGTGAATCTCCACGGCAAGTCGCTGCGCGAGCGCGGCGAAGCGCTGATCTCGATCGCGCATCCAGATTTCCGGGCCGAGCTCGCCCGCGATCTCACACAGGCCCGCCATTTCATTCCCTCTCCCCCCAAATCCTGATGAACTCGACGTCCGATTCCGTCCCGACGACCGCGACGGCCGCGCCGTCACCCCCTGCCAAGCTCCCCCTGCCCCAAAGTCGTCTGCTGGTTTCCCAGCTGCGGCGCTCTGACGTATTCCGCGACTACGAAAAGGCGTTTCGCGAAACCACGGGTCTGCCGATCACGTTGCGGCCCGTCGAGGCCTTCGACCTCCCGCACCACGGTGATCCCAAGGAGGCGCCGTTCTGCGCCATCATGGCGAAATCGAATCACTCTTGCTCTGCCTGCCTGCAGCTACAGCGCCGCGTCGAGCAGGAGGCCCAGCTGGAGGCCAAGACGCTGAAATGCTTCGCCGGCCTGTGCGATTCCGCCGTGCCCGTGCGCGTGGGCGAAAACCTCGTGGCCTTCCTGCAGACCGGCCAAATCATGTTTCACGAGCCGAAGCAGACCGCCTTCACCAAGGCCACGCGTGAGCTCCTGCGCCTCGGCACCGAGGTAGACCTAAAGAAGCTCGAGGAGGCGTATTTCCAGACCCGCGTCGTCGGAAAAAAACAATACGAGTCAATCGTGCGTCTGCTGGAAATTTTTGCCCAGCATCTCTCTGCCCTGAGCAATCAACTGATGGTGCAGAGCGCCGCCACCGAGGCGCCCGCGATCACTCGCGCGCGGCAGTTTATCGCCGACAAGCACGCCGAAGAACTCTCCCTCACCGGCGTCGCGCAAGCGGTGAACATGAGTGCGTTTTATTTCTGCAAGAGCTTCAAGAAGGCGACGGGCATGACTTTCACCGATTACCTCGCCCGCATTCGCGTGGAGAAAGTAAAGAACCTCCTGCTTAACCCGCACAAACGCGTGAGCGACGCCGCCTACGAGGCCGGCTTCCAGTCCCTGTCGCAGTTTAACCGCGTCTTCCGCCGCGTCGCCGGCGAGTCACCTACGACCTATCGCGACCGCCTCCACGGCGGCGCCCGGGCCTCGGCGATCGCTCATTGAGCCCAAGAGCCCAACCGGTCTCATTTCGTCGATTATCCGTCCGCAACTCGTCTAGCTGCGGACGGATTTTTTTCAGGTCGGGATGCGCTGCATGACGCGCTCAATCAGGGCAGGATCACGGTATCGACGACGTGCACGACGCCGTTGCTGCCGACGAGATCGGTCGCGATCACCTTGGCGTTATTCACCGTCACGCCCATGCCGTCGGCTTTGATGTTCAGCTTCTTGCCATTAACCGTGGGCGCTTCGCCCGTTTTCACATCTGCCGCCAGCACCTTGGCGGGGACGACGTGGTAGGTGAGAATCGCAACGAGCTTGGCCTTGTTTTCAGGTTTCAACAGCGATTCCACCGTGCCCGCGGGCAGTTTGGCAAAAGCAGCATTGGTCGGCGCAAAGATCGTGAACGGACCAGGTCCGCTCAACGTTTCGGCCAGCCCGGCGGCTTTCACGGCGGCAACGAGTGTCGTGTGATCGGGGGATCCGACAGCGATTTCGACGACCGTCTTGGCCGAGGCCAGCGAGACGAGTCCGGTGCATACGGCGAGAACGGCGAGGAGGGAACGAAGCTTCATGGGAACAGATGATACCTAACGTTGGGAGTGCAAGCGGCCGGGTGGACAGAGTCCTACGGTCGCACCACTGCTGCGTTTAAACTGCCCAAGCGGACGCAACGCTGGAGCGACTGTAAGCACCGACCGCGTTGCCCATTAGGCCGGCAATCAAGCGCTCGGTGAGCTTGACCGTTGGAGATATCGGAGCGGTCCGTGGCGCTTCGGACCAGTCAGCACCGACGGTTTGGATATGGGCAGGGAGAGATTGCCCGCCTCGTGTGCTGCAAAACCCAAGCCGTTTTCTGACTCTACGCCGACCGACGGTAGCGCAGCCGCACGTCTCGATCGTAGCTCAGTTCGCCAGCGGCAGCGTGGCCATGCATCCGACGAGCGCAGCAGGTTCGGCGGAGCGCCTAAACTGGCAGATCGCGCAAAAGGCGTGGATCTCGCGGTGGGCGAAATGACTGAGCACTCGTTTCATCTCCTGCAGGGCGCCATCACGCTCGATCGCGTCGGCCGGCGGTCGCGCTACCTGACAGAGCACCAGCGCTTCGTGCATCGCCTGCTCTCCCGCTTGGAAATAAGCGAGGTAGGGATTGCGGCCGCAGGGGCAAACTGCCGGCCGGGCTTTGGCCAAAGGCGGCAGGGGCAGGGCACGGTAGATTTCATCGAGGGACCAATTGATCAGATGAACCAAATTGTCCGGATCAGCGAGCGGTGAGGTGGTCCGTTCGATCCGTAACAACGCCTCCCACCGCGCGTGGACCTCAGGCCGGCGCGCCCGCAGAGCACTGACTAGTTCCGGGTGCATGATTCAAGTATGCCATGACCCGGCCGATCCCGCTCCGCGGGAGTTGGCGAATTGTGCGCAGCGATTGGAGCGCACTTTTTGTCCACCGGCTCGCCGCGGATTGTCCTAGGGATTTGGCTGCTGGGTTTCGGTCCAGCGCACAGCGTGTCGCACCAGAGCCGTCACATCTTTCAGCTCAAGCTTCTCCTTAATGTGACTGCGGTGCACATCGACCGTCTTCGTGCTGAGGTGAAGTTGCTCCGCGATATCGCGCGTGCTCTTGCCCTGCCCGATGAGCTGGAAGATTTCGAACTCCCGGTCGGTGAGTTTCTCAATGGGCGAAGAGGACCCGCGGGGTTTTGCGCCCGTCATGCTTTCCAAAATGCGAGCCGACATCCGCGGGCTCACATATACTTCCCCGCGCAGAATCTGCCGGATGGCCGCGAGGAGATTCTCTCCGCCGGCTTCCTTCATGATGTAGCCGCGGCCGCCAGCCCGGAGCACACGCTCGGCATAGACGACCTCGTCGTGCATCGAAATCACGAGCACGGCGAGATGTGCTTCGACGGCGAGCAGGTCTTTAATGAACTCGAGTCCGCTGCGGCCCGGCATCGTGAGATCGGTCAGCACAAGGTCCGGTTTGATTTTGGCGAGCACATCGAATGCCTCGGCCGGATTACCCGCCTCGCCGCAGACCATGAGATCAGCCTGCCGCTCGATCAGCTGCGCGAGACCTGCGCGCATAAAAGGGTGATCGTCCACGAGCAAAATCCGGCGCTTGGCGGGCGAGGACGAGACTGGGGCGGCCGTAGACTTGGCGGGAGCTTTCATCGCGAGCGGGGAAGACGACAGGTTACGGCCACACCCTCGTGGCGGTGCGAGGCGATCGTCAGCTCGGCCCCGATCACTTTGGCTCGGTGTTGCATCACGCCGAGACCGAGGCCGGCGCGGGTCGGCCCGGCTTCGCTTGGGACAGGCAGTCCGGCTCCGTCGTCAGAGACCGTGAGCACGATCACGCCCTCACAGTCGGCGAGTCGCATGGTGATCTGTTTCGCGCGGGCGTGTTTCACGGCGTTGTTTACCGCTTCTTGCGCGATGCGATAGAGGTGACCGGCGACAAAGGGCTCGGCGACGGCCACCGGTGCGGGGCATTCGAAGCGGCAGCGCACGCGACCGAGAGCATTGATGCGCTCAGAGAGTTCAGCGAGGCCGATTTGCAAGGCGTCCGATTCGCTTCCGACCGGCACCAAACCGCGGGCAAGAAATCGTGTCTGCGCAATCGCTTCACGCAGCATTTTACCCAGATCGGCGAGGCCGGCGGCGAGTTTCGGTTGGCCCGCGGCTTCCTCTTTCAGCGCGGCACACATGAATTCGATCGCAGTGAGTTGCTGGCCGAGGCCGTCGTGGAGATCG
>CANGHW010000185.1 GCA_947453695.1 Opitutia bacterium
CGCCACCGCGCGCCCCGTTTTCAGCGACCTCCGTGACCGTGTCTGCGCCTACCTCTACTGGAGCACCACCCTCCGCAACGTCTGCGCTTGGTGCGAAAATGTCTACGGCTACCTCGACCCCGCGTCCGACGCCGTCGCAAAGGCCACCTACGAAAAGAATCTGCAAATCGCGATCGACCTCGAACTCACCAACACCCGCGCTCTACTCGAACTCATCGAGACGAGCCCCACCGAGTTCATGGCCGTCTCCTCCGTCGCCGAGAGCACCTTTTTCTACGGCGAAAACATAGCCGAGCATCTGCGCACGAAACTCCGCCTCACTGAAAAATACCGTCACCGCGCCCCGCGCATTGATCGCAATATCATGTGGCGCGCCGTCCCCGGCACCATCTGGCCCGAAGGCTGGTCCGCGACCACCTAACAGCAATTTTCATCCACTGTTCGACACGCCATGAGCACCGCCACCGCCCTCCCGCAAATCTACTCCTACGGCCACGCGCTCGACATGGACGACGGCAAGTTCGGCCTCCTGCGCGACTCCTCTGACGCCGCGGAAGATTTTCCCGAACTACGCCTCCGCTTCGCCGCCGATGGCTATCTCTACATGAAGGGCTATCTCGACCGCGACGAAGTCCTCACCGCCCGCGCCAGCCTCACTGACGGTCTCGCTGCCGCCGGCGTCCTCGACCCGGCCTACCCGACCATCGAAGGCGTCTGCAAACCCGGCTCCGGTTACGTCTTTAAACCCGAGCTCACTAACAACAATCCCGCCGTCCAAAACCTCCTCTACGCCGGACGCCTCCCCGACTTCTACCGCCAGTTCTACGGCGAAGATATCCGTCACTACGATTTCACCTGGCTCCGCGCCATCGGACCCGGCAAAGGCACCAACCCCCACTGCGACCTCCCCTACAAGGGCCGCGGCACGCACGGCCACATGACCTGCTGGCTCCCCTACGGCGACATCTCCTTCGACCTCGGTGGCCTCATGGTTCTTGAGGGCTCGCATCGGCGCATGGATCTTCTCGAAAATTACGTCTACCGCGACGTTGACTCCTACTGCGCCAACAAGCCCGAGCAGGTAAAAATCGCCACCACCAACGCGAAGGGCACCGGCTGGACATTCAGTGGCACGCTCTCCCACAACCCACCCGTCCTCCGCAATAAATTCGGCGGACGCTGGCTCACGACTGAATTCCGTGCCGGCGATTTCATCACCTTCGGCATGTTCCTCGTGCACGCCTCGCTCGATAATCGCACCGAGAACCGCCTCCGCATCTCCAGCGACGCCCGCTATCAACGCGCCAGCGAGCCCATCGACGAGCGCTGGATCGGCCTCAATCCGCCCGGCCACACCACCGCCGGCAAAAAAGGCCGAATCTGTTAATGAACGAGCGCGTTGTCCCCCACGCGCCGCTGCAGCGTCCGCCCACCTCGCATGGTCGCGTCCACCCGCCCGCCTGACTCTGCTGCGCCCTCCGCGCCCGCCCCCGCCGGTCGCTTTGCCGCCGTGCAGGAAATGGCGCGCCTCCAGCGCCTCCTCTTCGAGGCCGAGCGCGAATTCGTGCGCACCGCCACCACGCTCATCTACCGCATCGGCGAGCCCGAGTTAAAATACCTCCTCTGCCAGCACGTCTGGGAATCCGCGGGCCATGCCCGTTTCCTCCGCGAGCGCGGCCGCGAACTCAGCGGCTTCGGCTCCACCGACGACGTCCGCCCCGCCCTCCGCGAAATTTTCAACGAGGCCGTCATGCCCGCCGACGCCACCGTCGCGTTCGCCGGTTTCTACCTGGTCATCAAGCCAGCCCTACTCGCCGCCTATAGGCACTATCTCAGCACGACGCACCACCTCGCCGACTGGCCCTCTCGCAAACTCGTTGAAGAATTCATCACCGACGAAGAACGCCACGCCGCCGAGATATCTCCATTCTTGCCCGTAGCCGCTAGCGCCAGCGAGTGGATCGCCCACCTCACCACCCACCTAGCCTCCCACGCCACCCTCTTTCCCCTCTCCCCTTCCCACCCACTCCCCCCGTCTGCCTGTCCCAACGTCCCTCAGTCTCCAACTCTCCTCTCTGCCTCCCGCACCTACGCGCACCCACCCACCTGCAATCGCGGTCGCTTCCCCACGTGCTCGAGTGTCTTCGGCTACGATCCGGCCGATACGCCCATCATCCGCCCTTGGCTCATCGATCCCTCCACCGATCCCCGCGTGATCCGAATCATGGTTTACGTCTGGCTCATGATGGAAATGGACGCCGTCGACTACCTTGCGACCGTCTTCTACGACACCCCGCACGCCCCGTTCGACCTGCACTATGACCTTGCCCGCCATCTCTGGGACGAGTCCCGCCACAGCCAGTTCGGCTACCGCCAGCTCCCGCGGCTCGGCATCGATCTCACGACGCTCGAGCACTCCCTCGACCTCTACACCATTCTCGTGCAGATGACGCCTCCCGAGCGCTACGCGATGATGACGATGGAATTTGAGGCCAACAGTTTTCCCACCAAGGCCCACGTCATGGATCGCATCCGCGAGCTCAATGATTTCGAGGCCGACACGCTCCTCGCCTTCGACCGCAACGACGAGCAGAACCACGTCCGCTCCGGCCATCGCTGGCTCCCCGTGCTCATGAGCCTCTTTGGCGAAACCCGCCCGCCCGAGGAATTCGTCACCGCCACCCGCGCCCGCTTCGCCGAGCTTGCGAAAACGTTTGGCGGCATCACGCCCCACAGCCTGCCGCCGGAACGCCGTCTCACGGGCGAAAAAATTCTTCGCCTTGTGCGCTCGTAACGCCGCCTTCTTTCCCTCCTGCTCCCGCCCCGCTGCATGCAAGTCTCGCTCAAAACCTATCGCGCCCTCCTAGTCGGCACTGGCGGCATCGGCGACGCCCACGTCCGCGCCATCGAAGCCACCGCCGGCCGCGTCACCCTTGTCGCCGCAGTTGATATCGACCAGACTCGCGTCAACGCCTTCTGCGAGCGCCACCGCATCCCGTCGGCGTTTACCGACTACACGTCCGCCCTCGCCGCGATCAAACCCGACATTGTTCTCATCGCCGCCCCGCCCGCGCTCCACCGCCCGATGAGCATCGCCGCCATGGAAGCCGGCGCCTGGGTCCTCTGCGAAAAACCCTTCTGCGGCTCCCTCGCTGAACTCGACGAGATCGAAGCCGCCGAAGCCCGCACCGGCCGTCACACCGCCTGCGTCTTCCAGATGCGTTTCGCGTCCTCGACCGCCCATCTGCGCGCGCTCTCCGACGCCGGCCAACTCGGCCGCCCCCTCGTCGCCGTCTGCAATACCCTTTGGTTCCGCGATGCCGCCTACTACGCTGCCCCGTGGCGCGGCAAGTGGGCCACCGAGCTTGGCGGTCCCACCATGAGTCTCGGCATCCACGCCATGGACCACCTGCTCCACCTTCTCGGCGACTGGACCGAGATCCGTGCCGTCGCGGCCACGCTCGACCGTCAAATCGAAGTCGAAGACATCTCGATGGCCCTCGTCTCCTTCGCCAACGGCGCCGTCGCCTCCATCGTCAACAGCGCCCTCAGCCCGCGCCAGGAGACCTACATCCGCCTCGACTACCAGAAAGCCACCGTCGAGCTCACCCACCTCTACAGTTACACGCGCGACAACTGGCGATTCACCCTTGCTCCCACCGTCCAAGAGGAGGGCAACTCGATCCTCCAGTCGTGGCAGAGTTTTCCACCCGACGTCGGCTCCACTCACGCCGCCCAATTCGCCGCCTTTCTCGCCAATCTGGATGCCGGCACGCGTCCGCTCACATCCGGCCCCGAAGCGCGACGCACGCTCGAACTTCTCACCGCGCTCTACAAATCCGCCTTCACCGGCCAAGTCGTGCGTCGAGGCTCGATTGTGCCTGGAGATCCGTTCTATCGCTCGCTTCACGGCGGCCATTCATTCTCTAGGTAGTTTTACCCGGCTGTTGTATTAGGCAGTCTGCCGGATTTGCCGTCAAACCGTGCTATTCGTCACTTTTTCGGAATGTTTGACGGAAAGTAGCTTTACGCACTCGGAAGCAGGCGGGTTTACTCCCCCTTCACATGCCGTCTGGCTCCCCGTCTTCCGTCTCCAACCTATCATGGAATCTCACCTCGATCACCGAGGTCGTTCGCCAATTTCGGCTTCCTGCCCAAATCGTTCATGATCAGGTGAGCGGCACACTCGGTGCCACGCTCGACTCCGCCGCACCACCATCTGATTGCACCGTCATCGGAACCCTCCCCGCGCTCTACCCGGAATGGCTTGGCGGTCGCAGTTTTAACGAAGCCCACGGCGTGCGCTTCGCCTACGTCCTCGGCGAAATGGCCCGTGGCATAGCCTCCACCGCTCTCGTCATCGCCGCTGGCCGCGCCGGGATGATCGGCTTCTTCGGTGCCGGCGGCCTCCCGCTCCCGAAAGTCGAGGCCGCCATCGACGAAATCACCCGCGAGCTTTCCGCCGGCCAACCGTGGGGCTGCAACCTGATCCACTCGCCCAACGAGCCCGAGATCGAGTCCGGCCTCGTCGACCTCCTCCTCCGTCGCCAAGTCCGACGGGTCTGCGCGTCCGCCTTCATGTCGCTCCAGCCGACTGTCGTGCGCTACGCTTTCTCTGGCGCCACCCGCCGCGCCGATGGGTCCGTCGATCGACCCAATCACCTCTTCATCAAACTCTCCCGTCCCGAGGTCGCGCGCCAATTCCTCGCGCCCGCCCCCGCCGCGATGCTCCGAGATCTCGTGGCTGCCGGCCATCTGACCGCCGCCGAGGCGGAGATCGCATCCTCGCTGCCCGTTGCCGAGGATATCACCGTCGAGGCCGACTCCGGCGGCCACACCGACAACCGCCCGCTCCCGTCTCTCCTCCCCATCATCCTCGAACTCGCTCAGCGCGCCTCTGTCGAGTTCGGCTACGGTGAGCCTCCGCGCGTCGGCGCCGCCGGTGGCATGGGCACACCCGCTGCCGTCGCCGGTGCCTTTCAGATGGGCGCCGCTTACGTCGTCACCGGTAGCGTCAACCAATGCTCCGTCGAAGCCGGTCTCTCTGCCGAGGCTAAACAGCTCCTTGCCGAAGCCGGCCTCGCCGACTGCACCATGGCTCCGTCCGCCGACATGTTTGAACTCGGCGTCAAAGTCCAAGTCCTCCGCAAAGGCACTTTCTTCCCGCAACGCGCCGCACGCCTCTACGAGCTCTACACCAAGCATGCCTCGCTCGAGGAAATCCCCGCCGCCGAACGTGCGAAGCTCGAAAAAGAAGTCTTCCGCCGCCCGCTCGACGAGGTCTGGGCCGACTGCGTTTCTTTCTTCACGAAACGCGACCCCGCCCAACTCGTTCGTGCGAAGAGCGAGCCCCGTCACCGCATGGCCCTCGTGTTTCGCTGGTATCTCGGCATGTCGAGCCACTGGCCCATCGCTGGAGATGCCTCCCGTCGCCACGATTACCAAGTCTGGTGCGGCCCGGTGATGGGCAGCTTCAACCAATGGGTCGCCGGTTCGTTCCTCGAACCCGCCGCGGCCCGCACCGTCGTGCAAATCGGCCTCAACCTCCTCGAGGGGGCCGCCGCCTTCACTCGCGCCGGCCAACTTCGTAGCTACGGTGTCCCCGTCCCCGCCGCCGCCTTTGCCTTCGTCCCTCGTCCGCTCGAGCTTTCCTAGTCTCGCCGTCCCTTCGTCGCCCAGCCTTTCATTCTCTTCCGTCCCTCCGTCTCCGCTCTCCGCATGTCCGTTACGCCGTTCCAGCCCATCGCCATCACCGGTCTCAGTGCTCTCTTCCCGCAGGCGCGTAGCGTCGACGAATTCTGGCGCCTCATTCTCAGCGGCCGCGATTGCATGACGGAGATTCCGCGCACGCATTGGCTCATCGAGGACTACTACGACGCCGATCCCAAGGCGCCCGCCAAAACCTACTCGCGCCACGGCGCGTTTCTGCAGGACATCCCGTTCGATCCCGTCGCCTACGGCCTCCCGCCGAACATGCTTCCCTCGACCGACATCGCGCAGGTCCTCGCGCTGATGCTCGCCCGCGAAGTCCTCGAAGACACCTCCGGCGGCCAGGTCGCGAAACTCAAACTCGACCGCACCAGCGTCATCCTCGGCGTCGCCTCCGCGACCGAGATGATCAGCTCCATGTCCGGCCTACTCTCGCGCCCGATGTGGATCGAAGGCATGCGCCGCGCCGGCATTCCCGAGCCGCAGGTCCAGGCCGCCGCCGAAAAAATCTCCGCCCTCTTCCCCGATTGGAATGAGAGCACCTTCCCTGGCTGTCTCGGCAACGTCGTAGCTGGTCGCGTCGCCAACCGCTTCAACCTCGGCGGCACCAACTGCGTCACCGATGCCGCCTGCGCCAGCTCCCTCGCCGCGCTCCACCTCGGCCTCAGCGAACTCCAGCTCGGCACCGCTGATCGCGTGATCACCGGCGGTGTCGATGCGCTTAACACGATTTTCATGTATATGTGTTTCTCGAAGACGCCCGCCATGTCGGCGTCCGGGAAATGCGCTCCGTTCTCCGCCGCGGCCGATGGCACCATGATGGGCGAGGGCGGCGGTATGCTGGTCATTCGCCGGCTCGAAGACGCCGAACGCGACGGCGACAAAATCTACGCCGTTATCCGCGGTCTCGGCTCATCCTCCGACGGTCGCTCCAAATCCGTCTACGCCCCGCGCCCCGAGGGCCAGAGCGTCGCGCTCTCTCGCTGCTACGAACTCGCCGGCTACTCCCCCGCCACCGTCGGACTCGTCGAGGCTCATGGCACCGGCACCACCGCCGGCGATCTCTGCGAGGTCACCGCGCTGAAGGAAATTTTTTCCGCCGCCGCGCCCGAGCGTCGCAACTGGTGCGCCCTAGGCTCCGTCAAATCTCAGATCGGCCACACCAAGGGCGCCGCCGGCACCGCAGGTCTCATCAAGGTCGCCCTCGCGCTCCGCCACCAGACGCTCCCTCCCTCTGCCAATCTCGCCGAGCCGAATCCCAAACTCGGCTTCGCCGACAGCCCGCTCTACCTCAGCACGCGCGGCCGTCCCTGGATTGAAGCCGTCGGCACGCCCCGCCGCGGCGGCGTCAGCTCCTTCGGTTTCGGTGGCACCAACTTCCACGTCGCCCTCGAAGAATACCGCGGCGCTCACGCCGCCCCGCGCGTCCGCGCATTCGGTGCCGAAGTCTTCCTCGCCAGCGGCACCAGCGCCGCCGACCTCACCGCCGCGCTCGACCAGTGGTCAACTCTCGCCGCCGCGGGGCAGGCTTCGCGCCTGCCATCCCTCGCTGAATCGCTTGCCGCCACCGCCCTCGCCAGCCAGCGCACGTTCAAATCTTCCGCCCCTTGGCGCCTCGCCGTCCTCGCCGCCACTCCCGCCGAGCTCACCGCGAAACTCGCCCGCGCCCGCACGCTTCTCTCCGATCCGAAAGCCGAGCCCGCTCCTGCTGACGACCTCTGGCTCGCCCGCGGCACCGCCCCGCTTCCCGCCTCCGCCGTGGCCTTCCTGTTCCCCGGCCAAGGCAGCCAATCCGTCGGCATGGCCGCCGAGCTCCCGCAACACTTCGCCCCCGCCATGGCCGCGTGGGAACAGGTCGCCGCGCTCGACGCCCTTGGCGCCCCGCGTCTCTGCGATCTCGTTTATCCCGCGCCCGCGTTCACGCCCGCCGAAACCGAAGCGCAGGAATCCGTCCTCCGCCGCACCGAAAACGCCCAGCCTGCCCTCGGCGCCGTCAGCCTCTCCTATCTCGCCGTGCTCCGCGCCGCCGGCGTTACGCCCGCCTTCGCCGCCGGCCACAGCTACGGCGAACTCGTCGCCCTCCACGCCGCCGGTGTGCTCAGCGCCGACAATCTTCTCCGCGCGAGCCGCCGACGCGGCGAACTCATGGCCGAGGTCTCGCAGCACCACTCCGGTGCAATGACCGCCGTGCTTCAGTCGGCCGCTGAAACCACCGCGCTCCTCGGCACCACGTTCCCCGGTTGCATCGTCGCCAACGACAACAGCCCGCGCCAATCCGTGGTCGCCGGCCCCGTCGCCGAAATCGAAAAATTCGAGTCCGCGCTCACCGCCGCGAAAGTCAGCTTCCGCCGCCTCCCCGTCGCGACCGCGTTTCATTCCTCGATTGTCGCCGACGCTTGCGAACCCTTCGCCAAGTTCCTCGCCGATCTCCCGTTCGCCGCGCCCACGCTCCCGGTCTTCAGCAACACGACCGCCGCCGTCTACCCCACCGACGCCCGCGCGACCCTCGCCGCCCAACTCGCGCAGCCCGTCCGCTTCGTCGAACAACTCCGCGCCATGCACACCGCCGGCGCGCGCCTCTTCATCGAAGTCGGCGCCGGCTCCGTCCTCACCGCCCTCGCGCGCCAGACCCTCGACGCCTCCGCGAATCTCGTCGCCCTCAATCCCAAAGGCCGCGCCGCCGATGTCGGCTTCCTCGCCGCCCTCGCCCAACTCGCCGTCGCCGGCCTCCCCGTTTCGTGGGATATGCTCTGGCAAGGCTACCGGGCCCCGCGCGCCGATGAAAAACTCTCTGCCGCCGCCCTCCCCGTCGGTGGCTACAACCTCGGCCGCCCCTACCCACCGCGCGACGGCCAGAAAACCGCACCCGTCCCGGTCCCGCCTCCCGTCATTGTAACCGTCGCCGCCCCCGCGCCGACAACCGCTCCAGCGCAGGCCGCTCGCGCCTCCGTCCCACTTTCCACACCGCCCGCTCCCGTTTCTCGTCCCGTGAATTCGCCCGCTCCCTTCCCGACCGCACCTGCTGATTCATCCCTGCAAACCGCCATCGCGCGCGCTCACGAGACCTTCCTCCGCACGATGGGCGATTCCCACCGCGCTTACCTCGCCGCCGTCACCGGCACCGCACTCCCCGCCACCGCAATTCCCGCAGCCGCGCCGCTTCCGGCGCGGTCCGTCCCTTCCGCCGCCCACACGTCTGCCCCGGTTCCCGCCCCCGTGGTCCTCGCACCCACCCCACTCCCCGTAGTCGCACCGGTTACGGTGCGGACCACGCCCCCTCCCGCGCCCACCGTCTCCGCTCCTCCCGCTCCCCCCGTCTCCCCTGCTCCAGCACCCAAGCCGGCCGCGCCCACCCTCGACACTTCCCGCGTGATCGAAGTCGTCCTCGCCACCGTCGCCGAAAAAACCGGCTACCCCCGCGAGATGCTTGAGCCTGGAATGCAACTCGAGAGCGACCTCGGCATCGATTCCATCAAGCGCGTCGAAATCCTCTCTGCGGTCCAAGAAAAACTCCCCGGCCTCCCCGCCGTTGACGCCAAGGTCATGGGCGGTCTCCAGACCCTCGCCGCGATCTCTGACTATCTCTCCGCTCAACTCGGCGCCTCCGCTCCCACCGCCGTCTCCGCCGTAGCCGCACCGGTTACGGTGCGGACCGCACCCGCTTTCGATACCGCAAAGGTAAACGAAGTCGTCCTCGCCACCGTCGCCGAAAAAACCGGCTACCCCCGCGAGATGCTCGAACCCGGCATGCAGCTCGAGAGCGACCTCGGCATCGATTCCATCAAGCGCGTCGAAATCCTCTCCGCCGTCCAAGAAAAACTCCCTGGCCTCCCTGCCGTCGACGCCAAGGTCATGGGCGGTCTCCAAACCCTCGCCGCCATCAGCGACTACCTCTCCGCCCAACTCGGCTCCTCCGCGCCCGCTCCGTCTGTCCCCTCCGCGCCCTCTCTCCCCGCCTCTCCCACTTCCGTCGCCGCAGCCGCGCCCGCCTTCGACACCGCCCAAGTCAACTCCGTCGTCCTCGCCACTGTCGCCGAGAAAACTGGCTATCCGCGCGAGATGCTCGAGCCCGGCATGCAGCTCGAAAGCGATCTCGGCATCGATTCCATCAAGCGCGTCGAGATCCTCTCCGCCGTTCAGGAAAAGCTCCCCGGCCTCCCTGCCGTCGACGCCAAGGTCATGGCCGGCCTCCAGACCCTCGCCGCGATCTCTGACTATCTTTCCGCTCAG
>CANGHW010000186.1 GCA_947453695.1 Opitutia bacterium
CGACTTGGAGGGTGTAGCGCTGGCCGGGGAAATCCGAGGAGCGGAAGGCCGTCGAGGCAAAGCCCTCCGGCGCACCCGCGAGGGCCTCCGGCGCGACGAACTTCGCGCGGATCGCAGCGTGCGGGCAGACCATCACACATTTATTGCACTGGATGCAGACCGCCGGGTCCCATGCCGGCACTTCGAGCGCGATATTGCGTTTCTCCACTCGCGCCGTGCCTGTGGGCCAGCAGCCATCGAGCGGGATCGCGCTCACCGGCATCAGATCGCCTTCGTTGGCGAGCAGCCGCGCGGTGATCTTCTGCACAAAGTCCGATGCGCCGGCGAAGCTCGGTGGGATGGTCGCCTGCGCCGTGCCATCGACGGTCGCCGGCACCTTGACCTCGTGCAGGCCGGCCAGCGCCGCGTCCACCGCGGCAAAGTTCATCTTCACGATCTGCTCACCCTTCTTGCCGTAGGTCTTGGTGATCGCCTTCTTGATTTGCTCGATCGCCTCATCCTGCGGCAGCACGCCGGACAGCGCGAAGAAACAGGTCTGGAGCACGGTGTTGGTCCGGCGACCCATGCCGCTCGCCTGCGACACCTGCGTCGCGTCGATCACGTAGAGCCGGATCCTTTTCGCGATGATCGTCTCCTGCCAGTCGCGCGGGAGCTTGGCCCACGTCGCCTCGGGCGTGTGCGGCGAGTTGAGCAACACTGTCGCGCCCGGCGCGGCAAAGCCCAACACGTCCGTCTTGCCGACGAAGCTAAACTGGCTGCAGGCCACGAAGTCCGCCCGCCGGATGAGATACGGGGCCTTGATCGGGCGCGGTCCGAACCTCAGGTGCGAAGTCGTCATCGAGCCCGACTTCTTCGAGTCGTAGACGAAGTAGCCCTGCGCGAAATTATCCGTCTGCTCGCCGATAATCTTGATCGAGTTCTTGTTCGCACCGACGGTGCCATCCGCCCCGAGACCGACAAACACACAGCGGCGCACATCGGCCGCCTCGAGATCGAAGTCCGCATCAAACGGCAGCGAGGTCCCGGTAACGTCGTCGGTGATGCCGACCGTGAAATGATTCTTGGGCTGCGCGGCGGAGAGATTCGCAAACACCGCCCGCACCATGCCGGGGGTGAACTCTTTCGAGCCGAGCCCGTAGCGGCCACCGACGACGGTGGCGGAGATCGCCAGCGGCGACCGCCCCTCCGCGAGGGCGCCGAGGACGTTGAGATAGAGCGGCTCGCCGAGTGAGCCGGGCTCCTTCGTGCGGTCGAGCACCGCGATGGCCTTCGTCGTCTTCGGCAGCGCCGCGAGAAACGCCGGCACGTGGAAGGGCAAAAACAGTCGCACGGCGATCACGCCGACTTTCTCACCTTTCGCCGCGAGCCAGTTCACCGTCTCCGCGATCGTCTCGATACTGCTGCCCATCGCGACGATCACGCGCTCCGCCTCGGGGTGGCCGTAGTAGTCGAAGATGTGATATTGCCGGCCCGTGACCGTGGCCGCCTTGTCCATCGTCGCCTGCACGATGTCCGGCAGGTTGGCGTAGAAGCGGTTCACGGCCTCGCGGCCCTGAAAGTAGACATCGGGATTTTGCGCCGTGCCGCGGAGTGTCGGGGCATCGGGCGTCATCGCCCGCGCGCGAAAGGCCGCGATGTCCGCCTCATCGATCACCGCCTTGATGTCGTCGTTCGAGAGCGTCTGCAGTTTCTGCACTTCGTGTGAGGTGCGGAAGCCGTCGAAGAAATGGATAAACGGCACGCGCGCCCGGTAGCTCGCCGCATGCGCGATGAGGGCCATGTCGTGCGCTTCCTGCGCGGAGTTGCTGCAGAGGAGCGCGCATCCTGTCGCGCGGCAGGCCATCACATCCTGGTGATCGCCAAAGATCGAGAGGCCCTGCGCCGCGAGCGCCCGCGCGCTGACGTGGAGCGTAAACGGCAACAGCTCGCCCGCGATCTTGTAGAGATTCGGGATCATCAGTAGCAGACCCTGCGAGGCCGTGAAGGTCGTCGTCAGCGCTCCGCCAAGGAGACCGCCGTGCACCGCGCCCGCCACGCCGCCCTCGCTCTGCATCTCGACGATGCGCGGGACCTCGTCCCATAAATTCTTTTTGCCCACGGCCGCCCACTCGTCGCACACCTCGGCCATGGTGGACGACGGGGTGATCGGGTAGATCGCGATCAACTCGTTGAGTCGATAGGCGACGGAGGCTACGGCCTCATTGGCATCGCAGGTGGTGAAATCCGCTTTGGGCGACAGGGTGGACATGAGGGTGGGAATCGCGCCCGGGAACCATCTCCGGGTGCACCGCCATCATGTCAGACCTGCGCAGATTTAACTCCGCATCGCTTGCCCATCGCCGAGCATTGTTTGCGAAACGTTATGATGTTTTTCCGCTGCGCCGGGTGAGCGCGAATGGAGTATCACCTGACGCGCACAAAAATTCTCCACAGCCCCGGGCATCCCCTTGAGCCGTCGAGCGCGCGCCTGCGACTTCGGCTACAAACTGGAGCACTTCTGGCTCGTTGAACCCGGCCTGACGCCCGAGCGTTTTGGCGACCTTCTCGCCACCCGCAGCATCAACGGCCTGATCATCGGACGCCCGCCGCCGCGACTGCACACCATGGATCTGCGATGGTCGCGCTTTTCCACGGTGACGCTCGGCCTCACCCTGGGAAACCCGCGGCTGCATAGCGTAACAAAGCAGTCTCCGCCCGTTTCCGGCCCGGATTAGTCAACAATGAGCGCAGATTAACACTGGAGGGCCCGGTTGATCCCTCCATCGTCTCCCATCCCCCACGTCCCTGCTCCCCTTCCCCTCAGCCCCATGAGTTTAACGCCCCTTCAGAACCGTCGGCGCACCGCCTGGTCGGCGCATGTCCGGCCGTCTCGTCACGAAACACGGCTCGAACGCGCGGATCGGACGGGATTTTCCGCCAAAATCGCCTGAAAACCTGCCTTGGGACCACGCCGACCCTATTTTCCGGGCAGAAAATCCCGCACCACCGGTGGATTCTCAGGTCGATTTGCTTCATACTGTCCGAACGTGAACTCCCCCTGTTCCGTGTGTCCGGCCTTTACCGACCGGCCCCAGCCTGCGAAACCCTAACCCTCCCCTGTTCTTTACCCCCGCCTGGTGATTCCCTCTCACCGCGGTCCAACCCCCTTTTAGACCATGAAACTACCCGAACACAAAACCCCCCGGCTCCTCGCCTTGATCGGCGCCCCCGCCTGCCTCCTCGCCCTCGGCACCCCGCTCGTCCGTGCGCAAGTCGCACCGGCGCCCGTCGTCGATGCCGCCACGCTCGCGAAATACGACACCAACAAGAACGGCAAACTCGATCCCGCCGAAGTCGCCGCCATGGAGGCCGGGTTAAAGACCGCCGCCAGTGCGGCCCAAGCTGGCACCAAGCCCGCGACCGAGGAAGTCGTCGCCCTCTCTCCCTTCGAAGTCAGCGCCGACAGCAACCGGGGCTACTTCCAGTCCAACACGATGTCCGGCACGCGTCTGAACTCCAAGATCGAGGACCTCGGCCAATCGATCACGGTGATGACCAAGGAGCAGATGTCCGACTTCGCGATGCTCGATATCAACGACGTCTTCGACCACATGGCCAGCACCGAGGGCATCAACTCTTACTCGGAGTTCGTCACCGACCGCACCGGCGCCGTGGTCGACAACGTGAGCCTCAATCCCAACAACGCCAATCGCGTGCGCGGTATCGGCAACGCCAATATCGCCTTCAACAACATCCAGACGACCGGCCGCGTGCCCGTGGACCCACTCTGGATGGACTCACTCGAGTTAAGCCGCGGACCCAACGCCAATATCTTCGGCCTCGGCAACGCCTCCGGCACCGTGAACCAAACTCCGGCCACCGCGAATCTCACCCGGAATTTCACCAAACTGGAAACGCGCGGCGATAGCTACGGTGGCTGGCGCGTCTCGCTCGACGTGAACCGGGATCTGATCAAGAACAAGCTGGCGGTGCGTGCGAGTTACGCCAACCAGCACACCGGCTTCATCCGCGAACCTTCCGGTGAAGACGCGCGCCGGCTCAGCGCGCAGATCAAGGCCCGGCCGTTCAAGAACACCACCATCGCCGCATCGTGGTATAACTACAAGAATGCGGCCGTGCGGCCCAATTACACGACCCCGCGCGACTACTACACGGATTGGATCAAAGCCGGGAAACCGGGTTGGAACGCCGTCACCAACTTGGTCACTATGGCCGATGGCCGGGTTTACGGTAACGGCAACGTCCTCGGCTCCACCACCCCCTATACGGCCTCACCCAGCTTCACGAATGTCCCGGGCGTGCCCGTCACCTTCGTCTTCGGGGGATCGGAGAGTCGTTCTCCCTTCCAAATTGGCGCGCCGGGTCAACCCACCTATTGGGCCATGCCGCGCTACACGTCGGGTGCCCTCGCCGCCACTGACCCGTATGGCGCCGCCGCCACGGGTATCGGCCTTTTGACCACGGGCCCCGCGGAAACCTTCACCTCCACCCAACAGCCGCTCTACAATTCCGTGGCTCGTCCGATCTTTGACAAATCCATCTACGACTGGACCAGCATCAATCTCAACAACGGCAAGGCGTGGGACAACAACAACACCTACATGGTGCAGCTCGACCAGATCGTCCTAAGCACGCCCACGCAGACCTTGGCCGCTCAAGTTACGTTCATGCGGGAAGACGCCAAGCGACTGGAGAACCTGCCGATGGGCCCTGCCAGCGTGAACAGCAACGTCGGACAACTGCAGCCCGACGTAAACATGGTCTATTTGGATGGCACCGCCAACCCCTACTTCGGCCGCCCCTACCTGAGGAGCAGCGAGCCCTTCTATCGCAACAAGCCTCAGGTGTGGGACACCGCCCGCACCCAGGCCGTGTATCGCCTCGATTTCTCCCAGGACAAGGGTTTGACCAAGTGGCTCGGCACTCAGCAGCTCCTCGGCTACTACGAATATAAGGATCAGAAGAACTACAACTGGACCTACCGGCATACCGCCTTGGGCAAGGACAAGGCCTGGCAGCAAAAATACGCCAACACCCTCCTCGCTCTCCAAACGGTCACCAACACGGATCCCCGCTACCTGATCAATGGCACCGCCATTGCCCCCAGCAACTTCTCCCGCCTCAACGAACAATACTATGTCGGCAACACCCCCGGCGGCGGCATCCAGTATGCCCCGAGTGAATTCCCGGAGGGCGCCAATGTGGCCTATGTTTGGGGACCGAATGCCACCTCAATGAACAAGGATGTAACTCCCGTCGGCTTCACTCCCGGCCAGGGCGGCGGTCTCGGTAACCTCAATGAAATCGTCAAGACCCCGGGTGCCGTTCTGCAGAGCTCCCTGCTCGGTGGCCGCTTGGTTGGCACTTTTGGTCTCCGACAGGACAAGGTTTTTGACCGCAATGCCCCGCTCGCCACGATGACTCCGGACCTCCGGGATTACGACTTTGGCGCGTCCAAAAACTGGGCGGGCCCCTGGCGGCCCGCCCAAGGCAAGACCAAGACCGCTTCGCTGGTCGGCCGTCCTTTCACGGAAGTGAAGGCCCTCCGTTCCGCCATCAGCGGCGGCAGCGGTATCACCCGGTTCCTCGCCGAGGCGGTCAATGGCCTCAGCCTCACTTACAACAAGTCGGATAACTTCATCGCGCAGGGCCCTGCCTACGATCTCATGCTCAATCAGCTGCCCAACCAAAGCGGCACCAGCAAGGATCTGGGGTTGTGGATGACGATGCTCGATGGCCGGCTCTCGATTCGTTACACCAACTTTGTCACCAAGCAAAAAGATCTCCGCAACGGCGACATCAGCACGATGGCTCAGCGCCTCCTGCGCTATGAAGGATTTATCTCCAGCGATTCCTACAATCTGAGGACCCAGACCACCGCCTGGCTGAACGGCCTCGCCACCGGCGGCACCGCCACCAACGCCCAGATCGCCGCGGCGATCAAGATGCCCCTGGAGCAGTATAACGGCCTGGCCGCCATCGCCGCCAACAACACCTACGCCACGGTCCAGGACGCGCAGTCGAAGGGCCATGAGTTGGAGATCAACCTCAACCCCACCAAGAATTGGACCATCAGCGCGTCGGTCACCAAGACCGAGGCGATCACCACGGCCGCCGGTTCCGCGGTGGAAGACTACATCGCCGCCCGCATGCCCATCTGGACCACGCTTGAAGACCCGCGCTACACCAACACCACGCAAACCATCGGCGGCGTGACGACGCCGTTGACGGCTCTCCCCGCGACTCCCCTCCCGACGGGCGCGACCGGACATTTGCTCTGGTGGAACATCGTGGGCACGCCCTTCTCCACGCTCTCCGGCTATAACGGCACCCAGTCGCCCGCGATCAACTTCGCCGGCAACGTCGATGCCCCCATGGCCGTGTTCCGCGCCCAGATCGGCCGCCCCCGCCCGCAGGTTCGCGAATACTCCGCCAAGTTCAGCACCCGCTATAACCTCTCCGGCCTCTTCTCCGACAATCGGATTCTCAAGAACATGACCGTGGGCGGTTCCATGCGCTACGCCAGCAAGGGCGCCATCGGCTTCTACGGCAAAGGATACACTCCCGGCATGGACCTCACCCTCGCGGCAAACAAGATCCTCCAACTCGATCCGAACCGTCCGATCTACTCGGGATCCGAAATCAACGTCGATGCGTTCGTCTCCTATCGGACGAAGATGTTTGCCGACAAAGTCCGGGCAAACTTCCAGCTGAACATGCGCAACCTGCAGGAGGACGGCGGTCGATTGCAAAAGACGTCCGCCTTCTTCGACGGCCGCGCGTCCACCTACCGCATCATCGACCCGCGACAGTTTATTTTGTCCGCGTCGTTCGACCTGTAACGCACCACTTGGTCGTTCCTTTCCGCTCATCGCCGCCGCTCGCAAGAGGGGCGGCGATTTTTTGTCCCGCCGCCCTTTCCACGATCCCGGCTCTGCCGCTCCATCCGCGGCTTGTCTGACGCTCGCCCGCCGCGTTCACTGCCCCGTCCGATGAACCCACCCCAGCGTCCCGCCGCCTCCCGGACGGCCCCCGCCCCCACCCCACCCCGCCGCCCGTGGCCGCTCGGCGCCGTGTGGGCGCTGACGTTGCTGGTGACGCTCATCGCGTATTTTCCCGCGCTCCACGGCGAGTTCCTCTGGGACGATTCCGGCCACGTCACGCGCGCCGACCTGCAGTCGTGGTCCGGCCTCGCGCGCATCTGGTTCGAACTCGGCGCCACCCAGCAATACTACCCGCTCCTGCACTCCATCTTCTGGGTCGAGCATCAGCTCTGGGGCGACCACACCCTCGGCTACCACCTAACCAACGTCCTCTGGCACGCCACGTCCGCCACGCTGCTCGTCGCGCTCCTCCGCCGGCTCTCCGTCCCGGGCGCACTGTTCGCCGGTCTGCTCTTCGCCCTGCATCCCGTGGCCGTCGAGTCAGTGGCATGGATCTCCGAGCAGAAAAACACCCTCTCGATGGTCTGCTACCTCGCCGCCGCACTCGCTTGGCTGCGGTTCGAAGACGACCGCCGCCCCTCCCGCTATGCGATCGCCACGTTCTGGTTCATCGCCGCCCTCCTGACGAAAACCGTCACGGCGACGCTCCCCGCCGCCCTCCTCGTCCTCGCGTGGTGGCGGCGCGGCCGGCTGTCGTGGCGCGACGATGTGGTGCCGCTCCTACCGTGGTTCGCCCTCGGCGTAACCGCGGGTCTCGGCACTGCTTGGTTCGAGACCACGCAGATCGGCGCCTCCGGCGACGACTTCGCCCTGGGCCCCGTCGAGCGCGGCCTCCTCGCCGGCCGCGTCGCGTGGTTCTACCTCGGCAAACTCCTCTGGCCCGTCGATCTCGCGTTTTTCTATCCGCGCTGGACCATCGATGCCGCGAGCCTCGGGCAATGGGCTTTCCCCGTCGCCACCCTGCTGCTGCTCGCCGGTCTCACGTGGTGCAGTCGACGCGACCGTGGTCCCCTCGCCGCCACCCTCCTGTTCGGCGGCACGCTGTTTCCGGTGCTCGGCTTCGTAAACGTCTACCCCTTCATCTTCTCCTACGTCGCCGACCACTTCCAATACCTCGCGAGCCTCGCCCTCTTCGCGTGGTTCGCCGCCGTCGCATCGATTGGCCACACGCGCCTCGCCTGGCCGCAGTGGACCGGTCCCGCCGCCGCGGTCGGTCTGCTTTTGCTTCTCGCCGGACTCACCCGGCAGCAGAGCGCCTCGTATCGCGATGTCTTCACCCTTTACGAGACCACGCTCGAACGAACCCCCGACAGCTGGGTCGCGCACCTCAATCTCGGCACCGCCTTCGACGAAGCCGGCCAGCCCGCCAAGGCCCTACCCCACGTGCAGCGTGCACTCGAGCTCAAGCCCAACTACCCCGAGTCCCTGAACAGCCTCGCCAACATCCTCAATCGCCTCGGCCGCTCGCCGGAGGCGCTGCCCTTGCTCGAGCAGGCCGTGAAACTTCAGCCGCGCTTCGCCGCCGCCCACAACACCCTCGGCGCAACCCTCATGGCCCTCCAGCGCGCCGAGGAGGGCCTCGCCGCCTTTCGCCGCGCCCTCGCGCTCAATCCCGCCCTCGTGCAGGCCCGCGTCAACATCGGCTGGGCGCTCGCCAACCAGGGCAAGGTCGCCGAAGCGATCGAGCACTTCATCGAGGCCCGGCGCCAGCAGCCCACGTTCGCCGATGCCGAATACAAATGGGGCCTCACCCTCGCCATGCATGATCGCCTCGCGGAGGCGCTGCCACATTTCGAACGAGCCGTGGAATTGCAGGCCGACGATGCCGACATCCGCCACGCCCTCGGTCGCGCCTTTTTGGGCGTAGGTCGCACCGAGGCCGCCGCCGCGCAGTTCGCCGCAGCTCTCGACCTCAATCCCCAGCATGCCGGCGCGCGCGATGGCCTCGAGCGCGTCTGGCCGAGCGGCGCCATTCCGCGATAAATGGCTCCGCGGGCGCTCCCGCGGTCAACAATGAGCCCAGCAGGAGACTCGGGCCACCCGCGCTAGGCACCATCGTAGTCTCCTCAAATTCGCCCCCGGGCGTCGCCGCCCTTCCCTCCCCTCGCAAGCTGCCTCCCTACTCGCTGCTCCCGCCTCTGGTCGTTCGCTCTCTCCCGACCAATCAGCCCGCGCCTGCCGCGCGTGCTCAAGGCCAGTGCTGGGCCAACTTTGCGCGCACAAACCGCACACTGGCCGCCAGCTGCTCCATGCCATCGACGCCGTCTTCGATACTCACCCAGCCACCGAAGCCCACGCCGTGCAGTTGACTAAAGATCGCGTCGTAGTCGTTGAGGCCCTTGCCGATTTCGCCGTGACGGAGGCGTTTCGCATAGCCTTCCGCCCCACCCTCTTCGCGCCGCAAATCCTCGAGCGTGCCCGTAATGAGCGATCGGTCGCTCGCATGCATCGTCACCACGCGGTGTTTCACCCGCTGCAATAACTCCAAGGGATCATCTCCGGCCAAAAACGCATTGCTCGGATCGTAGTTCACACCGAACCGAGGGTGTTTGATCCGGTCCACGAGTTCGCAAAACACGTCCATCTTCTGCGCAAACTCCGGGTAGCTCCAAAAATCATCCTTGTAATGATTCTCGATGATCAGCGTGACGCCGCACTTCTCCGCCTCCGGCAAACACGCCTCGATGCTCTGCACCACCAGCGAAAGTCCCTGCTCGCGCGTCAGCTCCGGACGACGCTGCCCGGAGAGCACGCGGCAATAGCCCGCTCCGAGTGTCGCCGCCATGCGGATCCAGGTTTTCTCCTTCTCTATCTCGCGCTGCCGGAACTCGGCATCCGGGTGCGAAAAATCCGGCGAACAGCACAGCATCGGAATCACGAGGCCGTTCGCCTCGACCGTCCGCCGCGCCTCGGCCCACCGCGCCGGGTCCGCCAACTCGAGAAAGCCCG
>CANGHW010000187.1 GCA_947453695.1 Opitutia bacterium
GCGTGCTCGACGCGAAGCTCCCGGGATTGAACGGCGTCGATATCCTGCGCCGCATCAGCAAGAAACTCCCGCACATGCGCGTGCTGGTATTCTCCGGTCACGAAAATCCCGTGCTCGTGCGCGAGATGTTGGAAGCCGGCGCTCACGGTTTTGTCGAAAAGACGGCGGGCTTGTTTGAATTCAAGAAGGGCCTCGAGACCGTCGCCAATGGCGGCACCTACTTCGGCCCGGCCGTCGCCTCCCTCCTCCGCAACGTCGTCGCCAATCCGGCGACGAGCAATGCCCCGGATTTCCTCACGGATCGCGAACGAGAGATCCTCCAGCTCGTGGCCGAGAGCCACAGCACCAAGGAGATCGCCGCCAAGCTCGGCATCAGCGTCAAGACGGTCGACAATCACCGCACGAATCTGATGCGGAAGCTCAATCTCCACGACGTCGCGAGCCTCACGCGCTACGCCCTCGAAGTCGGTCTCATCGAACCGAAAAAGACCGTCTAAAAACCTTGCCGGGGCAGAAACGAAGGCCCAAAGGTTTTTTCACGCGTCCACCACCACTCCTTCTCATGAAACTCGTCTCGAAGAAACTTTCCCTCGTCCTCGCCAGTGCCGCGCTCGTGCTCGCGGGCTGCAGCAAAAAACCGGAACGTCCCAATCCCGGCTCGACCGTCCTCGGTCAGGGCGTGGGCCCGGCTCCGGCCGCCCCCACCGATCTTTCGACGGACCTCGGCTCCAAGCTCGAGGCGCGTGATGAGTTCGACCCGCTCACCGGTCAAAACCGCACCGCCCTCGCCGGCAACACGGTCTACTTCGAATTCGACCAATCCTCCATCAAGGCCAGCGAGCGCGAGAAGCTGAAGACCGCCAAGGAGTATCTCGACAAGAATGCCGGCCAACGCCTGCTGCTCGAAGGTCACTGTGACTGGCGCGGCACCGCGGAATACAATCTCGGCCTCGGCGATCGCCGCGCGGCCGCCGTGAAGAAGTATCTCCTGTCGATCGGCGTTCCCGCCGACCGCATTGAGACCGTCTCGAAGGGCAGCCTCGAAGCCAAGCCCAACGCCGATGCACCCACGATGGAGAAAGACCGTCGCGTCGATCTCGTCGTGCTGAAGGGCAAGTAAGGCGCCCCCCAATTCTCTCCAAGCAAAAGCCCCGGTTTTCACCGGGGCTTTTTTGTAGGCCAAGACGGCGGGCACCGAGCCACGCCGCCTTCGACCGGAGGAATCTCGTGCCCTTACTTCGTCGCGAGGGCCGCGAGCATCCGCGTCGTCGTCTCAGTGCCCTTCTTCATCACGTCGAGATTGAAGCTCTCATTGGGCGCGTGGAGATTATCCTCCGGCAGGAACAGGCCGAACATCACGGAATCGAGGCCCGTGACTCGCTTGATGTCGGCGATGATCGGCACGCTGCCCCCTTCGCGGAGGTAAAGCGGGGCGCGTCCCCAGACTTCGGTGACGGCGCGGTCGGCCGCCCGGAAAGCCCGCGCGAGCACCGGGGATTGATCCTTCGGCGTATTGGACCGGTCCGGCGGCACCACGACGTAAGGATCGCCCTTATGCTGGTCGATAAACTCCACCTTCACGCCCGACGGAGTGCGGGCGCGGATCGTGTCCATGACCAGCTGCTTGATCTTGTCCGGCCGCTGATTGGGCACCAGGCGGCAGCTGATCTTGGTAAAGGCCTTGCTCGGGATCACGGTCTTGGTGCCCTCGCCCTGATAGCCGCCACCGATGCCGTTGAACTCAAGAGTCGGCTGGAAGCGCAGTGCCTCAAAGGGCGAAAAGCCCGGAGTGGTGTAGAACGAATCGATCCCGAGAAACTCCTTATAGGCTTTCTCATCGGCCCCGAGCTTCTTGAGCTCTTCGCGCTCCCACGGATGCACGTCGAGCACGTCGTCGTAGAAGCCGGGCACGTTCACGCGGCCATCCGGCGTGTGGAGCGTGGCGATGATCTCGGCGAGCGCCTGAATCGGATTGCGCAGCACGCCACCATGGAGCCCCGAGTGAAGATCCCCCTTGGCCCCGGTGACCTGGACGTCGAACAAAGCCAGACCGCGCAGCCCGCAGGTAAACACGACCTGATCAGGCGTGGGCAGCGAGGTATCCGAAAGGTAGACGAAGTCCGCCGCCTTCAAGCGATCTTTGTGCGACTCGAGAAACTTGGGGACACTAGGGCTGCCCATTTCCTCTTCGCCCTCGATGAGAAACGTGATGCGCAGCGGCAAGGCGGGGTTCTGCTCGAGCAAACGGGCGACGGCCGCGATATTGGTCATCAACGGTCCCTTGTTGTCGGCGGCGCCGCGCCCGTAGATGCGATTCCCGATGATCGTGGGCTCAAACGCGGGCGTTTTCCACAGGTTGAGCGGATCCGCCGGCTGCACATCGTAGTGACCATAGATCACCACGTGAGGCCAACTCGCATCCCCGCCGCGTTGGGCGAAAATGATGGGGTGCAGGTCGGTCTTCACCACTTCGACGGTGAAGCCCATGGAGCCCAGCAGGCTCGCGACAAACTCCTGCGCGCCCTTCATGCCGTCGCGAAACTTCGAGTCGGCGGAGACGCTTTGGTGGCGGATGAATTCCTTCAGCTTTTCAACAGGGTCGAACATCCGGAGACGGTGGGGTAATTTATCACCGAGCGCCAACCGGAAAAACCGCCCTACGGCGTCTTCGGCCGGTTGGCTTCGTAAAGCGGAATCACCTGCGGCAGGTAGGCCTGCAGATCGGCAATCCGCTTCGCATCGGAGGGATGCGTCGACATCCACCCCGGCACCTTGGCCGCTGCGCCGGCGCTCTCCTTTTGTTTCGCCATCTTCTGCCAGAAGGTCACCGACGCCCGCGGGTCATAACCGGCCCGCGCGGCATAGATCAGCCCCATCCGATCCGCTTCGCTCTCATTCCCCCGCGAGTGCGGCAGCACCCGGCCGAGTGTCGTGACGCTGCCATAGGCGAGCAGGAAAAGGTCGCGCGTCTGCGCGTCGGCTTTGTTCTCCACCGCGACCGCCCCCACCGCTCCAACGCCCGCGATCACCATGGCCTCCGACATGCGCTCGGACCCGTGCCGGGCAATCACATGCCCAATCTCGTGCCCCATCACGATGGCCAGCTCGCTGTCGCTTTCGGCAATGGTCAGGAGCCCGGTGTAGACGCCGACCTTCCCTCCGGGCAGGGCAAACGCATTGGCATCCTTCGACTCAAATACGACAAACTCCCATTTTGCATTGGGCAGTTGGTCCCCGACGACCTTGGCGATTCGCTCACCCACGCGCCGCACCCGGGCATTGTAGCCGGCGTCCTTGGAGATCTTTTCCGTGCGAGATATTTCGCTAAACGATTGCTGCCCGAGCGTGACCTCCTGCCCCTGCGAGATGAGCACCAGCGACTGCCGCCCGGTCACCGGATTGGTGTAGCATCCACTGAGGCCCAACAGCACCGCCACAGCCGACAGCAAAAGGAAGACACGGGGTTGGGAGCAGCGTGGAAACATGCCCGCCAGCGAAACCATTACGCGGCTCCCGGCAAGCACGCGCCCGCGGAGCGTCAGGCCTTCTTTTTCGACCGGCGCGACCAGAGCCAAATCACCGCACAAGCCAAGGCCGCCAGCACGACGATCCAACGCGAGAATTCATGCGTCATCGAGAGCGTGCGGTTCAGTTGGTCGATATCGTCCTGGAAGGTCGTCCACAGCCAGTGCCCCAGCCAGACGAACGCCGGCACGCTGATCAGCGCGGCAAACCCGTCGAAGAACAGAAACTTCCAATACGATACCCGCATGGAGCCGGCCGTGAAGAAAATCGGGGCGCGCAGTCCCGGCAGGAAACGGCCGAGGAACATCCCGGTCGATCCGTGTTTCTCGAACAGTGCTTCCACCTTCTCCTGTTTCGCCGACGGGAAAATCCGCTGAAACCACGGCGCGGCCCGCAACTTCGCCCCGAAGAACCGGCCGGCCACAAAGATCATCGAGTCGCCGCCCATCACACCCGCATACATCACCAAACTGACTTCAATCCAGGGGCGATCATCCAGCACACCGAGCGCACCAGCCGCGATTAGGATGATATCCTCGGGAACGGGCAGGCCCAAGCCGCAGAGCAGCAAGATGCAAAACGGGCCCCACAACGAAAGAGGCGAGCCTTGGAAGTGATCCAGGATAGTCTCAAGCATGGGAGGTGGATGGAAACGCTCGGGTCAAGGAAAGGTGAATCTGGGAGCGTTATCGGCCGGTGCAACACCTCAATGTTTGAAGTGCCGGGAACCGGTAAAGACCATCGCCATGCCCCGCTCGTCCGCCGCCGCGATCACCTCGGGATCGCGCACCGAGCCGCCCGGTTGAATCGCAGCCGTAGCCCCGGCCGCCGCCGCGGCAATCAGGCCATCGGCAAAGGGGAAGAGCGCTTCGCTCGCCACGACCGAGCCCTTGAGGTCGAGTCCGGCTTCACCGGCCTTCCAGACCGCGATGCGGGAACTGTCGACTCGCGCCATCTGGCCGGCGCCGACGCCGAGGGTTTGCTCGCCGCGGCAGTAGACGATGGCGTTGGACTTCACGTGCTTGCCCACGCGCCAGCCAAACATCATCGCCGCCCACTCGTCCGCCGTGGGCTCGCGCTTGGTGACGACCTTGAACTCCTTGACGTTGCCCAGGGTGCGATCGCGGTCCTGCACCAGCACGCCACCCACCACCGAACGAATCTCCTGCAGCGCATCCGCCCCAATACCGCCCTTGGCGACCATCAGGCGGAGATTCTTTTTCTTGGCGAGAATCGCGATCGCTTCCTCGCTGAAGCGCGGCGCGATGATGACTTCGGTAAAGATTTCCGCGATGGCCTTCGCCAGATCGCCCCCGAGCGTTTGGTTTACGATGATAATGCCGCCGAAGGGCGCCTGGCGATCCGTCGCGTAGGCTTTGTCCCACGCCTCGATCAGGGAGTCGGCACTGGCGACGCCACACGGGTTGGTATGCTTCAAGATGGCGACCGTCGGACGCTCGAACTCACCGATCAGGTAGGTGGCCGAGGTGATGTCCAAAATATTATTATAGGATAGCTCCTTGCCCTGCAGCTGCGTGAAGTGGTCGTGGAAGGTGCCGTAGAGTGCGGCTTTCTGGTGGGGGTTCTCCCCGTAGCGCAGCGACTGCGCTTTTTTCCATGACAATGAAAGCGTCCCCGGGAAGCCGCTCATCGCCTCGAGGTCGGGCTCCGTGGCCTGCGCCTCGAGATAGCGCGCAATCGCCGCATCGTAGCTGGCGGTGCGTTGAAAGACCTTCAGCGCGAGCTTCCGGCGCAACTCCAGGAGCGCACCGGGCTGCGCGGTCGGTGCCATCGCCGCGAGCACTGCATCGTAGTCGGCCGGATCGCAGACCACGCTCACGCTTTCGTGATTCTTGGCCGCGCTGCGCAACATGGAAGGTCCGCCAATATCGATATTCTCGATGGCTTCCTCGAAATGCACTCCGGGCTTCGCGACCGTCTCCTCGAAGGGATAGAGATTCACGACTACCAGGTCGATCAACTCGATGGCGTTGGCCTTCGCCTGGGCCAAGTGGTCGGCTTTGTCGCGCCGGCAGAGCAGCCCGCCATGAATCTTCGGGTGGAGCGTCTTGACCCGTCCCTCCATGATCTCGGGGAACCCCGTGTGCTGGCTCACCTCTGTCACGGGCAGCCCTTTCTCCGCCAGCAGCTTCGCCGTGCCTCCCGTCGAGAGCAGCGTGTAGCCATGCGTGCGCACGAGCGCTGTGGCAAATTCTACGAGACCGCGTTTGTCGCTGACCGAGAGCAGAGCAAGCTTGGGCATAGGCGCGCGTTTGTGCGCGGCGCCGCGACTTCCGGCAAGGCCGAAAGCACCCCGTGAACGCGGAGCTTGCTGCCCAAGCAAATCCGGGTCTCTTGACGCCGTGTCCTGCTCATCCGAACTGCCCGGTCTTTCTGCCCGGCTCGACAAACTCCACTACCACCATGGTGGAGCCAGCCTGCCCGCCGACAAACCGCACGCGTTCGTCTACTTTATCACGATTCGGAACACCTCCGACCGCACCGTCACGCTCCTCGGTCGCAAATGGGTCGTCCTTCATTCGGATGGCACTCGACTCGTGATCGAGGGCGACAAAATCGTCGGCGAAACCCCGCGACTGGCCCCCGGGGAGGAGTTTTCCTACAACAGCTATCACGTGACCGGACTCGACGCCAGCGCTCAAGGGAGCTTCCACGGCGTCGATGAAACGGGCGCCAAGGTGCACGTAATCCTCCCTCCCTTTGACTTGGTTATCCCTCGGACCTGACACGATTTTCGCAACTTCGTCCTCGTTCTCGGGGACGTTCTCGTTTTCCCTGACCTGTTCATGAAGCTAACAGACCTGAACCGCGACGGCGGCATCGGCGCCAATTCGCTGTTCGTCCAATTCGGCGACCTCAATGTCCTGATCGACTGCGGTCTCCACCCCAAAAAGGTGGGTCGCGCCGCGTCGCCCGATCTTTCGAAACTAAGGGGCGTCACGCTCGACCTCATTATCATCACGCATTGTCACCTCGATCATATCGGGAGCCTGCCAGTCGTGATGCGCGAGCATCCCAATGCACCGGTCATCATGACGACGTCGAGTCGCATGCTCATTGAGCGCATGCTGCACAATTCGGCCAACGTAATGATGCGCCAGAAGGAAGAGAACAACATCCCGGACTACCCTCTCTTCACGCACGACGACATCGACCGCCTCGCCAAGCGCATTCACGGGCTGCCCTTCGGTCACGCCAAGCAATTCCGTGGCGCCAAGGATGAGATCGAGATCATCTTCCACCCCGCCGGCCACGTCGCGGGCGCCGCTGGAGTCGAGGTGCACTACAAGCACCGCCAAATCTTTTTCACGGGTGATGTGCTGTTCGAAAATCAACGCACCCTCCCCGGCGCCAAGTTTCCCGCCGGGCATTTCGACACCCTGATCATGGAAACGACCCGCGGCACGACCGAGCGCCCGCTGGGCAAAGAGCGGGTCAATGAAGTTTCCCGCCTCGTCACGACGATCAACGACACGATCCAGCGCGGGGGCTCCTTCCTTTTACCGGTCTTCGCCCTCGGCCGCATGCAGGAGATCCTCTCCATTGTGCATGACGCGCGGAAGTTCGGCCGACTCGTCGAGTGCCCCATTTTCGCCTCCGGCCTCGGCATGGATCTCGCGGACTACTTCGACGAAATCAGCCGCAAAACGAAGCACGTGAACTTCAACCGCGGCATCATCAAAGACCTGAAGATCAAGCCGACGCCCCGCAAGCTGGTGGCTGGCCAGGACCCGCAGCAAAACGCCCTCTACATCATCAGCTCCGGCATGCTCGTCGAACGCACGCCCAGCTATACCCTCGCCTCCGGCCTCCTCGGCGGCGCCCGCAACACGATCGGCTTCGTCGGCTATTGCGACCCCGATACCCCGGGCGGCCAACTCCTCGCTTCGAAGCCCGGTGACAATTTCGTTTTCGAAACCGCCCACGTGAAAGCCAAGGTGAAGGCCCGGGTGGAGCGATTCGAACTCAGCGGCCACGCCGATCGAGAAGAACTTTTGGAATTCGCCGTCCAGACGGGCGCGCGCAGCATCGTTCTCACCCATGGTGAGCAAGCTTCGCGGGATTGGTTTGCCGCGCAATTGGCCGAAAAGGCCCCGGGCTCCAAAATCCTCGATCCTGTTCCGCTTAAGGCCTATCAGGTTTAACGAGACTCTCTTTATCGCGCGCACCGGGAAACTTCCCCGTGCGCGCTTTTTTGTGTCCTATACCGCCACATCAGCCAAGGGGGAGGCTCCTCGCTGGCGCACACAACTCCACCGCCATGAACTGAGCTCGGTCCAGCGCTCGACGGAAAGGCGAATCTCAATCTCATCGCCCACCGCAAACACTTGTCGATCCGTGCGCAAGAGGCGGAAGCCCCAATGCGGTGCGCGCCGCGGATCGAGCGGGTTTGTCGAAAGCGAAAGATCATCCCCCACCCGGGCGCGAAAGAAGACCGCCAGCCCGTCCAGTCGTCCTGCTTCAATCACCGTGCGTCGAATCACGAGCTCAGCGGGCAGGCCCTCCGGATTTACGGTGTGCAGGTCAATCGTAAGTGCCGGCGCCGGATCACCGAGAAAATGATCTACGAGTCCCGCATCTGTGCTCGCGAGGTGATAGTAGCCCGGGTTTTGCGGCCGGTGGCGCTCGAGGGAGGAGTAGTCGTAGCCCTGCACTTCCAGCTCCCAAATAAAGGGCACGACCCGTGAATCGCGGACCATCACCGGCTCGCAATAGAACTCGAAATCACTCGGCACGATTCGTCCGCCGGGCTTCAGCACGCGATCACGCAAATCAGCGACATTCGCGACCATGGACTCGTCGAAGAGGCAGTCCCCCATTTGCTCA
Organism: Opitutia bacterium; assembly: GCA_947453695.1. Lineage (GTDB taxonomy): Bacteria > Verrucomicrobiota > Verrucomicrobiia > Opitutales > Opitutaceae > GAS368. The sequence continues at coordinate 8,374 of CANGHW010000187.1, forward strand.
TGTAAGATAACGTCAACCTTCTCAGCAGGGGTGAAAGCCGTGCTATGCGTGGCAACGAACTCAACATTCTCCACCCGATTGGCGACCGCCAGAGCCTGCGCGTGCGTCAATATCTCCGAATGGTCGAGCGCGTAGACGTGCGCGGCGCCGTGCCGGGCCGCCAGCGCCGCGAGAATACCTGTGCCCGTGCCGAGATCGATCACGCGATCACCGGGACGAATCATCCGCGCGATCGCCGCCGCATAAAATGCCATGCGTGGTCGGTCGGCCAGCATTCGCTCCTGCTCGTGAAATCCGGCAAACATCGCTCCGTTGTGCACCCGATAGTCCTCTTCACGTGTTTCTGCGGTCGTCGGGTAAATCCAGCGCGCGATTCCGGGTCGGGCCCATATCCAGTCGCCGCCCCACGCAAGCGCAGAGCGCATTCCGGCTGACAACCAGAGACTGAAACGACGGAGAGGGGAAATGGACATGGTAGGCATCGTCCACTTCGCAGAGCGTAGTCAGCAGGACCGCGCGGGCGTTGTCGGAAAATGAAAAGGAGAAAAATCAGCCGCGCATGACTTCCTGCAGACGTGCGCACATCGCCGCACTGCCGGCGACATAGATGATGCGCTTCATCTTCAGATCGAAGGTGCGCATCGGGAGTTGCGGACCGTTGAGGAAATGCACTTCTCCGCCGGCGCCGCGCACCAGAGGAATCGCTGCAGCCAGATCCCAAATCTTGACGTTGAAATCCACGCATCCGTCGAGGATGCCCGCGCCCACATAGGCCAGATGCAGCGTGGCGCTGCCCAGCCCGCGGATCTTAAAGGCCCCGAGCACACCGCTCGCCGAGGGAAGCAGGGTCTTGTCAAAGGGACTGTGAAAGCCGACGAGCGTCTCTTTGGAAAAGGGTGCCGTGCTTACGCGCACCTCGCGTTCGCCATCACGCACGCCAAAGCCCGGCCCGCCCTGCATCAGCGAGCGGCGGCTCAGGTCGTAGACCCAGCCGTAGATCGGTTCGCCGTTCTCACATAGCGCCAACGCGATCGCGCAATGGGGAATTCCCAGGGCAAAGTTGTTGGTGCCATCGATCGGATCGAGCACCCAGGAGAAACGGGCCGTCACTGGAATCGGTTGGTCCGTGTCAGCCAACTCCTCACTGAAAAACTGGTCGGCAGGAAACTGAGCCCCGAGATCCCGGAAGATATTCTCCGAAATAGCCACATCGACCGCCGTCACCCGCGAGCCGTCGCTCTTCCATTCGCTCTTGGCGCGACCGAACTCGCGATGGAGCAAGTCCGTCTGGGACATGACGGCCGTCTTGGCGGCAGCGATGCGGGAAAGGAGGTCAGGCGAGGACATGACCGATCAGACCACGCGATAAGCGCGGAATGACCAATCCTAATCTTTGCCTCACCGTTCCCGTCCCTGGCTTATTCGTAATCGTAAAGAGCCGGATCCCGCCGCGGCGCGGCACGGCGCATGACAGCGTCGTCACGCCGACGAGTGACCCGAGGA
>CANGHW010000188.1 GCA_947453695.1 Opitutia bacterium
CACGTTTGGCACCACGACGCTCGGCGCCAATGGCGCCGTCTTCTCCCCTGCCAGCGGCACGCTCCTCACCCTCGGCAACAACACGCTCACCGTCACGCAGGGCACCAACTACAATGCCAACGTCGCCGGCTCCCTCACGTTCGGCGCGACGACCCTCACCGGTAGCCCAACCCTCGCCCTCAACAATACCAACGGCACCGGCCTCGGCGTCACCACGCTCGGCGCTCTCAGTGACAGCGGCGGCGCCCGCACCCTCACCAAGAACGGCGCCGCCACCCTCAGCTTCGGAGCCGCCGCCACGACGCTCACCGCCGGCACCGCCCTCGTCGTGAATCAGGGCATCGCTCAGGTCGCCGTCGCCAGCGCCCTCACCGCCGGGGGCAACTCCGCCGCCGTCACCGTCAACGCCACGCCCGCCAGCGGCACCGCCGCCTTCAACCTCGTCAACGTCAACCAAACCGTCGCCGCCCTCACCCTCGGCGGCGCGGGCGGCGGTGCCAGCGCCGTCAACTCCGTCGCCACCGGCACCGGCATCCTGACTCTCGGCGGCGCCCTCACCTACGACGCCACCGGCGCCCCCGCCGGCTCCACGCTCACCGGCCTCCTCGCCCTCAGCGGCAATCGCGTCTTCTCGATCGCGGATTCCGCCAACGCCACCACCGAGCTCACCCTCTCCGCCGTGATCTCCGGCCCGACGTTTGGCTTCGACAAACAGGGCTCCGGCAAACTCGCCGTCTCCGGCGTCAACACGTTCACCGGCCCCGTCACGCTCACCGCCGGCACGCTCCGCGCCACCACCAGCGCGCAGGCCCTCGGCACGGGCGCCGCCACGCTCACCGTCGCCGGCGGCACCCTCGAGCTCGCCAACGACACCGCCCTCGCCTTCTCGCGCAACACCACGGTCTCCGGCACCGCCACGTTTTTCTCCGACCGCCTGACCGCCGGAGCGGGCGTCACCCACACGCTCGGCACTCTGGCCCTCAACACCGCCGCCCTCACGCTCAGCAAGGGCGCCAATGTCTCCAGCGGCACCGCCGGCCTCACCTTCGGCGCCACCACCCTCTCCACCAATCACACGTTTACCGCCGACACCGGCACGCTCCTCACGCTCGGCGCTCTCAACGACTCCGGCGTCGCCCGCACGCTCACCAAGGCCGGCAACGGCTCGCTCACGCTGTCCGGCGCCGCGACCAGCGTCACGAGCGGCACCACGGTCAACGTCGATGCCGGCACCCTCACGCTGAGCAACGCCACTGCCCTCGGCACGCTCACCGACATCAATCTCGCGACCGGCGCCACCCTCGCCCTCACCGCCAATCACGCTGTGTCCTCCCTCGACGCCGCCGGCGGCACCGTGAATCTCGGCACCAGCACGCTCACCGTGGGCGGCGCCAACAATCTCGACTCCACCTTCGCCGGCACCACCGCCGCCACCGCCGGCGGCCTCACCAAGGCGGGCAATGGCACCCTCATCCTTTCCGGCGCCAATCTCCACACCGGCGCCACCACGCTCTCCGCCGGCACGCTCCGCGCCATCACCAGCGCGAGCGCCCTCGGCTCCGGCACGCTGTCGATCGGCGGGGGCACGCTGTATCTCGCCGACGACACCGGCCTCGCCTTCGGTCGCAACACCACGCTCACCGGCACCGCCTCCATTGTGGCCGACCGCCTCACCACCGGCGCCACCACCGCGTTCACCCTCGGCACGCTTTCGCTCGGCGCGCAGACGCTCAACCTCACCGCCGGCGGCAATGTCACCAGCACCGCCTCGCTCACCTTCGGCGCCACCACTCTCAGCGCCAGCGGCGCCACCTTCGCTCCCGCGGCCAACACCGCCCTCACCCTCGGTGCCATCACCGGCACCGCCACCAACTTCACGGTCACCGGCGCGGGCAATACCGCGATCACCGGTATCATCGGCACCACCACTGGCACGCTCACCAAGACCGGCGCCGGCCTGCTCACCCTCTCCGGCGCCAGCACCTTCTCCGGCACGCTCAGCGCCTCCGCCGGCACCCTCCGCGCCACCACCGCCGCCGGCGCCCTCGGCGCGGGCACGCTCACCCTCGGCGGCGCCACCCTCGAGCTCGCCAACGACACCGGCCTCGCCTTCGGCCGCAACACCACGCTCAGCACCAACACCACCATCTACTCCGAGCGCCTCACCGCCGGTGCCGGCGTCACGCACACGCTCGGCACGCTTTCCCTCGGCGCGCAGACGCTCACCCTTGATCGCGACGCCTCCGTCACCAGCGGCACCGCCGGTCTGACGTTCGGCGCCACCACACTCTCCGCCACCGGCGCCACCTTCACCGCCAACACCGGCACGCTCCTCACCCTCGGCGCCATCACCGGCACCGCCACGAACTTCACCGTCACCGGCGCGGGCAATACCGCGATCACCGGTATCATCGGCACCACCACCGGCACGCTCACCAAGACCGGCGCCGGCCTGCTCACCCTCTCCGGGGCCAGCACCTTCTCCGGCACGCTCAGCGCCTCCGCCGGCACCGTCCGCGCCACCACTGCCGCCGGCGCCCTCGGTGCCGGTGCGCTCACCCTCGGTGGCGCCACGCTCGAGCTCGCCAACGACACCGGCCTCGCCTTCGGCCGCAACACCACCCTCACCACCAACACCACGATCTACTCCGAGCGCCTCACCGCCGGCGTGGGCGTCACTCACACGCTCGGCACGCTTTCCCTCGGCGCGCAGACGCTCACGCTCGATCGCGATGCCTCCGTCACCAGCGGCACCGCCGGTCTGACCTTCGGCGCCACCACGCTCTCCGCCACCGGCGCCACCTTCACGGCCAACACCGGCACGCTTCTCACCCTCGGCGCCGTCACCGGCACCGCCACCAGTTTCACCGTCACCGGTTCCGGCAGCACGTCGATCACGGGCATCATCGGCACCACCACGGGCGCCATCACCAAGACCGGCACGGGCACGCTCACCCTCGCCGGCGCCAATACCTTCTCCGGTGGCATCGCCGTCAAAGCCGGCACGCTCAGCGGCACCACCGCCGCGGGCGCCTTCGGCACCGGCACGATCACCCTCGGCGACTCCTCCGGCGCGGCCAACACCACCCTCAACGGCGGTTTCGCCGGCACGCACACCAACGCCATCTCGGTCACCTCCGGCAACACCGGCAACGCCACCCTCACGTCCTCTGCCGCCGCCGTCTTCAGCGGTGCCGTCACGCTCAACACCCACGATCTCATCCTCGCCCCCGCCGCCACTGCCCTCACGCTCAGCGGCGTCATCGGTGGCACCGGCAACGTCGTCGTCAACGCCACCGGCGCCGGTCTCCTCACCTTGTCCGGCAGCCAGACGTTCACCGGCAATTTCAACCTGCTCTCCGGCTCCGTCACCGGTCTCACCAGCGCCAACGCCTTCGGCACCGGCACCATCACGCTCGGCGACACCACGGGCGCCAACGCCGCCACCCTCCGCGTCGGCACCACGGGCCTGAATATCACCCGCCCCATCGTCCTCGCCACCAACGCCTCCTCCGGCGCCCTCACCCTCGGCAACAGCGGCACCGCGATCTCCACCACGTTCAGCGGCGGTGTCACCGGCACCAACAACCTCACCCTCTCCAGCAACGCCACCACCGGCACGGTCACGCTGTCCACCAATCCGATCAACAACGTCGGCACCGTCACCAACACCGGCGCCGGCACGGGCGCGACGACCATCAGTTCCGTCATCGGCACCAATGTCACCGGCGTCATCCAAAACTCCGCCACCGCTCCGCTCGTTCTCTCGGGCAGCAACCTCTTCAGCTCAGGTGTCACCATCAAGTCCGGCACGCTCAGCGGCACCACGAGCGCCAATGCCTTCGGCTCCGGCACCATCACCTTGGGCGACACCACCGGCGCCCTCGCCGCCACGCTCAGCGGCGGCCTCGCCGGCACGTTCACGAATCCCATCTCCGTCGCCTCCGGCAACACCGGCATCGCCGGCATCACGAGCACCGCCGCCACGATCTTCAGCGGCGCCGTCACGCTCAACACCCACGATCTTCGCCTCCTCCCGGCCGCCACCGCGGTCACCCTCACCGGCGGCATCACCGGCACCGGCAATGTCGTCCTCGCCACCTCCGGCGCCGGCATCGCCACGCTGTCCACCACGTCCGTCAATCCCGTCGGCACCGTGACCAACTCCGGCGCCGGCACCGCCACCAACGTCATCAGCTCCGTGATCGGGACCAACGTCACCGGCGTCACCCAAAACTCCGCCACGTCCGCCCTCACCCTCTCCGGCGCCAATACGTTTACCGGTCCCGTCACGCTCACCGCCGGCACGCTCAACGTCTCGTCGATCGCCGACGGCGGCGTCGCCTCAAATCTCGGCGCGTCCACCGCGGCCGACACCAATCTGGTCCTCAACGGCGGCACGCTCAACTACACCGGCGCCGTCGCCTCCACCAATCGCCTGTTCACCCTCGGCACCGCCGGCGGCACACTCTCCGCCTCCGGCTCCGCCGCCCTCACGTTCGCCAATGCCGGCACCGTCACGCTCTCCGGCACCAACACCGCGCGCACCTTCACGCTCACCAGCAACAACGCGTTCAACAACACGTTCACGCCGATCCTCCCCGACAACGGCACCGGCGCCACCGCCCTCACCAAATCCGGCGCGGGCCAGTGGATCCTCGCCGGCGCCAATACGTTCACCGGCGTCACCACGCTCTCCGCCGGCACCCTCAGCGTCTCGTCCCTCGGTAACGGCGGTGTCGCCTCGAATCTCGGCGCCGCTTCCTCCGCCGCCGCCAACCTCGTGCTCAATGGCGGCACGCTCAACTACACCGGCGCCGTCGCCTCCACCAATCGCCTGTTCACCCTCGGCACCGCCGGCGGCACGCTCTCCGCCTCCGGCACCGGCGCCTTGTCGTTCACCAACTCCGGCGCCCTTGCCTACAGCGGCATCACCGCCCGCACGCTCACCCTCACCGGCACCAACACAGCCGACAACACCTTCGCCCCGATCCTCGCCGATGCCACTGCGGCCACCGCCCTCACCAAGTCCGGCGTCGGCACCTGGCTCGTCTCCGGCGCCAATACCTACACCGGCCTCACGACGATTTCCGCCGGCACGCTCAAGCTCGGCTCCACCTCCGCCCTCGGCACCGCCGCCGGCGCGACGTCCGTGGCCTCCGGCGCCGTCCTCGATCTCAATGGTTTCTCCCTCACCTCTGCCGATGCGCTCACGCTCAGCGGCACCGGCATCTCGAGCGGCGGCGCGTTGAAAAACTCCGGCGCCTCCGCCGCCACCTACAACGGTCTCCTCACCCTCGGCGGGGCCACGAGCATCATCGCCACCACCGGCGACATCATCCTCTCCAACGCCGGCACGATCACGGGCGCCACCTTTGGCCTCACCCTCGGCGGTTCCGGCACCAATAGCAGTGTCGCCAGCATCATCGGCACGACCACCGGCACGCTCACCAAGTCCGGCACCGGCACGTGGACCCTCTCCGGCGCCAACACCTACACCGGCGCCACCACCGTCTCCGCTGGCACGCTCAAGCTCGGCTCCACCTCCGCCCTCGGCACCACCGCCGGCGCGACGTCCGTCACCTCCGGCGCTGCCCTCGATCTCAATGGCTTCACGCTCACCACGGCCGATGCCCTGACCCTCAGTGGCACCGGCCTTTCCTCCGGCGGCGCCCTCACCAACTCCTCCGCCACCGCCGCCACCTACAACGGCCTCCTCACCCTCGGCTCCGCCTCCAGCATCGTCGCCAGCGCGGGCGACATTCTGGTCACCAATGCCGGCACCATCACCGGCGCCACCTTCGGCCTCACCCTCGATGGCACCGCCACCGGCTCCACGCTCGCCAGCATCCTCGGCACCACCAGCGGCACGCTCACGAAGAACGGCACCGGCACCTGGCTCCTCTCCGGGGCCAACACGTTCACCGGCGCCACCACCATCAACGCCGGCACGCTCAAGCTGGGCCATGCCGCTGCGCTCGGCACCACCGCCGCCGGCACGAGCGTCACCGCCACCGGCGCCGCCCTCGATCTCAACGGCACTTCCGTCGCCGGGGCCGAGGCGCTCTCCCTCGTCGGCACGGGCGTCTCGTCCACGGGCGCACTCACCAATTCCGGCGCCGCCGCCACCTACGCGGGCGCCGTCACGGTCGGCGCCGGCGGCGCCACGATCGGCGGCACGGGCAATATCACGCTCTCCGCCGCCCTCGCCACCACCGCCAACGCCCTCACCAAGTCCGGCGCCAATACCCTCACCCTCACCACCGCCAGCTCCCGCACGGGCAACACCACCGTCACCGCCGGCACGCTCAAGGTGGGCGCCACCTCCGCCCTCGGCACCACCGCCCAGACGCTTACGCTCTCCGGCGGCACCCTCGATCTCGCCACCGACACGTCCGTCTCGGCCTACAACACCGTCATCGCGGGCAATGCCACCCTCGCCAGCGACCGCGCCACCTCCGGCGCGGGAATTACGCATGTGCTGGGCACTCTCGCCATCGGACCCCACACCCTCGCCGTCGCCGCCGGGGCCAACGTCGCTTCCGGCACCGCCGCGGTGACCGCCGGCGCGACCACGCTCACCGGCGCGGCGACGATCGACACCGCGGCCAACACCACCCTCACGCTCGGCGCCGTCGGCGACGGCGGCAACAGCTACGCCCTCACCAAAACCGGCGCGGGCACGCTCGCGCTGTCCACTGCCAGCTCCCGGGCCGGCAACACCACGGTCTCCGCCGGCACGCTCCGCGTCGGCGCGCCTTCGGCCCTCGGCACCACCGCGCAGACGGTCACGCTCTCCGGCGGCACGCTCGATCTCGCCACCGACACGTCCGTGTCCGCCTACAATGTCATCATCGTCGGCGATACGACGCTCACCAGCAACCGCGCCACCGCGGGCGCCGGCCTCACTCAGGTCCTCGGCACGCTCGCCATCGGACCCAACACCGTCGCCGTCGCCGCCGGGGCCAATGTCACCTCCGGCACCGCCGCGATCACCACCGGCGCGACCACCCTCACCGGCTCCGCCACGATCAACACCGCCGCCAGCACCGCTCTCACCTTCGGCGCCCTCGGCGACGGCGGTAATGGCTACACCCTTACGAAGACCGGCGCCGGCAGCCTCAGTCTCTCCGCCGTCAGTTCGTTTACCGGGCCGCTCGTCGTCCAGGCCGGCACGCTCAACCTCAATCAAAACCACACCACCTCGTCGCTCTCCGGCAGCGGCGGCACGATCAATTTCGGCGCCAGCAAGACGCTCACCCTCAACCAAATTGGCCTCAGCACCCTCGCGAGCGCCCTCGGCGGCCCCGGCAATCTGGCCCTCACCGGCGGCGGCACGGCCTCCCTCTCCGGCGGCGGATCGATGTCCGGCACGCTCTCCGCCAGCGGCGGCAGCACCTACGCCGTCGCCGCCACCAATGGTCTTCCCACCACCGCCAACCTCACCCTCGCCGGCTCCACCCTCGCCCTGAGCGGATTCTCCCAGACGCTCGGCCAGCTCACCGTCACCGGCGGCGCCACGATCGACTTCGGCACGCCCACCGGCGCCCTCGTGTTTGCCGCCATCTCCGGCCAGACGTGGACCGGAACGCTCACAATTACCAACTACCAAACCGGCCAGAACAGTTTCCGCTTCGGCGCCGATTCCAGCAGCGTCAGCGGCGGCTATCTCTCCGCGATCAACTTCGCCGGCTACGGGGCCGGCGGCGCCGCGACCATCAGCGGCGGCTTCGTGATCCCGGTGGCCTCCGCCATTCCCGAGCCTTCCACCTACGCCGCCCTCACCGGTGCACTCGTCTTGCTCGCCGCCCTCCGCCGGCGCCGTAAGTAGGGCGGACTTCAGTCCGCCCCGTCCGCGCCTTCGTCCCGCGTAGCCCGCCTCCTCGCCTTTGCGCCCTACGCCCTTGTGTCGCCCCTCGTCCTTGCGTAGGTTATTTCCTCTCACGTGATCGACCATTCGAAAGACGACCTTCAAAGCTTCAATCCGGCTGCTCCCGACTACCGCTGGAAACTGTGGGTCCGCGTCGTCACTCCCGACCACATCTGGTTCCACATCTACTGGGGGCGCATCGCCGCCACGGCCTTCGGGTTGATGATCGCGACGTGGCTCGGCACCGCCGCCGGCGTGTGGGGGTTCGTCAAGTATCAACGGGGCTACGGCGAGGTCAGCTACCTCGATCTCGCTTTCTACCCCTGGCGCCGCGACTCCTACCGCACCGGACTCGGCGAGCACTACCTCAAGCTCGGCCGCCAGGCACTGGAGCAACAGAACTACCGCGAGGGCTACTCCCTGCTCCAGGCCGGCGTCGCCCGCGCGCCCAATGATATCGCCGGCCGGCGTCTCCTCGCCTTTACCCAAATCCGCTTCGGGCGCGCCGACCTCGCACTGCGCACCCTCACCGAGGGCGCCGAGCTCGCCTCGGCCGACCTCGACTACCTCAAACTCCTCTTTGCCCTGCTCCTCGAGTCCCGCGAAGACCAGCGCGTGATCGAGCTCGCGAAGAGTCTCCTGCCCGCCGCGCCCACGACTTCGCTGAGCCACCTCTTCATCGCCCTGCAGGCCGCCACCGCGCACTTCGAGCGCGGACGCTACGACGAGGCGGAGCAATTCATCGCCACGTGGGGCCTCGGCAAATCCCTCGAAGGTTCCATTCTGCTGGCGAAGTGTGACTGGGAACGCGGCTTTCGCGAACTCGCGCTCGTCCGTCTCGAGAGCGAGATCGCCCGCTTCCCCAAGCGCGACGAGCTCTACCTCTATCTGGTGCGCTACCACCGCGAGCTCGGCCACAACGACGAGGCCCGCCGCTTCGCCCTGCTCCGCCAGTTCAACGACCCCGCGAGCCCCGGCCCCCGCATCGACCTCCTCTTCAACTATCACAATACCGACGACCGCACCGCCGAGGCGCGCGAGGTCGGCAACTTCCTCCGCGACTTCTCCAACGACCAGAAGGCCCTCCAACTCCTCGCCTGGTTCGCCGTCGACTCCCTCCAACCAAATCTGACCGAGCGCCTGGTCACCCTCGCCAACGAACGCAGCTTTGACCGCTCGCCCTTCGATCTGGCCCGCGTCCAAGTCTACCTCGCCACCGGCGACTACCCGACCGCCCTCCGCGTCGCGCAAAACGCCGCCCCGCCCGACGCCGACGATGCCGGCAGCCAGGGCTCCCTGATCCACGGCCTTCGCGCCATCGCGCTCTACGGTCTCAAAGAAGTGTCCCGCGCAGACGTCGTGCTCAACTCCTTCCTCTCCCACGCCAGCCTGCGCGCCGGCGATGCGATGCTCCTCGCCAAACAACTTGTGCTGGTCGCCCCGCCCGGCGCCGCCCGCGCCGTGCTGGACCGCGCCTGCGTGCTCGACCCGCAAAACCAAGCCGCGCTCGGTGAGCTGATCCGCCTCGATGCCACCTCCGGCAACCGGGAGAAGCTCGCCGAAAACCTGCCCAAATATCTGCGCATGCGTAAGCCCTCCCGCGCGGTCTTGCAGGAGACGATCCTGAAGCTCGACCAACCCACCGACGCCCCGCTCCGCGAGCAAATCCGCGCCGCCCTCGCCCGCGCCAGCGCCACCCCGGCCCCGTAGCCACTCCGTCCCGGTGGGGCAGGCTTTACGCCTGCCATCCGTCACCCTCCCGCTCCCTTCCCCGTAGCCCTGCTCGTGAGAGCAGGGACCTCCCCCGCCGCTCCGTCCCTGCGGGCCAGCCTTCACGCCCGCCACCCCTCCCCCTCCCGCTCCCCTTCCCCGTAGCCCTGCTCGTGAGAGCAGGGACAGACCTCCCCCGCCACTCCCTCCCTGTGGGGCAGGCTTTACGCCTGCCATCCC
>CANGHW010000189.1 GCA_947453695.1 Opitutia bacterium
GACGCCTCGGCCGCATTCTGTAAGAGATTCCTCAGCACCAACCCCGCTAGGTTGGCTTGGCGCCCCGGTAGCTTGGCGTCCCCGCTCCCTTTTGTTTCGATCCGCACACCCGTCGAGTGGCCCGAGGCCCGCGCTCGGCCCGCCGCGATCTCCACTACCTCCTCAGCCGATAAGTCGAAGTGGGCCCCATGCTGTTCGTCACGCAACACACTCACCACGTCGTTGATCATCGTGCGCAGGCGCCGAGTTAGGTCCGACGCCGCAGCCAATTCTTGGCCGTTTTCAGCGGAACCGGCCGCTCCAGTTTGCCCCGCTACGAAAAGCTCCAGGCCGGCCAGAGGATTCTTGATCTCGTGAATCAAATGCGCGGTCACGGCCCCCAGCGCGGAGGTTTTCGCCGCGAGCACCAACTCGCGATTGGCGCGCTGCAGATCCTCGGTGCGAGCCGCGAGCGTGCGATTCGCTGTGTCCAAGCGTCGGAACGCCCACCAAAGAGCGACCACGATTACGATTCCTCCGGCAAACCAAGCCAGCAAGGCTTGCAGTGCCAGTTTGCCATCCAATCGGTAAAATTCGCCCGCAAGACCGTGGCCATCGATCCAAAACTGGGCCACACCCGCCAACGCTCCCCCCTCAGTTCGACGCAATGGCACCCACGCCTCCAGCAGCGGTATCTCCGGCCCCGGCCTGTTCGCCGCCGCATCCGATCCACTCAAAGAGTCTAACTTCTCCCGCGGATGCAGCCGAGCCTTTGGTTCCATAACCCAATCCTCCGACTTAGGCGAATCGTCGGACATGGCCAGCGGCACTGATCCGGCGAAATTCCGCTGCGCATCGAACACGCGAATGGCCAAGACACCTCGTAATTTTGATGCCTTCAGCACTGCCGCAAGCAACTCACCCGGCGCCTCCGTCAACCCGACCTCCGCCAAGGCGGCCGCCTCATTTGCCAGTTGCATCGAGGCCACGGCCGATAGTGCCTCGGCTTCGCGCAGTAAAATTTGCTGCCTAAGTCCGTTGCGTAGTTGCAACGTAACAAATGCCACCACTCCCGCAAAAACCCCGAGGGTCAGCGCCACGACCGCAATGAGCGTGCGGCGTCCGGACGGCGGCGAGGAAGCAGGAGCGGTCATGACGGTTTGCAGAGGTCATTTTTCCCAGTTCCAACGGATACCAAGCAAGCCTTCGTTCACCACATACGAGGCGACCGGATCGTTACAACGGTTGCGTTCCCACGTATATTCCCCGAAGACCGTCCATCGTTCATTGAGTTTTCGCTCCAGGCGTCCGCGGCCCAAAAATGCATCGCGCACGCGCGGGGGAGGCGACACTCCGAAGCCGATGGTCTGCAGTTCAAATTCCACTCTCCGCGCACTCCCCTCGAGACTGCACAGCCAATTGCCCGACATCCACTCCACCTCGTGCGTCAGTTTACGCTCACGATAGTTGAGGTAGCCCGAGCCGTTGTCCGCAAACCGCGACACCGTCGCACGAGTATCGGATTTCCAGTGGCCTGCCGCGTCTAGCGTCGCCTGAATTCGCACTTCACCCGCCCGTTCCCGGATAGCCAGCGAAGTTCCGGCCAGTTCGCGTCCACCCACCGAATATTGCTCCCTGGAATCGTAGCGTCGCTTCCACTCGAGCCCCGCCACGCTCACGGACAACCGCTTTCCCGGATGCCACCCCATCCGAATCGCGGACTCGATTATGCCGCGATTGTTAAAACCGTCCGGATATGTTTCCCGCCGCGCAGCACCTTGTGTCTCAACCCACCAACCAGGCAGAAATCCCCAACGCAGCGCCGGACCAATCCCCGCCGCCGATCGCTTTACCTCCGTGACGACCTGCTGCACGTCCGTATCGGACACATCATAGATCAGGTGCGAATACGACGCACTGCCGTCGATTGAGAACCGAAACGCCTCGCCACTCCGGTAGCGCCAAGTCCCCAGCGTAATCACTTGTTCTTCGTGGTCGACGCTTGAAGAGGCAAAATAACGGGTGCCCGTAGCACTCAACACGGCAAGGTAGTCGATGCGGTTCTGCGGCACGTGCCAGGCCGTCGCATCCACTCCACCTCGTAGAAATCCCCGCTGCTCCTCACCAGCATGACTGAGCAAAAGATTGTCACGAATGCCGACACCCATGGAAACACTCCCCCATCCCAGCCAAGTTGGTGGGGGTGGGATAGCAGGCATTTTTTCACCAGCTGCGCTCCCGTCCACTTCCGGCGAGACTAAAACCTGAGCATACACCAAAGCCGGAAAAACAGCCGCGACCCAAAAGATACGTGCAATAAGGCGTAAGGATACGGTCACAAACGTGGAGGAGGGGTAAAACGTTGGGGAAACAGACCAACAGACTCAAGTCATGTTCAAGAGGCAGAAAACATTAACAAACAAAACAGCCGCCCAGTCGGCGGCCGTGCTTCACTTCAAACACTATGCAGAACACTATTATCGACCGGGTATACCCTGCCCCTGACGAAGCTTTCGGAGATCGTCTCGAATCTGTTTACTCAATTCGCGCTGCGCCTCACCAATCTCCTTCATTTTTTCAATGATGGCTTTGCGCTGTTCCTCCGTCGCAGTCTTGAGCTGATTGATCAGCGCCTGACGCTCGGCGAGCATCGCATCACGCTGTAGATTGAATTTGTCCATGTCCTTCTTCACATCGCCGGAAGACGGAGCGGAGGCTTTGACCTGCGCTTTTTCCGCGGCCTTCTCAGCGGCCGCATCAGCTGCATGCAAGCATGTCGAAACCGCGAACGCGGAGACGGCAATTAGCTTGGTGATGTGGCGGAGTTCCATGACTTGAATGTTATCGGCGTAATTTCAACTAAAGTAATGACACCAACTATGCACTCGATGTGCCAGCGTGCCGATTCCATTTTATAACATTAATCTACAACGTCTAACGCGATTTTTAACTTCCAATTGAGTTCTAACACAATCGGGGAAATTCACCCGATTACCACTTTGGGCGAGGACGAATCCCCAGCCTCAGGTGTTTGGCCCGAACTAACGTTCTTTAGCCGATACCGCACGACGTCCCGCGATACCCCCAAGAGGCGCGCCGCGGCCGAAACGTTATCTTCTGCTTGGCGGACAGCAAGTAGCACGATTTGGTCAATCGCCGACTCGAGCGAAAATCCAATCTCCGGAAACACAAATCCCTGCCTGAGCCATTCTGCTCCGGCTACCCCTCCGTTGGCCGCACGCCCCAAGTGGGTAAAGTGCAAGCCATGGTCCCCGCCAAACACCACTGCACGTTCCAATTCGTGCGCTAATTCGCGCACGTTTCCTGGCCAAGAATGCGCCAATAACCGGGCGCGGCCTTCTGCCGGAATGGATGGAACTTTTTGGCCATAGCGTTTGCAGACGCGGGCGAGCAAGGATTCCGCCAAAATCAAAATATCAGCCCCCCGTTCCCTGAGTGGGGGCAAGCGCACCCGGAATAGATCCAGACGATGCAGCAAGTCTTCGCGGAAACGACCCGCCGCCACCAGTTCATTGAGGTTGGCATTGGTGGCGGCAACGATTCGCGAATCCACGGCAATCGGGCGCGTCGCGCCAACGCGTCTCAGCGAGTGATCCTCGAGGACTGTGAGCAGCTTCGCTTGTAAAGATTGGGCCAGACTAGGGAGTTCATCGAGAAACAACGTCCCCCCGTCCGCCGCCTCCATCAGTCCGATTCGAGCCGTTTTGGCGTCAGTAAATGCCCCGCGTTCGTGACCGAAAAGTTCGGCTTCAGCCAATGATTCTGGCATCGCCGAACAATTGAGCTCAATCATGGGTCCATCCGCACGCGGTCCGTTGCGATGGATCCACCGCGCAATCGCGGTTTTTCCAGTCCCCGTCTCACCTTCGATCAAAACGGGCGGCAAATGACTGCCAAGCCGTCGGTCTGCGGTGGTAATTTTTTGCAGTTGCTCGCGGACGCCCGCCAAACTTTCCCCGAATACGAGGTCGGCTTCTTGTCCACGCTTGAATTCATCTACACGTTTCGCCTGCAGACTTTTCCGCGCATGCGCAAAGCGCAGCGGTAGTTCCTCCGGATCAAACGGCTTCACCAAATAATCGAGCGCCCCGGCCCGCATCGCTTCAACCGCACCGGCAATCCCTCCTTCGGCGGTCATGACGATCACATTGGTAGTAGCTGGGAACAGTTTCTCCCGTAGCAGATCAGTGCCACGACCGTCTGGAAGATTAACATCAATCAGGGCCGCATCGAAACTCAATGATTCGAGGGCTTGACGCGCACCTGCCACAGAGCTCACCGCCGTGACCTCTGCACCTTCTTTCTCCATGAAACCGCCGAGACGCTTGCGCAGCAACAACTCGTCCTCGAGCAGCAATACATTCAAACCAGACAGCGGAGACTTTGGCATGGAGGATTCGGACTCACGACGAACGCGAAATTTTCGCGACAATAAAATGGTGCGGGCGGAGGGAGTCGAACCCTCCTCTCATGCTTGGGAAGCACACATAATAGCCGATATACTACGCCCGCAACGAGGTTAGGTGTATTGCGCGTCGGGCTAGTCCATGACAACGGAAAAATCGCCTCGCATGCTCTACCCATTCGATTTCGGGCTAGCATCCGCACCCACTCATCAGGCCTGAGCTTCAATCACTAGCCCGTATGAGCGGGCGTTTTAGCCTCATGCACGGGTGATTTGGAAACGTGCACGAGCGATTAAGAAACGTGCACGGGTTATTTGGAAACGTGCACGGGTGTTTTTGAATCGTGCACGAGGGAATTGGAAACGTGCATGAGTGCTTTTGAAACGTGCATGAGCCATTTTGGAACGCGCACGGGCGGTTTAGGATCGTGCACGGACGATTTTGAGCCGTGCACGGACCGTTTTGAAGTATGCACGGGTGTTTTTGGTTCGTGCACGGTCGAATTGGAAACGCGCACGAGTGTTTTTGAAACGTGCATGAGTCATTTTGGAACGCGCACGGGAGATTTTGGACCGTGCACGGGTGATTTGGAATCATGCATGGGTCATTTGGGATGAAGCACGGACGATTTTAAGCCGCGCACGAATCGCGTTCTCGGCTATTCGTTTTTTCAAAGTCGCGCCTCGGATGTCTTCGACGCGCCCCGCGCACGCCTCAGCATCGGCCGCGCCCGCATTCAAGTGCCCCATCAGCCACCTGCCCCCCTTACTGGTAGGCCCGCCGACCGTCGAGCGCACTCCTCAGTGTAACCGAATCCGCATACAAAACTCCCCCGCCGCTCGGGAGCCCAAAGCCGATCCGGGTCACCTTGAGGTGATGATCACCCGCCACGGCCGGTAGATGTTCGGTCAAATAATGACACGTAGCCTCGCCCTCCACGTCGTTTGAAAGCGCCAGAATCAATTCATCCACCTCACCGGCAGCGATGCGAGCGCGCAGACCGGATAGATTGAGATCATCCGGAGCCACGCCTTGGATGGGAGAAAGCTTTCCGTGGAGCACATGGTAAGATCCGCGATAGGCACCACTCCGCTCCAACGCCACCAAGTCGGGCACATGTTCGACCACACACACCACCGCTCCGTCCCGACGTTCATCCGCGCAAATCCCGCAAAGCTCAGTCTCCGCCAAGTTACCGCAACGTTCGCACCGGCGCACCGCCCCAGCCGCCTCCTGCAGCGCTATCACCAGCGCAGGAAGCTGCGCTGGTTTTTCTACCAGCAGATGAAGCGCAATACGTTCAGCCGAGCGGTAGCCCAAGCCAGGCAACTGCTTCAATTGCTTCTGCAACTTCTCGAAAGCCGGCGTCATTGCGCGCGATGCGTTGCCTTAGAATCCGCCGGGTAATTTGAACGCCGAGGTGACCTTTTGCATTTCAGCGTCGTTGTAGTCTTTCGACTGTTTGGCCGCGTCCTGAACCGCGGTCAAAACGGTGTCCGAAACAACTTTGGCGTCTTCCTTCAGGAAGTCCGGATCGATCGCGAGCGAAAGAAACTTTCCTGCACCGTTGATCTTGATCTTCACGGCCCCACCACCACTGGTGACATCAATTTCTTTCTTCGCGAGTTCGGCTTGGAGCGCCTCGATACCGCGCTGCATTTTTTGAGCTTGTTTGAGAAGGGTGCCTACGCCGGCCATAATTGTGTTGGATTAAGGGTTGATTTGAGAGGGAGCTGAGAGAGTCGGGCAATCCCTCAGAGACAACAAGTTTTCGTAACCTTCCCGGAACGTAGAAAAAACAGGCCGCCACCCAAGTGCCCCTTTCGCCTTAGCGTTGAGGATCACTCGATCAGGAGTGATCTCCCTCCGCCCCACCGCAGGTTCGCCGGTAAACGGCGGCACCGGCATACTCAATCTAGCCGCGATCCAAGCCACGATATCCGACTTTAGCGCCGCGCCGTCATCAGCGATATTGTAAATCCCCCCTCGTAGGTTGGAAGACGACTCCAATGCTGCCCAGATAGCCGCACAAATATCATCGCGATGGATGAGATTCAGGTGGTAGTCACCGCGACCCGAAACCTGTCCGGCTTTTATTTGATCGAGCAGATGGTGGCGCGACGGCCCGTAGATCCCGGCCAATCGCAGCACAAATGCACGTTGGCAGGCACCGTCCAAACCCGCGCCGCCGAGCGTGGCGGCCTCCGCCTCCAGGAGCAGCTTCCCGCGCTCGCCCACTCCCTCCGTCGCCGCCGACTCATCGATGTGCGCTCCGCCTCCCTGTGGGTAAACCGAGGTGCTGCTCGTATAGAGCATTGTGTCCATGGGTCCACAATCTCGTCCCCATTTCACGATCGAATGCGTGCCTTTAACATAGCTCTCGCGGTATCCATCCAGTCCTCCCCCTCCTGAACTAACGCAGTTTACCACCCAGTCCGCTCTGCCCGGGATCGCGCTGTGCCATGAGGCCTCTGCCAAATCTGCAGTCACCACCTCCGCCCCCAGTTGCCGCAGCAAACCGGATTTCTGCGCATTTCGCGTGAGCGCAGTCACTCTTAGTCCTTTCGCTATGCCCTGCCGAACGAGCTCGGACCCCACATAGCCGCAGCCAAAGATAACCAAACGTTTTCCCGAAAGATTTCCGTGGGCATGGCCGATCATGAATGTTCAACTCACACCATGCCCACTGTTCTCGCAATCCTTGCTGACGGTTTTGAGGAAATTGAGGCTACCACCCCGATCGATCTCCTTCGCCGCGCAGGAGTCGAGGTAACCGTCGCAGCGCTCGGAGGCGATCGAGCCGTCACCGGACGCTCGGGAATAACTCTTTTGGCCGACACCACCTTGGACGTCGTTCTTAGCGCCCCATCCCACTTGTCACCATCGCTCTTCGACTGTCTCTTTTTCCCCGGAGGCCCAGGCGTCAAACTTCTCCGCGCTGACCCGAGGATCCGTCACGTAATCAGCGCCCACGCCCAAGCTGAACGCTGGATCGCCGCGATTTGCGCCGCGCCCATTTTACTACACGACGCCGGCTTACTTGTGAATCGGCGCTACACCGCCCACCCATCCGTCGCGGGCGAACTCCCAGCTATCCAAGCGAATGAACGGACTGTGTCCGATGGTCGGCTCCTCACCTCCCGGGGAGCAGGCACATCGCTCGATTTCGGCCTGCTCTTGATCGAGAAGCTCGTCTCGCTGCCAGCGGCGCAAAGCGTCGCACGCGCTATTTGCGCCTAGTCGCGTGAACTTTCTCTACATCAACGGGATTGCCAATCCCTACAGTTACTTTCATCGTCCCCAGATAGGGCATTAACCCCACCTTATTTTCCTAAGGTGCGCTAATCCTTGTTTCTCCAGTAGTCGCGGGTTGCTCCGTTCAGAAGTGACCGGGCGAAGCTTGGTCAGAATCCTGCCTTGAGCATTCTAATTTCATCATGTGCGGCATAGCCGGCTGCATTGACTCAGCCATGCCGTCGGTGAGCCGCTTAAATGTGGTAGCATCGATGTGTAATGCCATGGTCCATCGGGGGCCAGATGATGAGGGGATCGATTCCACTGGCACAGCGACCCTCGGCATGCGCCGACTGGCTATATTTGATCCGAAAAATGGCCGGCAACCCATGCGCACGCCAGACGGACGCTTCACCGTTGTTTTCAACGGCGCGATCTACAACTTCCGCTCTCTTCGGGACGAACTAGGCGGGGCAGGTTGGTCGTTTCGCACCGAATGCGATACGGAGGTCCTACTCGCCGCCTACGCGCAATGGGGCGAGACGTGCCTTTCTCGGCTACGTGGCATGTTCGCCTTTGCGGTCTGGGACAATCACGAGCAAACCCTCTTCCTCGCCCGCGATCCATTCGGTATCAAGCCGCTCTACTATCGCCAAGACGGTCAAAGGCTTCTTTTTGCATCCGAACTCAACGCGCTGCTTGCCTCCGCCAGCTTTGCCCCGGAGATCGACCCACTCTCGGTTGCCGACTATCTGGCTTGGTTCGCGGTCCCCGCTCCTCGCACGATCTATCGCGACGTTTTCAGTCTTCGCCCCGGCGAATGTGCGACCTTCCGCGCCGGTCGGCTAGATATCCGCGCTGCGTGGAGCTTCGCCTCAATTCCTCCTCGCGCCACCCCCTGCACCAGTCGCGAGGAATTCTCTCACGAGCTCCGCGCCCGCCTCGATGACACCATTCGTGCGCACGTTGTCGCTGACGTTCCCGTCGGCGCGTTTCTCTCCGGTGGCCTCGACTCCGCGGTTGTCGTCGGCCTGATGACCCGAGTTACCGGCACCCGCCTCCGCACCTTCTCCATCGTCTTCGATGAATCAGATTTTAGTGAGGCCTCAAATGCAGCCGCCACGGCCCGACACTTCGGCACCGACCACTATCCCAGCGTGCTTACCGGCCATCAAGTCGCCCACGACATTGATCGTCTGATCGAGACCCTCGATCAACCGACCGGCGATGGCATCAATACCTACTACGCCAGCCAAGCCGCCCGCGCCGGGGGAGTTACGGTCGCGCTCTCGGGTCTCGGCGGTGATGAACTGTTCGGCGGCTATCCCTCATTCCGCGACCTCCCCCGTATTGATCACTGGCTCCCGCTCTGGCTCAGGCTTCCTGTTCGCCTGCGAAACAGCGTCGTTGGCCGCCTCCGCGCCGGCGATACCCGACAACGGAAACTCGCTGACTTCTTGGGCTACGCCCGAAACTTCCAAGAGCTTAATTCGCTGCAGCGTCGCGTGTTTTCCGAGGCTACCCGGCGCAGCCTGCTGGGTAATGATCTCCTCACGTCGCTTGGCCAGCGCCCCCCCTTCCATCCCGAGCTCTCCGCTCTTTCATCGGATCTCGCCGGTGCCGGCCCTTTTGAAGTCATGAGCGGCTGGGAACTCCACACTTACATGGCGGATGTGCTCCTCCGCGACAGCGATGTCATGAGCATGCGACACTCGCTCGAGCTCCGTGTGCCCTTCGTCGACCGTCCCCTCATCGAATGGCTCTGGCAACAACCTGCTGCTTTCAAAAGAGATCCGAATCATGCCAAAGCAGCCCTGACCGCCGCCACCCGCGATATCCTGCCCCCCGGCTTGGCCACACGTCGCAAACAAGGCTTTAGCCTACCGTTCCCGCTCTGGATGAAACAAGAGCTTCGGCCTTTTCTGGAGGATACCTTCTCCGGCGCCAGCATCGATCGCAGCGGACTTTTCAATCGCTCTTCCGTGCAGGGCCTTTGGCGCGGCTTCGTCAATCACGATGACACCCGGGAATGGTCCCGCATCTGGAGCTTGGCCCTCCTCCTGGCGTTCGCCAACCGCCGCA
>CANGHW010000190.1 GCA_947453695.1 Opitutia bacterium
ATCTATCTGTTCCTAAAAAACTGGGGCACGACTCTTACTGCTATCGTCGTCATTCCCGTGACCGTGCTCGTAACGCTCGTCGCGATGAAACTCGCCGGACTTAGTTTCAACCTGATGACCCTCGGTGGTATCGCCGCCGCCATCGGTCTCGTGATCGATGATGCCATCGTCGTCGTCGAAGCCATCTACGCCAAGATCGTCTCCGGCCGAGCCCGCTTCGACGCCATCCACGCCGCCATTGGTGAAATCTTCCGCCCACTCGTCGCCTCCACGCTCACGCCCGTGGTCGTGTTTATTCCACTCTCTTTCCTCGAAGGCATCACTGGCGTCTTCTTCCGGGCTCTCGCGCTTACGATGGTGGTCGCGCTGCTCACCTCGCTGCTCCTCGCCATCACGCTCACTCCCGCTCTCGCCGCGTGGTTCCTGCGTGACCGCCAAAAACTTGAACACGGCCATGCACCGAAGGGAGCCGACGGTGGCTTCATCCTCACCCGTGTCATTCGCGCCTACGAACTGGCTGTGCGCGGTGCGCTCCGTCGTTGTTGGCTTACCCTCGGAGCCTGCGTCGTCGTGCTAGTCCTCGGTGGCTTTCTCTACCAAAAACTTGAGAGCGAATTCCTGCCCGCGATGGATGAAGGCGGCTTCGTCATCGACTACCATTCGCCCGCCGGCACGAGTCTCGCCGAGACTCACCGCCAGCTCCTTCTTGCCGAAAAGATTCTCACCTCCGCGCCTGACGTGGAGAGTTTCTCTCGCCGCACTGGCGCCCGCCTCGCGCTATCCATCGCCGAGCCCAACACCGGCGACTTCCTCGTAAAGCTAAAGACCAACCGCGAGCACTCCACGGAGGACGTGATTTCGGAACTGCGGCACCAATTCAACGCCGCGGTTCCCGGGATCGACTGGGACTTCCCCGGCATTCTCGGCGACCTCATCGGCGATCTCACCTGGTCGCCCAAGCCCATTGAGGTGAAACTATTTTCAACGGACATCGAATTTCTAAAAAAGAAAGCGCCGGAAATTGAGGAGCAATTGAAGAAGGTCGCCGGTGTTGTGGACACCAACGACGGCCTCATCACCGCCGGCCCGACCCTGCGTTTCCGGGTGCGGCCCATCGACACCCAACGCTTCGGCCTCACGGCCTCTGACGTGGCCGCCGCCCTCAATACAGCGATGCTGGGTCAATCCGCCTCCTCAGTTTTGGAAGGCGATCGTATCATTGCGATTCGCGTGCAAGTCGACCGCGCCGCCCTCGACCGTATCGCGCTCCTCCGCGAACTTCCGCTCAGAGCCGCCGATGGCTCCGTTGTGAAACTCTCCCAGGTCGCCGACCTCCTGGAAGAGCCCGGCCAACTGGAACTCCGCCGCGAAGACCTCCGTCAGAGCGTCGCCATCACCGCCCGGCTCGAAGGTCGCGACCTCGGCAGCGCCATGGCGGAAATCAAGGAAAGACTCAGCCAAGATAAATCGCTCCCGCCGGGCACCATCGAATTTGGCGGTCTTTTCCAGCAACAGCAGGAGTCCTTCCGCAATCTCCTCCTCGTCCTCGGCATGGCGCTCTTCCTCGTGTTCACCGTGCTCCTGATCGAGTTCCGCTCCTTTGCCGAACCCATCGCCATCGTCTTCGGATCGGTCCTCGCCCTATTCGGCACCGTGCTCGCCCTTTGGCTGACGCACACCTCGCTCAACGTCGTCAGCCTCCTCGGAGCCATCATCGGCGTCGGTATTGTCGCCAAGAACGGCATCCTCATGCTCGACCTCGTCGATCACCTCCGCGCCGAAGGCGCCACGCTCACCGACGCCCTCGTGCGATCCGGCCATCGTCGCCTCCGCCCTGTGTTAATGACGTCCCTCGCCGCCGCCTTCGGCATGTTGCCCCTCGCGTATGGCATCGGCACCGGGGCCGACATGCTCAAGCCCCTCGCCATCGCCGTCATCGGCGCCCTCTGCATCTCCGTGCTCCTCTCCCTCGTCGCGACACCTACGGTCTACTTCATTCTGCGCCGCGGCTCGAAAAATGCATGATTTTCCGCCGATGACCAAACCGACCTCGCCCATGCAACTGCCTTCCCTCCGTTCCGCTAGCTTCACCTTGGCTCTTACGCTCTCGCTGTTCGTGCCGATGGCATCTGCCGGGTATCACCTCGCCCACCAAATCCCCGTCGGAGGTCCGGGTGGGTGGGATTATCTTGAAGCGGACGCCACCGCACGGCGCCTCTACATTGCGCACGAGGACACGGTCGTCGTCATCGATATGGACTCCCTCAAGGTCGTCGGCGAAGTGCCGAATTGCCCCGGCATGGGTGGCGTCGCCGTCGCTCCGGAGCTGAACCGCGGTTACACGGCTAACGGCACCGAGGATACCGTCACTGTATTTGCCCTCGACACGCTCAAACCCTTGGCCCGGTGGAAAGCCACCGGCAAGCGCCCGAATCAAATCCTCTACGAACCGTTCACGAAGCGCGTCTTCACTTTCAATTCTACCGGCCGCAACGCGACCGCCTTCGACGCTGCGACCGGCGAAGTGCTCGGCACCATCCCGCTCGACGGCCGCACCGAATTCCCGGTGGCCGACGGCAAGGGCATGATTTATGATTCCTTGCAGGATAAAGCGACCGTAGTCGCCATCGACGCCCGCGCCCTGAAAGTCACGGCCACCTACTCGCTCGCGCCGCACAAAGATCCCGCCGGCACGACCATGGACCCTGCCACCCGCCGCCTCTTTGTCGCCTGCCGCAGTCAGTCGTTTCTCGTGCTCGACGCCGACTCCGGAAAAATCATTTCGACCATTCCCATCGGTGCCCGCAATGACGCCGCCAAGTTCGACCCAGGCCTTAAACTAGCCTTCGCTTCAAATGGCGACGGCACGCTCGCCGTGGTGCACGAAGACAGCGCCGATAAGTTCACTCTCGTGGAAACCGTCAAAACGGAATTCGGTGCGCGCACCATGGCGGTTGACCCCAAGACTCACCGGCTATTCTTGCCGTCGGCAGACTACGAGCCTGTGACGGCCACCACAAAGGAGGTTCCGAATCCGCGCCGAAAAATGGTGCCGGGCTCGTTTCGGGTCCTGGTTCTCGAGCCCTGAAATGCGCTGGGGCACAAGTTGCGCCGCCGGCAAGCCTGCGCCTAAGGTGATTGGCATCACAAACTCGATCTGACCGACGGCCATGCATCACTTTAGCAGGCGTGAATGAAACGCATGAAACGCAAAAACGACAAGATTCGGGATTTCGGGCGATACCGCCCGACGCGATTTGACCGATTGTTCTCGTGCCTCTGGGAAAACCCGCACGATTACAACGGTTCATCTCTTCATCCGTCCATTGCAGCCAGTGGTGGTGAAGTAGTGGTCGAGTAGTGGCGGAGTAGCGAAAGAGTAGTGGTGAACTAGTGGCAGTTTAGCTATCGCGATAGACCGTAGCTCGCGTAGCAGTCCGGGGAACTGCTACGCGCGAATGAGTTCGATCTGCGCAACGTCGATCACGCCGACCAGTAGCCGCCACAGATCTGCCGTGCCGCTTTCCTAACTGCTACTTCACTCCGGAGCCCATCACCGGCAGGCCCACGGCGCCGATTTCGCCGTGTGTCAGCGTTTCCCAGACCATGTGATTCAGATCCGCGCCTGTAGGACGATTCGTCGGGATGACAGCGGCCATCTTCGGCAGCGCCGTGCCGAGGCGCGTGTGAAAATGGTTGTAGGCGATTTCCCATGTGGGCTGGAGCGAGAAAACGATTTTCGGGGGTGCGGGTGTGGTGTTCGGTTTGAGGAACTGCGCTTGATATTCCATCGCGGCGACGATGCGGGCGGCCTGCTCGCCGTAGAGATCGAGCCCTTGCTGGCGTGCGGTCTCAGCGGCGTTGACGAGCGAGGCGAACGTCATGTTGGCGTGGTGGGGATCCCGCGCCGTCTCTTGGAGCACGCCGTCGATGAAGGGCGGGAAGACACCTTTGTTACTCCACGGAGCCGAGGCGGGAAGGCCGTTTGGCGGCATGATCGGTGACGGGCCGTCGGACTTCAAATAGATGACGGCGGGGACGCGCCCGCGCCACATGCGCACGCCATGAGCAAACGTGATGCGGTCATCGTTGAAGACACCGATATTGATCAACGCCTCAGCTATCGCGAGTTCCTTGTTCCCATTCTCATCGCAGCCGTTGATGAGCGATGGGACATATTGCGTGACGAGCATTGTTTGGAAACGCGCGATGTCCTCCTTCGCCCAGAACTCCGAAGTGTAACGAATGATCTCGGCGGCACGCGGCCAGACCGAGGCGGTCCACGCAGCCTGGACGGGACCGTTTTCATTGAGGTGCCCGCCGGTGAGCGTGCCGGCCCACGCGTTCATGATGCGGATGGCGTTGCGGGCGTATTTTTCGTTGCCCGAGATGTGCCAGGCGAGCGCCTGCGTGTAGGCGGCAGTGGCGTCACGCCGCTCGTCCTTGCAGCCAAGGTCCGGTCGTGAGTTTGGGCCGCACTCGATGGTGGCGCGCGGGCTCGGAGTGTAGTTCAAGTCAGCGAGCGGACTCGCGAGCAGCGTGGCGAAGGCCGTTTTCTGCGGTTCGGTTCCCGCCGCGACGCGCTGCTTGATCAGGTCGAGTTGGGAGCGGTTGAGCAGAATACCAGGGTGGCTGAACGGCACGCGCGAATAGTCGGTCTTGGCGACAAGCGGTGCGAGGAGGCACGCGAGGGTGCCGAGGAGTAGAGCGGGGAGGCGCATGGGGTGTTATAGGGTAAATAGCGCGGCCACGCCGAATCGGGACAGCGAGTTCCCTGAGAATGATTGTCCCAATCGAGCGGCCTGCGGCTATTAACTTATTTACCGCGCTTCTTTACCCTACCGCCATGAACGAAAATTTATCCCGTCGCGACTTCCTCAAATCCGCCTCCCTCCTCCCGCTCGCCGCCGCAGCCGGTGGAACCGTGCTCGGTGGCCCAGCCGCTCAAGCCGCCGTCGCGCCAATCCCGCGTATCGGTGGCGCACAGCTCAAGGTATCGTGCAATGCATACTCGTTCGCGAAGCAGCTCGGGACTGGCGGCAAGGGCCCGATGAGGTTGGTCGAGTTTGCCGAATTTTGCGCGAAGGCGAACTTCGACGCGATCGACCCCACGGGTTATTATTTTCCCGGCTACGAAAAAAACGGCCTCGGGGTGCCGACCGACAAATTGATTTACGAGTTGAAGCGTCGGTGCTTCGACCTCGGCCTCGGCATCAGCGGCACGGGCCTAGGCAATAATTTCACCACCGCAGACCGGGCCGCGCGCGCCCACGATGTCGAGCGGATCAAGAAATGGATCGAGGTCGCCGCGAAGCTCGGCGCACCGGTGATCCGTGTCTTCGCCGACACCCAGATGCGTGCGGAGAACTGGCAGTCGGTTTCAAAGGGTGCGTCGCGCGACGACGTGGAAAAATGGGTCGCGGATGACATCCGGGCCTGCGCCGACCACGGCGGGAAATTTGGCGTCATCATCGGGGTGCAGAATCACGGCGATTTCATCAAGACCGCTGACGACCAGATCGCCCTTCTCCGGCGCATCGACTCTCCGTGGTGCGGAGCGATCGTCGACACCGGTTATTATCGCGCCGCCGACAACTATGCGGAGATAGCCAAAGCTGCGCCCTACGCCGTAAACTGGCAGGTGAAGCAGGGCACCGAGGGCGTTGAAAACGAGGCCTCCGCGCCGACCGACTTGGTTCGATTGATGAAGATCGTTCGGGCCGCGGGGTATCGCGGTTACCTGCCGATCGAGTTGCTATCGTCCCGCGGCGGCACCGCGCCGAAAGACCCCTACAAGGCCGTGCCGGAATTCCTCGCCGAGGTGCGGCAGGCCATCGCCGCGACTGCCTGAAAAAATCCCCCCCATGAAACGAATTGCCGTTTTCCTCACATTGATCGCCACGGGCTTGTCCGCCTTCGCCGCCGAAGAGGCGGTCGACAGCCGTTTCGTCCTCGCCAAACCCGGCGCGCAACTCGCCACACCGGAATCGCCGACGCTCGGCGCGAAGGCGCCCGCCGGTGCCGTCGTGCTCTTCGACGGAAAAAATCTCAACGCGTGGGCGAAGAAGGCCGGCAAGGACTGGCTCAAGGAAGACGGACCCGCGAAATGGAAACTCGTCGACGGCGGGGCCGTCGAGGTCGTGCCTGCGAGCGACTCACTGATCTCGCACCAAAAATTTGGCGACGTCCGGCTGCACGCAGAATTTCGCACGCTCGGTGCACCGACCAACAGCGGCATCTATTTTCAGGCGCGCTACGAGGTCGATATCAACGAGACCTACGGCCGCACGGACGGCAATGCGTGCGGCAACCTAGGCAATTGCACGCCGAAGGGCACGACACCGAAAGCCCGCGCCTCACGTGCCCCGCTGGAGTGGCAGACCCTCGATATCGAATTCACCGCGCCGCGTTTCGATGCCGCCGGCAAGAAAATCGCCAAGCCGCGCGCCACGGTGCGCCTCAACGGCGTGGAGATTTACCATGATCAAGAGCTAGATCCACCGACAGGCGCGGCGGGCCGGCTCGGCGAGGCAGCGACCGGCCCGCTTATGCTCCAGGAGCACGGGATGCCACTCCAGTTTCGCAACATCTGGGTGCTCGAAAAAAAGTAGCTCCGCCCTGCGTCCGGCAAACTTAGCCCACGACGGTTTGTCCCGATCCTCCGCGTTAGCGCTATTACGCTTTGGTGCCTTCAACCTCTTCATGAAAAAAATCCCTGTGTTCGCGGCCGCTCTCGGCCTGCTCGTTGTAATTGCTCCCCTCGGCGCTTTGGCGGCCGAAGGTCCCAAAGCGCGCATTTTCACCAAATACGACACCAACAAAAACGGCGTCATCGATGGCGACGAGATAGTGGCCGTCCGCAAGGCGTTTGCCGCCGAACCGAAAGGCGAATTCGCCACCTACGACAAGAATAGCGACGGCAAGCTCGATGACGCCGAGATCGCCGCAATCAAGCCGCCCGGCTCGAAAAAAGGCGGCGAGAAAAAAGAAGACGGAAAAAAGAAAGCGGAGCCGGCTGCGACCGAGAAAAAGTAGGTTGGTCCGTGCTGGACCGTCGGCGCCAGCCGACCCGCGGTCGCACGTCGGGCCTGGGCATTCGACGCCCCTTACACTGCCCGCCTTGCCGACGCCTGCGACCGCTGCGGTTTGTAGCATCATTGTCCTGGCTCACCTCACGAATCCCCGCTCCCCCTCCCCTTCTCGTGAAATCCCCCCTCCTATTTATCTTTGTCACGTTGCTTTCGAGCGTGATCACACTCGCCGCCGACCAACCCACCGGAAAGAAAAAGGGCGGCTCTAACAAAGCTCCCGGAACCTCCGTGAGGGGAGAGATCACCGGCGGTTTGCCGCCCGACGCTACTACGCTCCAACTCGGAGACCGCGCACCTGATTTCAAGCTCCTCGGCATCGACGGCAAGACGCACTCACTCGCCGACTACCGGGCGGCGAAGCTCCTGCTTGTGGTCTTCCTCTCCAACCACTGCCCCTATTCTCACGCTTCGGAGACGCGCCTCATCCCGATGGCGAAGGAATTCAAGGCGCAGGGAGTCGAAGTCGTGGCCATCAACCCCAACAGCCCGGACAGCGTCCGCGTGGACGAACTCGGCTACAGCAAATACAACGACGGTTACGAGGAGATGAAACTCTACGCCCGCGACTCCGGTTTTCCGTTTCCCTATCTCTACGACGGCGACACCCAGACGACAGCCAAGGCCTACGGCTGCCTCGCGACGCCTCACGTCTTCCTCTTCGATCAGGAGCGGAAGCTCCGCTACGTCGGTCGCGTGGACGATTCGCGTTTCGAAGATCCGAAGACCGTGACTTCGCATGACACGCGCAACGCCATTACCGAGCTGCTAGCCGGGCAGCCCGTCACCAAGCCGAAGACCATCGTCATGGGCTGCTCCACGAAGTGGAACACCAAGCGAGAAGACATCGCCCAGGCCGAGGAGAAATGGAAATCCGAGCCGGTTAATCTCGAACTCATCGACTCGAATGGCGTGGCCAAACTCGCGAAGAACGACTCCAACCGCCTGCGCCTCGTCAACGTCTGGGCGACCTGGTGCGCGCCCTGCGTCGCGGAGTTTCCCGAACTCGTCTCACTCGCCCGCCGCGTCGGCAATCGCGACTTCGAGATGGTCACGATCTCGATGGACGACGTGAAGATGCGGCCGCAGGTAAAAGCGTTTCTCGAAAAGCAACACGTCGCCACGCCCGGCCGCCTCAAACGCCTCCTCGCCGCGGAAGGCCGCACCGCGCTCAACTTCCTCTACACCGGCGCCAGCACCGATGAACTCGTGAAAGCGCTCGACCCCGAGTGGCCCGGCCCGCTCCCGCACACGGTCCTGATCGCGCCCGGAGGAAAAATCGTGTGGCGTCACAACGGCCCCGTCGATCCCGCGACGCTGCGTCACAAGGTCATCGATCTCCTCGGGCCTTTCTACACTCCGGAGGAGAAACGTTAGCCTCTTCGTTCGCAGTCAACCGCGTGGCACCCATCCCCGCACTTCGGCTCTCCCTCCGCGCACTCCCCGTTTGCCATGAAATCCTTCATGCTCATCTGCACTCTGGCCGCCTCCGTCGCCGCGAGCGAACTCCCCTCAATGTCCGGCTCTGGCGCCGGATTGCCGAAAGGCGTCACCGTCCCAGGCGCGAAGTGCACGATTTTTCCCAACGAAATAGCCGCCCCATGAAACTCCGAATTCCACTTTTGCTCGTCCTACTCATCGCGCGGCTGGTCGCGCAGGATGCGCCCAAACGCCCGCGCATCACGGGCATCTCACACGCCGCTTTCTATGTCTCCGACATGGCGAAGGCGCGCGCCTTCTACGAGGGCTTCCTCGGCTACCAATCACCCTTCTCGATTCCGCGCAAGAACCCGGCGGAGCAACTCATATGGATCAAGATCAACGATCGTCAGACTGTGGAGCTTTTTCCCGGTTCCGAAGTCTCGCCTGAGACGGATCGCCTCTACCACATCGCCATCGAGACCGATGACGCTGAAGCGATGCGACTTTATCTCCAATCGAAAGGCGTGGCGGTGCCCCCGAAGACCGCGATCGGGAAAATCGGCAACAAAAACTATTTCGTGAAGGACCCGAACGGAAACACCGTCGAGATCGTCGAATATCTCCCGGACAGCTGGACCGTCCGGGAAAAGGGGAAATTTATGTCAGATCGCCGCATCTCCACCCGCATGAGTCACGTGGGTGTGATGGTCGGCCAGCTAGGCCTTTCGATGAAGTTCTATGGAGAAATCCTTGGCTTTACCGAGATCTGGCGCGGCGGCGGCGGCGCAACCCTCAGCTGGGTCAACATGCGCGTGCCCGACGGCGAGGACTACGTGGAGTTCATGCTCTATGCCCGGGCGCCGACCCGCGACGTGATGCTCACTAAGCATCACATCTGTCTCGAAGTAGACGATGTCGAGAAGGCCGGCGCCATTTTGGCGAGCCGCCCGCTGCCGCCCGGCCTCAAGGCGCCCGATGCGATGAAGACCGGCGTGAATGGCAAACGCCAAATCAACTACTACGACCCCGACGGCACGCGCGTCGAAATCATGGAGCCGCGGACCTTCGATGGAAAACCCGTTCCACCGTCGCGGGCGAAGCCTCCGGCTCCGCTGCCGCCGTATCAGCCCCTCAGCAAGTAAACCGATTTTCATGAATCAAACCCCATG
>CANGHW010000191.1 GCA_947453695.1 Opitutia bacterium
CTCGCCCTCAAATTCGACGTGAACGACTTCCTCTACCTCGTCAAAACCGGAGATGCTTCACTCGGCGGCGGTGACTTCGTCTTCGCCGTCAGCGACGGCATGGGCGGGGCCAAGTCCGGCGAATTCGCGAGCCGGATCGCCGTCGACCGCATCACCCGTTTGCTGCCCCAGGGCTTCCGTCTCTCCGCCGCCGGCTTGGCGAGTGGGTTCAGTGATATCCTCGCCGAACTGATTTCGGCCATTCACGCCGATATCCTGAAACTCGGTTACTCTTATGAAGAGTGCGCCGGCATGGGGGCGACCCTCACCCTCGCCTGGTTGACGCCGGAATGGCTCTACTACGCCCACATCGGCGACAGCCGCCTCTACTACCTCCCGCACGACGGCGGGATCAAACAGATCACCCACGATCACAGCTATGTCGGCTGGATGCGGCGCACCGGGCAGCTCAACGAGCGCGAGGCCCGCACGCACCCCCGCCGCAACGCCCTGAATCAGGCCCTCGGCGCCGGCCACCAATTTATCGACCCGCACATCGGCGCCATCGGTCACCGGCCCGGTGATCGCTTCGTCATTTGCTCGGACGGGCTGGTCGATGGCCTTTGGGACAACCAAATCGAGGGCCTCCTCCGTCAGCCTCCGGCCACCGACTTATCTCAAACACCCGCTCAACGATTGGTTGAAACGTCCGTCGACGCTTCCGGCCGCGACAACACCACGGCCCTCGTCATCGAAATAGCTCCCCCCGCAACGCCTCCCCCGCCCTCGCTCTGATGAAATCCGGCAAACTCATATTCGTTTACGGCACCCTGAAACGGGGAGGCAGCAATCACCTCTACCTCCGCGGCCAAACCTTCGTGGGCGAGGCCCGCACCGTGCCCGGTTTTCGCCTCTACGGTCTGGACGGCTTTCCCGGCATGATTGCCCTGGCCGAAGATCGCGCGGGCGTAACCGGCGAAGTGTGGTCCGTCTCACCCGAGGCGCTCACCCATATCGACGGCCTCGAGGGCACGGCGGAGGGCATGTATCGCCGGGCGCGTATTCCCCTGCAGGCGCCGTTTGCCGATCAAGTCGTCGAAGGCTACCTCTACGCCCGGTCGCTCACGGGGCGACCCGACCTCGGCTCTACTTGGAAAGAGTAACGGGCCCTCGCCCGGCCTGAACCGAGACGCGATAACCGGCGGTGGCGTGCAACCTTGCGCCGCCGTTCTGCAGCCTGGAATCGGCGCCTACTTAAACGCCTTTTTCGGGATGCGCTTCACCGTGGTGAATTTTGCGCGGAACAGTTCGTCCAGCGTTTCGCGGATTTCCGGCGAGAGTCGTTTCACCAGATCCGCCAGCGGCGGCAGGTTCTTGGGATCTTTCTCCTCGGCGAGCTCCACGGCCGCCGGCGAGGCGACGACGGCCTCACCGCGTGAGCGAGCTTCGGCCCGAAAGGCTGATTCCACCGCCTCGTCCGACCAGGCATTGGGTGCGCCCTCGCCCTCTTCGGCGGGCGGAGGCGGCATGGCCTCGCCGGGCACGTCGCGCGCCACCAGGCCCTCGGCCGAATTGCGGTCGGCGGTCGGCACATCAGCCATTTCCGCCGGATCTTCCTTCACCTCGACCCGCTCGACGACGCGCGCCATCAGCCGCGCCTCCAGCCGGTCAATCAGTCCTTTTTTTTTTCGCTGTCGTCGCCCGGGGTCGCAGCGGGAGATTCATCGGCGAGCGCCGCGAGTTCCTTGATGAGCGAGTCGATCGCGCGCGAGCGGCTGGCCTCGACGGCCTTGAGCAGGGTGACCTCGAAATTGATCTTCTCCGCGAGGCCGAGCTTCACGCTCCCCTCTCCGTCGCGCAGTGCATCGAGCAGGCGGGTGATTTGCTCGGTCGTCAGCGACACGCCGCCCAGCGCCTGGCTCTTGCCGCCCATGGCAATCGCGTCGAGCAGCGCCGTGCGCACGAGCGCCTGGAGGTCCACGAGGAGCCGCACCAAGTCGCGTCCGGCCGCATCGCAATCATCGACGATGGCCACCAGCTTCTTGTGATCCCCGGCGGCGAGGGCCGCCGCGAGCGCCGCGATCTTCTCCGCCGCCACCAGCCCGTAGACATCGAGCACATCGGGCTCGGAAATCTCCGCGCCACAGAACGAGATCATCTGGTCGAAGATCGACTGCGCATCACGCATGCCGCCATCCGCCATGCGGGCGATACACGCGAGCGCCTCGTCGGTGACCTTGATCTTCTCATCGACGGCGATCTTCTTGAGCCGCTCGACGATGAGATCGCTCGGGATGGGCTTCAGGTCGAAACGCTGGCAGCGCGAGATGATCGTCGGCAGCACCTTTTGCGGATCAGTCGTCGCAAAGACAAACTTCACGTGCGCCGGCGGCTCCTCGAGCGTCTTCAGCAACGCATTGAACGCCGCGGCCGAGAGCATGTGCACCTCGTCGATGATATAAATTTTGAACTTACCCTGCGCCGGGGCATAGCGGACGGTTTCGCGCAGATCGCGGACCTGGTCCACGCCGTTGTTCGATGCACCGTCGATCTCGATCACATCGAGGTGCGAACCCTCGGCGATCGAGACGCAGGCCGGATCATTCACATCAAAGTCTGCCTTCGGGCCGCCGGTGCAATTGAGCGCCTTGGCGAAGATCCGGGCCGTCGAGGTCTTGCCCGTGCCACGCGGACCGACAAACAGGTAGGCGTGGGCGATGCGCTGCCGGTTGATGGCATTGGTCAACGTCCGCACCACGTGGTCCTGCCCCACGACGTCGGCAAACGTCTGTGGGCGCCACTTGCGGGCAATGACTTGGTAACCGGTGGTCGACACTACGCTTGAGCTAGAACGCCAAATTCCAAAATCGAAAATCCAAAATCGAAAATGGAGAAATAAAAGTGGCCAGGCACTCCACGGCACTGAGAGAACGTCGTTACCGTTGCTACCTTCCGGTCCTGGCGGAGTTCACGCGCCTGCTCATGCATGGCACCTGGCCGCCGCGAACCATGCGACGCCGGACGGCGTGCGCAACACCTATTTCACTGGCCGTCGTCGGCCGGCTTCTTGGCGGCGGGTTTCCCGTCCTTCTGGGCGGGTTTCGCCCCCTTCTGCTTTTCCTTTTCCTGCTGGAGGCGGAGCTGTTCCTGAATCACCCGCTTCTCCAATAGTTCACGCTGCCGCTCGGCCATTTCTTCAATGCGCTTGCGTTGCACCGGCGTGAGCTCCTTCGCGATGTCCTCCTGCAAGTGCTGGATGATCACGCCGGTCTCACGAAAATTGTTCTGTTGCTGGCGGCGCAGATCGGCCGTCGCCCGCTGGATCAGCGGATTGACGCGCTCTTTCTGCTCCGCCGTGAGATCGAGGCGCTCGACATAGCGCTTCATGATCTGGGGCGTCTGCGCAGCCATGCCCGGAGGCAATTGCAACTGCGGGGGCGGTGGCTGGGTGGGTTGACCCGCCGGGCGGGGAGTCGCGGTAATGGTGGGCGGCGTCGTAGCCGTCGGCTGGGGCGCGGGCGTTACGGCCACGGGAGCGGACGGCGCCGACAGCGCCTGATTCGAGCCACTGAAGCGCAGCACGAGCAAACCTCCGAAAATCGAGCCGGCGACGAAGACTCCGACAAACGCCCCAATGACTTTCCAAGGTTTTTCCATGTCGCGCGAAGCCTGACGCCCGCCTTAGGCGTCGAGCAAGACTGCAACCGGGTCGTCGCCGAGTGATTCCTCGTCGGCACCCAGCGCGGGAGCGGTCAAAGTCGTATAGTTCGCCGCAACACTGACCAGCGCCAGCAAGCAGGCCACGCCGAGCGCCCGCAGGGCAAATCGCTCCACCAGCGAGACCATCCGAGTCTCCTGCGCCATCGCCAAGGCGGCGATCCGCGTCGCGAACCCGTAGGGGGCGGCGGTGTCGCGACCATCGGTCGCACGGCGCGCGCCTTCCACCAGGCGGCTCCAAGGTTGATGAGGTTGATTCGACTTCATGAGCGTTCCGTTCGTTGTAGTTCTTGAAATAGCTTCTGCAACTTCCGTCGCGCGCGAAAGGCGCGGACTTTGATGAGGGACTGATTCCAGCCCGTGAGCTGACTGATCTCGGCGATCGTCTTTTGCTCGAGATCGAGCATCCGGATCACCGTCTGATCGTCGGGCTTCAATTGCCCGAGAAGTTTGTGCACCAACTCGTGCGACGCCATCGCATCATTGGCCGGCACGTCATTCGTGTTGGTCAGCACGTTGTCCAGCACCTCGGCTTCGGTCTCGGACAAATCCGCCCAACGAAACTCGGGCCGCCGCTTCTGCGCCCGCAAGTGATCAATACAGGTCGTGACCGCAATCCGCGACACCCAGTGCGGAAAGGGAACGGCTCCCTGATACTGTGACAGGCGGGTAAACATCTTCAGATAAATTTCCTGGGCGAGGTCTTCTTCCGCCACACGCCGGGGCAGGTGGGACCGCACGATGCGAATGACCAAAGGGTAAAGGTGGTCGACCAATTCGCGCGCAGCTGCCTGATCACGCCGGCGCACTCGGTCGAGGCAGCCGGCCAGATCGAACGTCGATTCGTCGTCAGGCATACGCGAATGGAGGCAAGGTCATGCACAGCAGGCAAGACGCACGTTTCACCGCCCGGTTACAGCTGCGTGGCAATCGTTTTCGCTCGTAAATCGGCCAGTCCGACGACCACGACCGCCGCACCGTTTCCCGAGCCCTCCCTTGACTTTTTCTCCTCTGAGCCGATATCAAATTATTACTGTAATGCGAGTTTCGCTCCTAGCTCTTCGACTTACCAACACGCACGACCTCTAAGAGGAGGCCGCCTAGCGGCCGGTCGTGCGTAGGTTCTCGAAGTTAGCCCGCCGCGCTCTGCGGCGTGATTGTCCTGTTGTCATCGCGCATCCGCGCCGCTTCCGTCTCTCACTCTGTCTCTCGTCTTTCCTGTCATGCAATCCGCTCCCGTTACGAAATACCGCCCCTTCCCGCCCGTCGACTTGCCCCAGCGCCAGTGGCCGAGCCGGGTCCATACCCACGCTCCGCTGTGGTGCAGCGTCGACCTCCGCGATGGCAATCAGGCCCTCGCGCAGCCCATGAGCGTGGAGGAGAAGCTCGAGTATTTCGACCTGCTCGTAAAAATCGGCTTCAAGGAGATCGAAGTCGGCTTCCCGTCCGCGTCCCAGATCGAATTCGATTTCTGCCGCCGTTTGATTGAGGAAAACCGTATTCCCGACGGCGTCGCCATTCAGATTCTCTGCCAATGCCGCGAGGAGTTGATCACCCGCAGTCTGGAAGCGCTCCGCGGTGCCAAGAGCGTCATCTTCCACCTCTACAACTCCACCTCCCCTTCGCAGCGGAAGCACGTCTTCAACGCCACCCGCGAGGACATCAAGCGCATCGCCGTGCAGGGCACGACCTGGGTCAAACAGCATGCCGCCCCGCTCGTGGCCGCCGGCACCCGCGTGCGCTTTCAATACTCCCCGGAGAGCTTCACGAGCACCGAGCTCGAGTTCGCCCTGGAGATTTGCGAGGCCGTCACCGATGTCTGGCAGCCGACAGTCGCCGACAAAATCATTCTCAACCTCCCCGCGACCGTCGAATACGCCACGCCCAACGTGCACGCCGACCAGATCGAGTGGATGTGCACCCATCTCTCCCGGCGCGAGCGCACGCTCATCTCGCTCCACACGCACAACGATCGCGGGACGGGCATCGCGGCCACGGAACTCGCCTTGCTGGCCGGCGCCGACCGCGTCGAGGGCACGCTCTTCGGCAACGGCGAGCGCACGGGCAACCTCGACATCGTCACGGTCGCGTTGAACCTCTACACGCACGGTATTCATCCGGGCCTCGATTTTTCCGACATCAATCACATCCGCGATGTCTACGAGCGCCTCACGCGTCTCGAAGTCCACCCGCGCCAGCCCTACGTCGGCGAGTTGGTCTTCACGGCGTTTAGCGGCTCGCATCAGGATGCCATCAAGAAATCCTGGGCCGTCCAAAAGCCCGATCAGCCGTGGGACGTCATCTACATTCCCGTCGATCCGGCCGACCTCGGTCGCAGCTACAAGGCCATCATCCGCATTAACAGCCAGTCCGGCAAGGGCGGCGTCGCCTACGTGCTCGAAAACGAGTTCGGCTACTCCCTGCCCAAGCTCATGCACAAGGAGATCGGCAAGATCATCAACGACTACGCCGACACCAAGGGCACCGAACTGACTCCGCAGGAGATCCACGACGTGTTCCATCGCGAATACCTCGAGCGCATCTCGCCCGTGGCGCTCCATCACTTCAAGACCACCGAGCGCGACAGCATCGTCACGTGCGACGCCGAGATCAGCATCGACAAACGCGTGCACACGCTCACCGCCTCCGGCAACGGACCCATCGATGCCTTTGTCCGCGCCTTGGCGGCGACCAGCCTGCCCAAGATCAACGTGCTCTCCTACTCGGAGCATTCCCTCGGCCAGGGCGCCGAGGCCCGCGCCGTGAGCTATATCCAGATTAAGACCGATCGCGGACACACGCTCTACGGCGCCGGCATCGACACCAACATCGAGCTCGCCTCCATCAAAGCCATCGTCAGCGCCCTCAACCGCGCGCTGAAAAAGTAAGACGCCCCTCCCCTCCATCGCCCGCGCCGCACTTCCGATTGCGGCGCGGGTGACTGTTCCCCGACTACGCCACTCGGTCCGCCCGCTCGCATGAAATTCAGCATCTGCAACGAGACCTTCAAGGACTGGCCGCTCGACGACATCTTCACCTACTGCGCCAAACTCGGCTACGACGCCGTTGAAGTAGCGCCGTTCACCCTCGCCGCCCACGTCACTGATATCTCCGCCGCCGAGCGCGCCCGCATCCGCGCCTCGGCCGCCCGCGCCGGCGTCGCCATCTCGGCGATTCACTGGGTCCTCGTCCGCACCGAGGGCATGCACCTCACTTCGCCCGAAGCGGCGACGCGTGAGCGCACGGCCCGTTACTTTTGCGACCTCGTCGATTTCTGCGCCGATATCGGCAGCGACACCATCGTCGTCGGTTCGCCCAAACAGCGCAGCCTCCTCCTTGGCGTCACCTCGGAGCAGGCGTGGACCTGGGCCACCGAGGTCTTCCTCCCTTCCGTCGCTCGCGCCACCGAGCGCGGGGTCACGATCTGCTTCGAACCGCTCCCCCTCGAAGACACCAACTTCATCACCACCGCCGCCGAAGCCGTGCGCTTCACGCAGCAGCTCAACTCGCCCCACTTCAAAGTCATCCTCGATGTGCGCGCCATGAGCTGGGAGGAAAAGCCGATCCCGCAAATCCTCCGCGAGTCTCGCGGCCACTTCGCCTACGTCCACGCCAACGACAAGAACCTCAAGGGCCCCGGCTTTGGCGCAGTCGACTTCGCCCCCATCGCCGCCGCGCTCCGCGAAGTCGGTTACGACGGCACCGTCTCCGTCGAAGTCTTCAACTACGACGAAGGCCCCGAGACGATCGCCACGCAAAGCCTCGCCTACCTGAAGCGCACCTTCGCGTAAACCCGTCCCGCAGCCCGCCTCGTGTGCGGTGGGACACTCGATCAGCCAACCGGTGGAGCAGGCTCCTCGATAGCCCCTGTGGGACAGGACACTCGATCGCCCAAATGTAGGGCAGGCTTTACGCCTGCCATGTTCGCCCAACTCAACTCGCCCGCCTTTTGATTTGTCGCCCGCGTCGCTGCGGGCTTTCGTCTGCGCCATGAGCCTGCGCCTCCCCCCGCTCGCGTGCCTCGTCTTTGCCTCGTTTGCCGTCGCTGCCCCTCCCGCCACCGCCGCCGATTCTCCCGCCGCGACCCGCGCCGCCTTCCTCGCCCTCGTGGCCCGCCCCGCTGTCCCCCTCGCCCCACAAGTCTCCACTCCCGTCGAAAAGGAGGGCCGCCTGCACATCGCATTCTCCTACGCCGCTGACGGCGACCAGCGCGTCCCCGCCATCCTGGTCAAGCCAGCCACCGCCGCGGCCAAGCCCGCCCTCCGCCGCCCGGTCGTCATTTCCCTCCACGGCACCGGCGGCAACAAAGAGGGCCAGGTCAAACTCCTCACCCAATTGGCCGACGCCGGCTTCGTTGGCGTGTCCATCGACGCCCGGTATCACGGCGCACGCGCGAAGACCCCGAAAACCACCGTCGACTACACCGACGCCATCCTCCGCGCTTACCGCGCCGAGAAATCCACCGAGCACCCGTTCTACTACGACACCGTCCGCGACGTCATTCGCCTCATCGACTACCTCGCCACGCGCGACGACGTCGACGTGACCCGTATCGGCGTCATCGGCTTTTCCAAGGGCGGCACCGAGGCCTACCTCGCCGCGGCCGTCGATCCGCGCATCACCGCCACCGTCGCCTGCATCGGGGTGCAAAGCTTCCGTTGGGCCTTGGACCACGACTCCTGGCACTCGCGCATCGGCACCATCCAGCTCGCCGTGGACGCCGCCGCAAAAGACGCCGGTGTGGCGACCGTTGATGCCGCCTTCATCCGCCGCTTCTACGACCGCACGAACCCCGGCATCTATAGCCGCTTCGACGGCCCCGCGATGCTCCCGCTCATCGCACCGCGCCCCTTGCTCGCGATCAACGGCGACACCGACCCCCGCACGCCCGTGCCAGGTCTGATGCTCTGCGCCGAAGCTGCGCGCACCGCCTACCGCGCCGCCGGAGCCGAGGAAAACTTCACGCTCACGATCCAGCCGAACACCGGCCACAAGGTAAACCCCGAGTCCCTCGTCGCCGCCCGCGAATGGTTGGCGAAGCAGCTGAAGCCGTAGTCACCCGAAGGCATTTCCCTACACCCTCCGCTCGAAATCGATGCACCGCTCCCTGCAAGTCGCCAAGATCTGCGGCGCCCTTCCTTTGGTCGCCGGTCCCCTGATCTTTGCTGTCTGGCTCCCCACGCGCTGGGAGTGGCTCGTGCCAGCAGGCATTTTGGTCCTCTATGCTGGTGTGTTGTTGTTCCTGATTGGCACTGTCGCGTTAGCGCGATTCGCGATCGTCGCATTTCGTGAACAGAACAATCGGGGAAAGCAAACGTGGCGGTCGATAGTGAGCTGCAGCGTGCTATTGCTTTCAAATTTCGTCGTCGCAGGAGGCATCATCTCCGCAGTTATTGTGATTCAAACGAGCTATGTGGTCATGATTCAGAATAGATCCCCCGCGCCGATCGAATAAGTCAGCGTGTTTGGTGGAGGATGCGACGTGATCTTGGGCGAAATCAAATCAGGTGCCGAAGCCAAACGCACCCTTTGGATTAAACACGACGGAGACCTCAAGGTCCGTGCCACCATAGCCGGCGCTGTTTATGAAAAAACTATCGCCGACTACGTTACTAACAACGACGGAGGAAAATTCGCGTAATCGTCGACCCTTTAGGCGCAATCTCCAGTCTGAGCCTCTGAAATTACCACCCCGCGCCCTTTGTGAGCGTCTTCACGCGCACGAGAAAATAATTCGCGGTGATATAGAGCGTGCTGCCGTCGTCGCCCCAGCCGCAATTGGCCGTCGGCTCATTGGTATTGATCACGCCGAGTAGCTTTCCCGCCGGCGACAGCACCAGCACCCCGCCTGGTCCCGTGGCCCACACGTTGCCCTCGCGGTCCACTTTGAGCCCGTCGCACGAACCCTTCACGCCCGGCTTGCGCAACGGCACGGCATCAAAAAATACAC
>CANGHW010000192.1 GCA_947453695.1 Opitutia bacterium
CAGTCACGCTATCAGGCACGCCCCATACCATTTTGCCTTGATAGTGAATGGTCGCGGCCGCGGTGAGCGCGCAACTCCAGATCGTGAGGGCGACAAAGATGCTGAGGCGCAGCGGGCGGGCGTGGAGCGTCAGGAGGCCAAACGCCGCGGCACACACCAGGAAAGGCAGGAAGTCGGCCGTGTAGCGTTCGGCCGTGGCGACCGCGGCACTCAGTGCGAGAACCTGAGGAATAAATGCCAGCCAGAGGGCAATCAGTGGAATCCGAGAGGTCGGTGTGCGCCAGGCGAGCCAGCCGCCAGCAAGCGTAGCGAGGAGAAACAAGCCGGACATCCCAATAGGGAGCGCGAAGGTGCGATCATTGAGGTCGAGTTTCGCGGTCGGATAGGACTCTGCCGGTAAGCGAGGCGGGAGATACAGCCACGGGAAGTGATGAGATACCGTGACAGACGGCCGGAAAAAATAGGTGTCGAGGCCGTAGGGGAGGTTGGAGAGGTGAAACTGTTTGGATTCAATTCGAGCCAAGCGCTCAGCGTTGTATTGGGAGTTTAGCCGCAGCGGACAGCCGTCGAAGGTCTTAAACTTAGCGTAGCTGAGAAGATTGTAGCTGAACAGTGCGATGGCCGCGCAGGCGGAGAGCAGCAAAGGGCGTCCAAACGCGAGTCGGCGATCCCCCTGCAATAGTGGGGTGACGGTGCAGGCGATCAGGAAAAGAAGCGCAAATAGTCCGGTCGGGGCGCGGGCGTGCAGTGAGCAGGTGCCCAGAAGAAGTGCACCGAACCACCAACTGAGCCGCCGGGTTTCGCAGTGACGCAGGGTGCACCAGCAGGACCAGATGGCGAAGGCTACACCACATAGAATCGCTTCGTGATAAATGTAGGCGCGACTGCCCAGAAAGAGAACCGTGCTACCGAGTCCGATATGGAGAATGAAAAATACGAGTGCCACCGGAGAAAGTGCGGTCGTTTCGGGCCGCAAGAGCCGCAGCGCATGCCGGAGAATCAGGTAGGCTCCGACGAGCACGGCGACAAAGTAGACGAGCATGGCGGCCCGACTCAGCGAGCCGAAGGCGAGGCCGAAGATCACGAAGGGTAGGCGCAGCAGCGCGGGCGTGGGACCGAAATAGCCGTAGGTTTTTCCTGCGAAGGTGAAAACCTCGTCGCGCAGGCATTCGCGAGGAACGTCGAGTCGGCCGCTGAGTATACTGCGGGCCTGAAAGTCGTAGAAATCGCCAAATACCTCCGGGTAGATCAGATGAAACGTTCCGTTGGTCACCACGGCCGCAAAGACGAGCGAGCAGAAGAGACTCGTGGCCAAAAACGTTGAATGGGTGCGAAGCAGACTGAAGGTCGGTGAGAGGACTTGACGGCCGGCAGTTGCGGGAGCGGAGCGGAGCTGATTCCAGATCCAGCCTGCGCCAAGGCCGAGTAAGGCCACAAGCACGAGTTGCCACGGGGCGAAGGTGAGCCAGCCGAATATCCGGTCCGAATGAGAAAGTAGTTCGCGCACGGTGGCGGGAAAGCGCTCTCCGGTGGCGCGCAGCAAACTCCCGCGGAAGGTTGCGTCACACGTGGTGCCGCCAACCGGATTCTGCCCGAAGAAAGCATGCTGGCTGCCGCGTTGATGGAATGGGACAATCGCCTCCAGCACGACGCGGCCGTCGAGTATCACCCGAATTTTTTCGGCAAGGGGAAACACATTGGCTGGCACGGCCGAGAGGGACGGCATCTCGATTTCCAGCGAGTAGCGACGCCCGGGAGTAAACGTAACCGGCGCTGAAACTGGGCCACCTTGCCCCCAGCTATCGTAGACGAAGGCGATCTGATTGGCCTCCAGATAGCGCACGGCCAGGAAGTCGGCGGCTTGGGGCTTTCCTGTAACGATCAGTGGCTCAGTTTTCCCGGTGGAGGAGAGGGGAAAGACCACGGTTATCCGCTGGGGCCCTAGCGGAGGATAGTAGTCCCAAAGGCAGACCAGCAGCAGAACCAACGAGGTGGTGAGACTTGCGCACCAGACAGGGAGCTTGGTCATGGGGGTGGACCGGCTCGGTTCAGCGGCGTCCGGGCAACAACGCCGAAAGCTAATCGCGAGAAAAGCCCTCGGAGCGATCGACGATGAACTTGGGACGAGCGCGGACTTCCTCGTAGATGCGACCAATGTATTCGCCGAGAATGCCGACGCTGATGAGTTGGATGCCGCCGAGGAAGGAGATGAGGATGACGAGCGTCGGGCTACCCCAGAGGATCGGCCAACCCATAAGTTTGTAGAAAAGATAAATCGCCATCAGCAGGAAGGAGAAGCCGGCGATGATGAAACCAAACATCGTGCTGAGCGTGAGCGCGTAGGTGGAAAAACAGAAGATGCCGTTGAAGCCGATACGCAGGGAACCGAAGAAGCGGTTGTAGTTGGTCTCGCCGGCGAAGCGGGCGGGGCGGTCGAAGGGGATGATGGCCTGCTTGAAGCCAACGACGGCGACCATGCCGCGGAGGAAGCCGTGTGATTCCTTGAGTTTCACGACCTCGCGGACGACGCGGCGGGCCATCAGGCGGAAGTCGCCGGTGTTGGGCGGAATTTTTACGTCGGCGATTTTGTTGATCACCTTGTAGCCGGTGGACGCCACGAGTTTTTTGATCCACGGTTCGCCCGTGCGGGCGCGGCGCTGAGGGAGGACGACATCGAAGCCCTCGCGCCATTTGGCGACCATCTCGTGAATGAGTTCAGGCGGGTCCTGGAGGTCGACGT
Source organism: Opitutia bacterium (assembly GCA_947453695.1). Taxonomy (GTDB): domain Bacteria; phylum Verrucomicrobiota; class Verrucomicrobiia; order Opitutales; family Opitutaceae; genus GAS368. The sequence continues at coordinate 2,741 of CANGHW010000192.1, forward strand.
CCATGGCGATGACGGCGTCGCCCGAGGAGTATTCGAGGCCGGCGAGGGTGGCCATCGGTTGACCGAAGCGGCGGGAAAAACGGAGCAGCTTGATGCGGGCGTCGGCGGCGCGGGCTTCGAGGATCACGTCCTCGGTGCGGTCGGGCGAGGGGTCGAGGGAGAAGATGATTTCGTAGTCTTCCGTGACGCCGGAGAGGATCGGGCGAATGCGGCGGAGGAATTCGGGGATGTTCTTTTCCTCTTTGTAAACGGGGACGACGACGCTGAGGAGCATGGCGGAAAAACGGCAGAAAGCGGAGGATGCGGAAAGAAGAAACGGGATAGCCTACCAGCGAAGGCCGAGGGCAAGGAGGCGGGCGACGAGGGCGCCACGGAAGCGGGTTTTGCGGGCGTAGCGATCAATGGTGGCCCAATCGTTTTCGCGTTCGCCGTGGAAACGGGTGCGGATGCGTTTCATCTCCTCGGCGCCGACCGTGTGGATCGCTTGCGAAGTCTTTTGCTCGGCGTGAACGCGAAAGGCGCCGAGGAAGTAGGGGACTCGGACCATGTGGCAGCCGGCTTGTTGGAAGCGGGCGAGGAGGTCCCAATCGAGGGCGAACTGGAAGGTGGGGTCGATGCCGCCGACGAGGTCCCAGGCGCGTTTGCGCCAGAACATCGTTTCTTGCGGGACGTAGTCGATCCACTCGAGGACGTGGGGATCGTGGCGCGGCATGATCCAGCGACCGACGTCGCGATCGTCTTGGTTGATGATGATCCGGTGGCCGTAGATCACATCGACGTCGGGGTGGGCGGCGAAATAGGCGGCGACGTAGGCGAGGGAGCCGGGGGCGATGAGGTCGTCGGAGTTGAGCCACGCCATGAGATCGTCAGGACCGAGATCGGGCACGACGTGGGCGAAGCCGCGGCGGACGGCGTCAGCCTGGCCCTTGTCACGAGAGGATTCCCAGTGACGGAGGCGGGTGGCGTGGGCGGCGATGATCTGGGGCGAGCGGTCTTTGGATCCGCCGTCTTGGACGACGTAAAGGAGGCGCGGGAAGTTTTGGTCGAGGATGGAGCGCATCGTGCGCTCGATGAATTTTTCCTGACCGTAGCTGGGGGTGACGATCGCGATTTGGGGGAGAGCGGAGGCGCTGGTGGAAGGGGCGGGCAGACGGTCCCAAACGAGGGGCTTGGGGTCGTGGTGACGGAGGATGCCGATCTGCATCCAGTATTTTTCAACGACGCGGGTGAAGAGCCAGGCGTCGAACGGGCGCCAGAGCTTTTCGCGCACGAACGCGGAGGTCGCGAGGGCGAGACGGTGGAGGAGTGACGTCGAGTCGGTGCTCTCGGCGGCGAGACGGGTAATGACGGCTTCGCGTTCGGCGCAGGCACGGCTGAGGGTTTGGAGAACGGCTTCTTTTTCGGCGAGGAGGCGGCCGTAGTGTTTCGCCTGTTCGAGGGCGGCGTGACTTGCGGCGTGCGGGCCGGCGTAGGCGGCGACGGATTGCTCGAGCTCGGCGAGCTTGGTGCGCAGGGAGGTGATCTCTTGGTCGCGCAGATAGACAACCGCTTCGATGTTGCGGATGTGAATAGACTGGTTGGCGAGCGTCTCGGCGGCTTTCGCGGTGTCGGGCGGGAGCTGGGCGAGGGCGTGCTGAAAACGGGCTTTGTCGTCGTGCGCGGAGACGAGGCGAGCTTCGAGGTCAGCGTTGGCGGCTTGGAAATGTTTGATGTGACCGTCTTGCGCGAGGATGAGGCGCTCGCGTTCGTCGCAGGTGGCCTTCAGGGAAGAGATCTCGGCGTCCTTCGTGTTGGCGGCAGATTTCAGGTCGGCGATTTCGCGCTCCTTGGTGAAGATGGAGGCTTCCTTTTCGTCGATGGCGGCGTCTTTTTCGCGGTCGAGGGCGGTAAGCTCCTCGAGCTTGTGCTGGCGGGCGAGATGTTCGGCGCGGAGGGCGCGGTAGCGGGTGGACGCGGAGCTGATGAAGACGGACGGAGGGAGCGCCGGGGAGAGGGGGAGCGGGTGGACGGCGAAGGGGGCGTCGGGGCTGGCGAAATGGCGGTCGAGGGCGGCGGTGACATCGGCGGCCGAAATGCCGGTGAGGCAGGGCGCCTCGGTGGCGGAGAAGGCGCAATCCCAGCCGCAGCCGAAGCACGGGAGGGGTTGCACCAGGGCGAGGCCGCGACGGGCCTGAGGTGTAAAGCGCGGCCACGTGCCACCACCGAAAATTGCGACGACGGGAACGTCGAGTTCGGCGGCGAGATGCATGGCGCCCGTGTCGTTCCCGAGGTAGAGGCGGGCGTCGGCGAGGAGAGCGGCGAGGGTGGCGAGGGAGTAGTTGTTGCCGAGCCAGAGTTGAGGGGCTGGCGTCGTGCCGGCGGAAACGGAGGCGACGAGAGATTCGAGGTGGGCGCGTTCTGAGTCGTGGCCGACGAGGAGGACGGGCAGGGAGTGGCGAGCGGAGAGGTGACTTAACGCGGCGGCGAAACGAGCGGCCGGCCACGTTTTCAAACTGACGTTGGCGAAACCGGCGGCGGCGCAAACCACATAGCCGCCGGGCTTGAGGCCGAGCGCGGCGAGCGTGGCGCGAGTCGCTGTAACGATCGACGCAGGCAGCGCGGGAGACGGCGGGATGGGGAGACGCGGGGCCGGGGAGACTGGGCGGCCGAGCAGCGTGGCAGCGAGGCGGAGATTGCGTTGGCTGTCAGGCTCTTCGGCCGGAACGGGGACGTGAGAAGTGAAAACGGATGCGGCGTCGACGTGGAGCGAGACGCGAAGTTGGGTGGAGAAGTGTTCGTCGACGGTGTCGGCACCGAGAGCGACGCGGCGAGCGCTCGCGGGTGCTGCGGCGGCGAGGGCAACTTCGAGCCAGTTGCGGCGGGAGGTGGCGGCAACGACAAGATCGGGAGCGAGTGTCGTGACGAGAGCGCGGAGGCGAATTAGTTCGGGCGAGGCGGCGTCGGGCGCAGTGCCGAAGGGCTCAAGGGTCGTCGGGAGGTAGTCCACGCCCGGGGCGAGGAGCGCCGCGAGGTCGAGGTAGGCGCGCCGGAGTAATACGCAGAGGCGGGTGCTCGGCGAGGCAGCGCGAAGGGCGCGGAGGGTGGGCGCGAAGAGGACGAGGTCGCCCAGGGTGTCGAGTTTGAGGAAGAGCGCGACGCGCGGGGCGGCAGGCGGGTTGGAAGGGGAGACAGACATCCGCGAAAATTACGGGGCGACGAGGTCGAGTTGGAGGAGGCGGGCGGCGCGGCGGCGGGTGTCGGGGGCGGGGAGAGGGAAATCAGCCGCCGCGTCGAGGCGGAGGGTGAGTGGGCTGGCGGAGGGCGCGACGCGGAGGCGGAGTGTGGCGTATTGGCCCGGGAGGAGCGGGTGGTCGACGGCAGGCGAGCCATCGGAGAGTGAGCTCCGCAGCGTAGTGGGTTTGCCGCCGGTCCAATCAGGGAACTCGATTTTTAGCACCAAGTCGGTGGCGGAGGGGAGGGCGGGAAGTTCGATCGTAGACGAGCGGGCCATCCAACCATCTTGGTCGATGCCAAGGGCGGCGGGGCGGACGGCGCCCGCAGTCCCAAAGTCAAACGTGCGACCGGGGAGGGAGGGCAGGACCTCGAGGAGGGCGAGTTTGCCGCCGACGGGGCGGTCGTCGCCGTCGGAGAGGCTGCCCGTCGCGGTGAAGGCGAAGGCGAGGCGGGCGGTGTGGGCGGATGCGGTCGCGGGTGCGAGAGGGAGGAGCCAGTCGAAGGTGCCGGTGACGGCCGGAAGAGTAAACGTGCGGCCGTCGACGGTGAGGTTGAGCTGGCCAGAACCGAGAGGGGTGCCGGGTAGCTCGGGGACGTAGCCGCACAAGCGGACGACGGTGCTGGCAGAGGAGCGGCCGAGGGTAAATTCGCTTTGCGGCGACAGCCAGCCGTCTTCGTAGATGCCGGAGAACTCAAGGCCGCGGGCGAGAACAAGGTCGCGCGGAAAATCGCCGAGGCGAGTGGGGCGGGGGAGGGCGGCGACTTGGGCGGCGGAGAGGGCGGAAATATCGCGGCCGTAGGCGACGAGGAGACGCGAATCGAGAGGGATTTCAGTGTTATAGAGCGATTGGAGGCCGCGACGATGGGGGATGAACTGTTGGGGGATTTCTGCAAAATCGAGAGCGATGTAGGCAGCGCCCTCTTTGATGACGGGGCGGATGGGGCCAATGATGCGGTTGACGGCACCGTGACCGGTGAAATTGAGCGGAACGTCGGTCGCGGCGAGGATGCGCGGCGCTTCATCGGCGGCGAGGGTGCGTGTGCGCGGGGGTGTCCACGAGGTGCGCCCGCGACCGAGAAAGGTCTTGGTGGCGGCAACGCGGAGATAGATTTCCGCGGTAGGTTGCTCGACGCGGATGAGCATGAAGCGCCCGAGACCGGCGATATCTTGTTCGGAGGAGAACGGGTCGGCTTCTTGTTGGAAGAGGGCGATGCGGTGACGGTCGCCGAGGTAGTAGTGGTTGCCGCGATTGGAGTGGACGAAGACCAGATGGTTGGGGGCGGCGGAGGCGGGGAGTTCCTTAAAGAACGTGGTGGGGCGCGTGTCACCGGGCGCGAGGCGGAGCTTGTTGAAGAGACCGAGTTGCTCGCTCAGCAGGAGGTAGGCGTCGTTGGGGTCTTTTTGGGAGAAGGTAAGCGCGGGAGCGCGAAAACCGGTGCCGAATAGCGTGGGCGTGAGAATCGTGGCTTCGTCGCGGGCGGTGAGCATGGCACGCGTGCGGGCGAGATCCTCGAAGTGCGGATGGAGCGAAACGAGTTCGTTACCGAGGCGCTCGAACTCGATCGGGGCAATCTGCTGGTAGTAGTCGCGGGACAGAAAGCGGAGATCGGTGCCGCGGAATTCGACGGCGGCGACTTTGGCCGCCACGAGGTTGTTGATGTCGGCGAGGAGGCGCGTGCCGGGTGGCGTGACCGGGGCGGTCGGGCCGAGGATCGAGGCGAGTTTGGCCTCGGTGATGCCACCGGATTTTTCACCTTGGGAGACGCGGGTGTAATGGAGGGCGGTCGGGGCGCAGCAGACGGCAAGAAGCACCACGGCGGCGGGAGCGGTCCACCGGGCCCGGGGGAGACAGACGAGGGCGGTGGCGAGCGCGGCGGCGAGCACGGGCTGCATGAACATGGCGGCCTTGTAGAGGCCGAAATCGTTGCCGCCGGTGTAGAGTTTAAAGCAGATGCCGAAGAGGACGAGGAGTAGGACGGCGGCGGGCGCAGGGGACAGCAGAGCGCGGCGGAGGCGAAGCGTTTCACGAAACGCGAAGTAGGCGGCAGTGAGGAGAAGCAGAAACCCGCCGAGGATCGCGAGCGAGGTGAAAGGCTCGGAGAAGTTTATCGAAAGCGGCAGGAAGCCGAAGAGGTTGGCCAGTCCCGTCGGAATGAGAAAGTAGGGGAAGAGCGAGAGCTTAAGGTCGACGGTGCGGAAGCCGGAGCCGAACTGGTAGAGAATCGTGAAGAGGTAGGAGAGGATGTTGTGCCGAAGTAAAATGACTACGCCGACGATGCCATACATCACTAGCCCGAGGCGGGCGGTCGGGAAGGCGCGAGTGCGGAACCATTCCAAGCCGCCGATGACGAGGGTGGTGAGGACCGCGAAGGCCGTCACCTCGGGGTAGAAAACGGCGAAAGCGGCGCCGATGATCGAAAGCACGGCAACATGCGGCATGAGGCGCCGGCGGGTGGACGGGAGTCGCGCGGTGAGGACGGCCGTGGAGGCGAGGAGCAGGGAGAGGCCACCGACTTGGGCGATGAGTTGGTAGAGCATGCCCAGCATGAAGAGCGGGCTGGCGGCGAGGATCGCAGTGCCGAGGAGGGCGCGGCGACGCCAGCGTCCGAGGTGAAGGGCGAGGGCACCGGCGGCGAAGAGTTGCACGAGACCGAAGCCGAGAATCACCGGCATGAAAACACCAAGGGCTTTGACGCCGGTGAGGGCGCTGATCCAGGCCAGCACGTGTTCGCTGCCGAACCGCATGAGGCCGGGCACGTGCATGAACCAATAGTATTGCGACCAATCGCGACCGGCTAGTTCCTCCATCGTCGGGACGCGCCAGAAGCCGAAGTCTTTGAAACGTTCGGCGGCGAAGCAGTAGTTGACGTAGTCGTCGTTAACATAGCTCAGCCAGCTAAAGTTGAAGCGGAGGGCCGGCCAGCCGGTCCACAGCAGCGAAAAGAGTGCGATGGCAAAAAAGGGTGCTAGGGCTCGAAGGGGAAAAGCGATGCGCCGGCGGTGGAGGTAGAAAATCGCGGCGGTAAAGGCGGCGAGTGCAAGCGTCATGGGCCACGCGAAGGCACGCACGGGGAGATCGATTTGGTTGAGCACCATGATCGCCAGGACGGCGGTCGCCAGACCAGTAGCGGGAGCCAGCAGCCAGGCACGGAGGATTCCGCCGCGCCAGTTGCAGGTCGCGAGAACAGCCCGGCCTAATCCGGTCAAAAACAGAAAAAAAGCTAACGAGAGCGCGAGGGCGGCCATGCAGAGATAGGCGGATGGGGCTACGGGGTCCCGTGGTCGGGTGCAACAGCGGAGCGCGAGGCAGTGATCAGCCGGACAAAATCAGCACAGGCGGCGTGGGCTTGATCGGCCAGCCGCAGGAGACGGTCGCGAGGCACCGGCGCGGCGGCTTCGAGAGCGTGGAGCACGGTGGCTTCATCGGCATCAGGTTCGATCAAGGGGCAGGCGAGATCGCGGGCGGCGGCGCGGAGCTTCTCATTGGTGGCAATCACAACCACCTTGGAGCCGGCCCATGCGCCGGCGAAGGCGGCATGAAAGCGGGCGGTGACGAGATACTCGCCGCTCGGCCAACGCTCGAGCACGGACGAGAGAGGGAGGGTGGGCGAAGAAACTCCCGGAGAGTGAGCCGCAGCTTCGGAGCGCGTCGGGGCATCAGGGATGATCAGAC
>CANGHW010000193.1 GCA_947453695.1 Opitutia bacterium
CGTGATGAAGCCATTCGACCCCGCGAAGGTGCTTACTCTGGCAGAAAACGCCCTCAAGGCGCACGCTGATATGAGAGCGGTCGGCGACTATAAGCCTACGATTAATGCGGACGATTATCGTGAGGGTATTGTAGGCAGTTCGCCGGTCATGCAGGATGTGTTCAAGGTGATTGGCCAAGTCACCGCGAGCGATGTCACAGTGATGATCACCGGGGAAAGCGGCACAGGCAAAGAGCTTGTTGCCCGGTCCATTTGGAAGCATAGCCACCGAGCCTCGAAACCGTTTATCGCGGTCAATTGTGCGGCGATTCCCGACAACTTGATCGAGAGCGAGCTATTTGGTCACGAAAAAGGCTCCTTTACCGGTGCAACGGTGCAGCGTTTGGGGAAATTTGAGCTCTGTGATGGTGGCACGATTTTCTTGGATGAAATTGGCGACATGGCGCTCGCTACGCAGACGAAGATCTTACGCGTGCTTCAGCAGGGTGAAATCCAGCGGGTGGGTGGCACTGAGACGATCAGGGTAGATGTTCGCATTATCGCGGCGACGAACAAGGACCTAGAGGAGATGGTTAAGGCTAAAACGTTTCGCGAAGATCTCTACTATCGTCTCAACGTGGTGCGGATTCGAATGCCCCCGTTGCGCGAGCGCGGTGACGATGTGCCGCAAATCGTTGATTTTTGCCTACAGAATTTGGTCAAACAGCGAAAAGCGCGCGTGGCGAAGGTTTCGCCTGAGGCCATGGCCGTGCTTACTCGCCACAAATGGCCGGGAAATGTTCGCGAACTGGAAAACGTCATTTACCGCAGCGCGGTTATCGCGCAGGGGGATGCGATTTTGGTTAAGGATCTTCCAGCCGAGATCCGCGGTGCTACAGGTGTCGAGCCAACGGTTTCGGCTATTGGCGCGGCAGCGATTGAGACCGCTTTGGATATCACGCGAACGGCCAATGCCGAAAATGTTGCTTTGGCTACAGCCAAAGTTGTCGCGGAGAACGTGGCTTTGGGGGGCAACGAGCCAGGATTAACCTTGGATCGAGCTTTTGATTTTATTTTCTCACAGCTCGGACAGGACGGCGAAGCGATGATGATGCGCGTTGAGAGCGAGTTGGCTCGGCGCGTAGTGGTTGCGGCCGGCGGTGATACGGTATCGGCGGCGAAGGCATTAGGACTTACCAAAGTTACTTTGCAAAAGCGCTTGAAGGAATAGTTCGGTGACGGGTAGTTGGCAGTTAGCTCGGTTTTTGTATTTGTTGTCGGACGTCGAGTGAGCTCGTCCTTGCATCGCTGAGGCCCAAGGGATTCGCTCGTGGCGATTCGTTCTTTCCATAAAGTCTAGTCGGCTGCACCAGCTGGGCTTCCGGTAGTTTACAATCCGTTAGCACGCACAATGGACATTATGTTAAGTTAAAGAATTGCGCCATAGCTACTTCCGAAACATCACTTTTCAACTGGCTCGACCAGAGGTCGACCGGCGTGCTGCTCCATCCTACTTCACTGCCTAGCGATCAAGGCGTGGGTGTCTTTGATGCGGCAGCGCTCGATTTCATCGCCTTTTTGCGCAAGGCGGGAATCAAATATTGGCAGGTTTGCCCATTGGGTCCCACGGGGTATGGCGACTCGCCCTACCAGTGCTTTTCTTCGTTTGCGGGAAATCCCTACTTAATTGATCTGCACGTGTTGGTCCAAACTGGGTTATTGGATGCAGAAACGATCCATCCGCTGCGGGCAATGAGTAACGACCACGTGGATTTTGGGGCGCTCTATCATCATAAGCGTCCCCTGCTCTTCGCTGCGCACACAGCGTGGTGCAAGGCATCGCGTCCTGTATTGCCCTATGGCAATTTTGACGAATTTCGCCGGAAGAATGCCGCATGGCTTTCCGGCTACAGCTTCTTTTCCGCATTGAAGGATCATTTCGGAGGCCAGCCTTGGTGGGAATGGCCCGCTGACGTGCGTTCGTTGGCCGTTGCTGCAAAATCACCGCTCAAACGCCAACTGGCCGACCGCGCTGAAGGTTACGAGTTCATCCAATATCTCTTTTTTGGGCAATGGGAGCAGGTGCGGGCGCATGCAGCTCGGCATGGAGTGGGAATCATCGGCGACACACCAATTTTCACCGCGCTCGACAGCGCCGACGTTTGGTCCCGTCCAAAACTCTTCCGACTCGATCAAAAAACTGGACGGCCCAAAGTCGTGGCGGGAGTTCCTCCCGACTATTTCTCCGCCGACGGGCAACTTTGGGGCAATCCGCTCTACGATTGGGATGCCCACGCCGACGAGGGCTATGATTGGTGGTTGCAGCGCCTCCGGGCTAATTTTGCGCTATGCGACATTGTCCGGATCGACCATTTTCGCGGTTTCGATTCCTATTGGGCTATTCCAGCCGGTTCACCCACGGCCCGCACTGGCAACTGGGAACCAGGTCCGGGCCTAAAGTTTTTCAAACGCGTCCTCGCTGTCATGCCGGAGGCCAAACTCATCGCCGAGGACCTCGGTGAACTCACCCCTTCGGTTGTTGCCCTGCGTGAAGCGACTGGACTCCCTGGTATGGCAATTTTGCAGTTCGCATTCGGCGGCGACTCTAAAAATCTTTACCTGCCTCATAACCAGCGGGCCAACAGCGTCGTATATCCCGGAACCCATGACAACGACACCACGCTCGGCTGGTATGCAACGACTGACGAAAAAGCCCGCGATCACGTGCGGCGTTATTTCCGGGTCGGCGGCCAGGAAGTCGGTTGGGATTTCATCCGTTCGGCCTATGCCTCCGTGGCAAACCTAGCGATTATTCCGATGCAGGACCTCCTGAGCCTGGGTTCCGCGGCTCGTTTCAACACCCCGGGCAAGAGCCAAGGAAATTGGACCTGGCGGTATCGGCACGACGATCTTACCAAATTGAGTGGTGGAACGGCGGCCTACCTGCGTGAACTTGCCAAGCTTTACGACCGAATCGACGAGCCTAAGACGATTTGAGAAATCCCATGATGCGCGAGATGACTTCATCTCGCGCATCCTCGAGGACGTAATGTCCGGCATCCTCAATTCGGTGGGTCTCCGCTCGCGGAAATATCTCGGTCCAACGGCGAAGAAACGAATCGTTGAAGCAAAAATCCTGCCCGCCCCAAATGATCAGCGCTGGACGGTCGCGAAATAGCCCAAGCCCTCGTTCAGTTGTGGACAGCGTCGACCAACTTTCGTGCGCGGAACTCATTGGTATATCCCGCACAAATGCGCTGACCGCGACGCGCTCTGCCCAAGAACCATGGGGAAAAAGATAGCCCCGTTGTTCCGCGTCACTCAGTGAACGACGATGCATCGCCATCCAGGTTGCCGGCCATGCAAACCCGTTAAAACCACGCACAATGAGTGGGCCGATAATGGGCGCCTTACACAGCGCAATTCGTGCGGGAATACGGTCCGAAGCAAATGCCCCGGTATTCAAAATCGTGATTTTTCCGATCAACTCCGGATGCCTCGCCGCGAATCCAAAGCCAATCGCCCCGCCCCAATCGTGCACGACGAGGTGAATCCGCTTGAGGCCCAATTCTGCAACGAGTGCCTCGATGTCGCCGATACGATTTGCGAGCGTGTAGCCGTAATTTTCCGGTTTCTCGGATAGTCCCATGCCGACGTGGTCGGGCACGATGCAGCGCAGACTTGGCGCCAATGCGCGCACCAAATATCGATAGTAAAACGACCACGTGGGGTTGCCATGCAGCATGAGCACGGCCTCGTCGTTGCGCGGTCCTTCGTCCAGGTAGCTGAGCCTTGCGCCTCGCGGCGTGGTGGTCGTCCGAGGCTCAAACGGATATTCGCGGGCTAACCAGTCGGGGATAGACATGGAGTTTACCATTCGAGTGCCAGCATGAGGCAGTTCAATCCGCTGCCGATGCCGAGTAAGCCCACCCGATCGCCCTCTTGCACTGCCCCGGCCTCGACGGCTGCGACCAGCGTCGCCGGAAGTGCGACCGAGCCTGTATTACCTAGAGTTTCAAACGTGGAAAAATCCTTGGCGAGGTCAAGTCGAAGCGTTTCGTATAATTTACGCCGATGCGTGCTGCCTACTTGGTGGCAGATGTAGCGGTCAAAATTCGCTCCCTGCTCGCTGATGAATTCGGCCCACGTGCTACCGGCTAGTTCGACTCCGGCCACCAGCAATTGCTCCGAGTCTGTCTGCATCGCGAGCGCTTCGGCACCGTGCGTATCGCCTTGGCAGAGGTCACTATGCTGGGTTGCCGCGCGCGCTACTCCACCCAGTAGCCGGTGTGCGCGGCCTTCTACCAGTGAGCGATGGCACAGGATGGCGCCGACTGCGCCTGAACCGATTGTAAGATTGGCGAAAAATGGTTTGATCGAGTTTCGGGTGAGTGACGGTTCCAGTAGCGCATGCAGCGTCTGTTCCACCAACGGCCGGCCGTTTTCGCCGGAAACGATCATGGCACACTTAATTTGGCCGGACTCGATCAATCCAGCGGCGACGGTGAGCGAATTCAAAAATCCGAGGCACGCGTTGGATACGTCGAAAATCTGTGCGCTGCCAGGCAGTCCTATTTTGCGATGGGCAAACGATGCGGTCGCCGGCTCCAGCATATCGCGGCTCACTGCACCGTGAATAAAGAGTTCCACTTGCTCGGGGCGCAGCGCGGACTTGGCGAGCACCGCCTTACCTGCCGCCGCACTCGCATCTGAGGGACGCGTGCCCGGTGCCCACATGCGGCGCTCGCGGATCCCGGTCATCAGCTCGAGGCGCCCCACCGGTAGTTTGAGTCTCTCGTAGAGCGCACTCAGCCGTTCTTCGATGTAGGCGGAGCTCCACACTTCGTCGGGCAGTGCGACCGCCATGGATTCGATGCAGACGTTCTCGAATTTCATGCGACTCGCGACTTACTTTTCCATCCGCATGGCCAAGCGGATGATTTCCTTGTCGAAATAATTAGCGCCCAAGCCGGCGTCCACCACCAATGTAGTGCCGTTGATTCCGCTGCTGCGCTCACTCAGCAGAAACACTACACCATTGGCCACTTCCTGCGTCTCGAGGTTCTTTTTCCGAAACGTCAATTTCTCAGCATAGAGATAGCTTTCGAGATACCCCGGGATCCCCGCCGACGCGCTGGTTTTGAGCGGACCCGCACCCACCGCATTAAACCGCACCGCGGAGTCAGCGCTGAATGACTTCGCGAGGAAGCGCACGGTAGATTCCAGTGCCGCCTTGATCGGTCCCATGTAGCCGTAGTTATCCGGGGTCACGAGGAGCGAGGAGATCCCGATGGTTACCACTGATGCCTGCGGTGCCAAGTGGGGCTTGAAAGCCCGTGCAAGCTCAACCAGCGAGAACGCGGAGACCGCAGTGGCCTGCAGAAAATCGGCCCGCTTCGTTTCGTGAAACGGTTTGAACCCTTCGCTGTAGTTCGCGAAGGCGATGGAGTGGACGATGCCGTGAACCGGCGTCAGTCCGGCGTTGGCCACATCCGCAGCGAGCCGCTCGACGGCGCCTTCCTGCTCCACGTCGCAGATGAACACGGGTTTACCGGCGAGCAGTGTTTCCAGAGATTTTTTGCGCGCCTCCGAACGAACGCTGTAGACGACCCGCGCCCCCTGCTCTTCCAGCGTCTTCGCCGTCACCCAGGCGACGCTCTTTCGGTTGGCGACGCCGAAGACGACAAACGTCTTACCCGCGACTTGGAGGAAATCGCTCATGGCGTGCCCGCGCCTTCCGGGGTTTTCCAGGCCACGGCGAAATCCACGTTGAGCACGCGTTTGTCCCCATTTTTTACGCTACCGCTCATCATGGTAAATCCGCCCAGCGATTCTTTTTTCTTCACTTCGATGGTGATCGTATCGCCGGGATACACCGGACTGCGAAAGCGCACGTCGCTAATCTTGGCGAGCAGCGGCACGCCGTCCTTGCTCCCCTGCCCCGCCATGAGCCGCGCCATATAAAGCGCACCCGTCTGGAAAACCGCTTCGCACAGCAATACACCGGGTGTGATCGGCGCCCCGGGATAGTGTCCTTTGTAGAAATCTTCCTCCGCACGGAAGGTGCGGCGGGCCACGAGTCCTTCAGCGGTTTCGCTGACGATTTCGTCGACAAACAGGAACGGCGGACGATGCGGGATTAGGTCGGTGACAGAAGACATCAGGGCGGAGAATCGGAGTCAGGTCGTGGCCGGAACCTCGGTGGACAGCGGAGCTTGCTTCAGAGCGAACAGAGCCTTGTCGATTTTGTTGGCGACAATCACACCGTAGTTAATGGTGCCGAGCCAGCCCGACATGATGATGCCCACCGAGCCTGCGTGAAACAGACCGGGCAGTTTATCCGGCAGGTCCATCGAAACTTTGAGCCCCTCGAACTTGGTGCCAAACGAAGTGCCGCCGAAGTGCGTAGTATAACGCTCAATCGTGCGGGGCGTGGCCGCCTCTTTCCAATCGATCTTTGCGCTGACACCCGGGATGTAGCGTTCAAGCGCGGCAACGGACTCGTCGATCAAGCGCTGCTTCTCGTGTTCATACTCGTCGTCGCTGAGTTTCTTCCAGTCGGCATAGTGGCCGTTGAGCGAGACCACGACCGTGTAGCGCTCCGAACCGGGGCGCGTATCGGGATAGTAGACGGAAAACGTGCGGCTGGTCGTCTTGAAGTCCGTGAGTTCCGCACTGCTGAACTTCGGATTCTCCGAGGTAAAGACCAAGTCGCCGATGTGCGGGATCGTCTCGCCCTTGCGGATTCCGAGATAGACTTGGCATGAGCTGGAGTTGATCCGCACCGCCTGCGCCGCGGCGATGTAGTCCGCCGGGAAGTTTTGCTCTCCCGCCAGGCGAAAGACCGTATTCTTGATGTTCGCGTTGGAGAGCACCGCCTTCGCCCGAATCACGCGCCCACTGCTCGCGACGATCCCGCAGGCTACTTTCTGCCCGTCGCGTTCTTCGACGAGGATGCGATCAACGAGCACCTTCTTGCGGACTTCGACCCCGTTTTTCTTTAGCTCAGTGATCATCTTTTCCACCAGGAGGTCGGAGCCCCCGCGGAACGTGTAGACGCCCGAGCCCATGAAATTCGAAAACACGATGCCATAAGTGATCGCGGGATCATCCAGCGTTGAGCCGTTGGCATAGGCGATCGGCTCCATCAGCAGGCGTTTTACATCGTCGCGCCCCGGGAAGAATCGCTCCAGCATCTGCCCCGTGGTCTCCGTGTTGTTATCGTAGAAATTCATGCCCCGGAGGTAGTCGTAGAACGACTCGACGTGGGCCCGGTCCAGTTTGAACTGCTCGACGAGGACGCGGGTGTAGTCTTCCCGGGTAAAGGTGGTCCAGACATCCATCTGCGGGTTCACGAAGCGGATGTCCTTCAGTTGGACGATCGATTCGGCGATCTCCTTCGACCAGTATTTACGGCACGACTTGATCATGCCCACGGGAAAGCCGTGGAGCGAAATATCGAAGATGTGTCCACCCTTGCGGGTAAACCAGGTGGCAAGGCCCCCAAATTGATAGTGATGTTCGAGCAGCAGCACGCGGTGGCCGGCCTTCGCGAGCACATTTGCACCCGTGAGGCCACCCAAGCCGCTGCCGATCACGATCACATCATACTCGTCGGCGACACCTTTGAGCCAGTCATAAGCCATGGAGCGGCGAGAGTGAGACCGCTCCAAGGCGAAGCGCAACTCAGAGTTTGAGTGCGCGCAGATATTGGAACGACTCCGGAATGGACTTCAGCGGCGTGAGGGTTTCGTCCTCGAGGAAATAGTGCTTCACGCCGATTTTCTGCGCGGCGGTGAGGACCTCACTCCACTTGATCTGGCCTTCGCCGACCGTGACCTTCGCCGAGGCGGGGCTGCCACCAGTGTGCGTGCCACGGGCAAAGTCCTTGAGCATATCCTTGATGTGGAGGAGCGACCAGCGGTTCGGATATTTGAGGAGCAGCTGGGCAGGATCGAGGCCGGTGATAAAGACCCAGTAAACGTCCATCTCGTAGGTGACGAGATCGGCTTTGGTCTCACGCACCAGAATATCAAACATTACCTCACCCTTGCCTGCCGCCGTCGGCTTGAATTCCAAGCCATGGGGGTGGTAGCCGAAACTCAGGCCTTCTTTTTTGCAGGCCGCGCCCCACTCATTGAACTTCGCCGCCATCGCATGCGCCATCTCCTCGGTGAAGGGCTTGTCTTTGCCGACGGGGGGAAACGGGATGATCACGTATTTCAGCCCGAGGGTCTTCGCGTCTTTGATCACGGCGGCGACGTCTTTCTCGAACAGCCCATAGCCAAAGTGCCCCGAGACGGCCTCGAATCCACGCGCCTTGAGCTCCGCGGCAAACTGCTCGGGCTTCAGCGATCCGGTGCCGGCGAGTTCGACTTCTTTCACGCCGTAAGACTTGGCGAGATCGAGCGCCCCGGTGGTGCTTTCCTTGGTTTGGGCGCGCAGGCTATAGAGCTGCAGACCGAGATGGTCACGGAAGTCCGCGGCGCAGAGCGCGACGGCAGCAAGAGGAAACAGGGCGAGGCGGAGTAGGTTTTTCATTTTCGGGTAAGTAAGACGGGGAATATGTCGGTCGGCTCTCACCCTTTTTGCAAGATGTGATAGTTCGCCATCGAGATGCCGCTGAGCATTGCGCCGATGATGCCGAGGAAGCCTTGGTCGGTGCCGCACAGGTAAACGTTCTCCAGCGCCGTCCGTCCCTGGCGTTGCTTCACCGGCGCTCCGTAGATCGCTCCGCGCAGATGCCCGGTAAACTTCGTGATCGTGCGCGGTGTAAACATGTCCGTCGTCACCGTCGCCGCCGCAAGAGCGTCCGGCTGCGGGAGCGCGGGGAGAAACCGTTGCGCGCTGCGTTGCACCGTCGAAAACCACGCTTGTTTCGCCGCCTGATAGGCGTCCTCGGGGAGCGCGGCCCAGCGTTCGTAATTTGCCAGGCAGGTTACCCGGAAGATGCCTTCGGCGAGGGTGCGATCCGCCCCGTAGTCGAAGTTATTTGGGATGCAGATCACGCCGCTGCGGGGATCGACTTGCTCGGTCGGGCTCACGTAGTCGAAGCACGCCGAGTCGTTGAAAAACACGATCGTGTCACTCCCCCACCCCAGTTCCGCCGGTTGGCGATTTAGGATCGAGATCGTCTCGACAAACGACAGCGGCCCCGGCGCGGTTCGCGGTGCCGAAGTGGCGCTCGAGCCGCCCGCAATCGCGTCGGCCAAAAGCGCCTCCGTCTCGGGCGCGCCGATCGACGAGATCACGTGGTTCGCCGTGATTTCCTCGCCCGTATCGAGCACGAGCGCGGTCGCCTTGCCGGCCTGCGCCATGATTCGCGCGACGCCACACTTCATCCGGCGCTCACCACCCGCCGCCCGGTATTTGTCCAGTAGCACGCGCAGCACGACGCGCACACCGTCAAACGGCCGCGCGAAGCCCTCCAGGAAGAGCGCCTTGAACACGATTACGAACTGCCCGAACTCCATGTCCCGCTCCGTCGCACTGCCGTAATACATTAGCGGGCAGAACAGCATGTCTTCC